>DKFG01000104.1:0-29956 GCA_002452325.1 Geobacter sp. UBA6802
ACACCCCCGAGACCAAGATCTGGACTGCTGAAGACCCGGTGGAGATCACCCAGCGTGGCCTGCGCCAGGTCCAGGTCCATCCCAAGATCGGCTTTACCTTTGCCGCTGCCCTGCGCTCATTCCTGCGGGCAGACCCGGATGTGATCATGGTGGGTGAGATGCGAGATCAGGAGACCGCCGAGATCGGCGTGGAATCATCCCTGACCGGCCACCTGGTCTTTTCCACNNTCACCCGTCTGCTGGATATGGAGCTTGATCCCTTCTCCTTCTCTGACGCCATCCTCTGCATCCTGGCTCAACGGCTCTGCCGCAGGCTGTGCGACTGCAAGCAGCAGTACCAGCCCGAGCGCAAGGAACTGGAAGAGATCATCATGGAGTATGGCGTGGAAGACTTCAAAAAAACCGGCATCAATCCGGCAGAGATCAAGCTCTGGAAGGCAGTGGGCTGCGCCAAATGCGGTGATTCCGGCTACAAGGGACGTCTGGGCATCCACGAACTGCTGGAAGGTACTGATCAGATGAAGGCCCTGATCAAGCGTAAATCAGAGATCGAACTGATCAGGCGTCAGGCAATCAGCGACGGTATGACCACCCTCAAGCAGGACGGCATCCTGAAATGCTTCCAGGGCCTGACCGACCTGAAGGAAGTTCGCAAGGTCTGCATCAAATAAAGAATACTTACAAATCAGGAAAAAATCTGTATACCAGTTCCTCCACGTTACAAATGCATTACAGTTGCACCAAACAGGAGGCCTACACATCATGTCAGAAACGGTCAACACGACATTGCCTGCCGACCCGCGCCTCGCCCTGCAGGAGACCATGGTCTTTCNNCCATTGCCAGCGGCATGGAGGAGGCGATTGGCGAGTCAGCCAACAGCATCTCCTACCTGGCCGGCAAAAACCTTGGCAAGAACCTCTCCCGCACCATCCCGAAAACCGACAACCTTGAGCAGGCGTTGCAGGCCACCCGTGACGTGCTGGTGAAAAACGGCTTTCTCTGGCTGTTTGAGACCTTCAAGATGCATGATCAACCGGATCTGGTCCAGCAGACGCCGGAAGGGCAGGAAATCAGTCTGGTCTTTCGCGATTGCATGATTCGCCAGTCTCTGTTCCGTTTCGGTCACTGCCAGAAAGGATCGCTCTGCACCATGATGAACGGTTTTTTTGCCGGCGCACTGGAGACGGTTATGGGGGCAGATTCCGCACTGGAGATCATCCATGCCGGTGAGAACGCCTGCATGAAGAAGCTGACCATCCGTAGCGCCGGAGGTGCCGCATGAGTGCCGAACTGGTTACCATCAACACGGAATGGCTGTCCGACTGTTCCGGATGCCATATTGCGATTGTAGACCTGCACGAAAAGATTCTGGCAGTGCTTGAGTCGGTCAGGATCCAGCGTTGCCCGGTGCTGACCGATATCAAGGACTACCCGCCGGCCAAAATCGGCCTGGTCTCCGGTGCCATTCGCAATGAACACGACAAACAGGCAGCCATTGAGATGCGTAACAGCTGTGACCTGATCATTGCCTGGGGCTCCTGCGCCGTATTTGGCGGCCCGGCCGGGGCAGGCAATGTCCATACCCGTGAAGAGATTGCCGATGCGGTCTATCTAAACAACAAGACCACCATTACCACCACGCTGCCTAACAGGGAAATATCGCCCCTTGAGGTGTCGGTGACGCCGATTGACAAGGTGATTGAGGTGGATCTGTACCTGGCCGGCTGTCCGCCCCATCCCACCTATATCTTTGACGCCCTGCTCTCGCTGCTGGAAGGCCGTACCCCCAAAGCCACCAAGGAATCGGTCTGCGCCAAGTGCAAGCGTCAGATGAAGAAGAGTGATGTATCCGAAATCAGGCAGCATACCGACGGCATCCCCGATCCTGACCTCTGCTTCCTGTCCCAGGGCTACATCTGTATGGGGTCGGCCACCATTGACCGCTGCCTCTCCCCTTGCCCCACCAACGGGGTACCCTGCACCGGTTGTGCCGGTGCCACCATGCAGATCCTGACCGAGCCGAACCGGGATATCCGCACCGAGATTGCTGACCGGATGGCCCGCATGACCAAAATTCCGCGGGAAGAGATCATCAAAGAGATCGAGAAAAGCTCAAAATCCCATTACTCCTACACCATGGCCAGCACGATGGTGAGCGAAAAGCCCACCTTCCTGATCAAAAAGTGGATCCATGAGGCCAATGAGGATTACGAAGCCGCACACGGCTAGGAGGAAGCTGAGATGTCAGCCCATACAGAAAACAGTAACTCCCGCACCATACGTATCGACCCGGTCACCCGTATCGAAGGTCATGCCAAGGTGTTCGTCAACCTGAAGGAGGACGGGTCGCTGGACAACGCCGGACTGGTGGTCAACGAACTGCGCGGTTTTGAGAAGATCCTGGTGGGGATGGAGGCCAATCGGATGCCCCACATAACGGCCAGGATCTGCGGTGTCTGCCCCACGGCCCACCATATCGCCGCCTCCAACGCCCTGGACCATGCCTGCGGCATAGTTGCTCCGCCAGCCGCCATGCTGCTGCGGGAGCTGATGTACATGGGCCATATCATCCACTCCCACGCCCTGTCCCTGTTTGTACTGCAGGGGCCGGATCTGGTGCTGGGGCTGGATGCTGATCCGGCCATCCGTAATGTGGTCGGTATTGTACAGGCCAACCCTGAAGTAGCTAAAAAAGCGCTGCGCATCCGTACCATTGGCCAACGGATCAACGAGGTGGTCGGTGGCCGCGGCACCCATCCGGTCACCTCAGTGGCTGGCGGCATCACCTTTGTTCTGGACAGCGAAAAAAGGGGGATACTGCAGAGCCTGGTGGATGAAGGGATGGTTCTGGCCCGGGAACTGGCGCCGGTGGTCAAACAGCTCGTGATGACCATGATCGAGAAGCATCCGGCCATGTTCTCCGACTGGGTTGCTCCATCGTGGGGTGTCGGCACGGTGCTGGATAACCGGATTTCGCTGATTGAAGGGAAGATCCGTGCGGTGGATGAGAACGGCGTGGTCAAGGCCGAGTTCCCGGTGCAGGACTATGACCAATACCTGGTTGAGTCGGTGGTGGACTTCTCCTATATGAAGCGGGTCAGCTTCAGGCATGAAGGGGTGATGCACGATTACCGGGTCGGCCCCCTGGCCCGGATGAACGCCATGAGGCAGTTCAATACCGAATGGGCCAACCGTGAAATGGAAGAGATGTTCAAGCTTGGCGGCTATCCCTGCCATATTACGCTGTTCCAGGCCTACGCCAAGCTGGTGGAGCTGATCTGGGCCGTTGAGCGGGCCGACGACATCCTGCGCGATCCTGCCATAAACGGTGAGACCAGGGTGCCGGTCAAGTTTCAGGGAGGACGGGCCGTGGGCCATTCCGAGGCGCCCCGCGGCACCCTGATCCACGATTACGAGATCGACGAAGACGGCATTGTACGTGCCGCCAACCTGATCGTGGCCACCCAGCAGAACCAGGCCATCATCAACCGTTCCATCGAGCAGGCAGCGGTTTCCCACGTCTTGCAGCGGCCCGATGACCAGCGGCTGCTGAATGCCGTTGAGTTCAGCATCCGCTGCTATGACCCCTGTCTCTCCTGCGCAACCCATGCCGTGGGGGCCATGCCGCTGGATATTACTATCACCCGTGGCGGCGAAACCGTCAGGACTATCAGGAGGTAGCCGGTGAGCACTGCACAAACGGTTGAGATTCATGTTCACGAACAGGCCTGCCGGGGCTGCGAGATGTGCGTTGACATCTGCCCCACCAAGGTCTTCGGTTTTGATGAAGACAAACGGCTCTGCACCGTGGGGCATGCCCAAGACTGCATCGCCTGCCTCTCCTGCGCCTACATCTGTCCGTCCGGTGCGATCACCCACAGTAACTACCATCAGGTGAAAAACTTCTACCGCGATCTGGAATTCAGCAAGCGGATGGGGAAATTCCTATGACCAACGACAACGCCCTGCAGATGACCCATGAGGACCATCAGGCAGCCTTTACCGAGGTGGCCTTTCTGATCGAGAGCTTTGCCAACACCATAGACAATATCATGGGCGGCGCCACCGCACCGGTCGGGCGGATCGCCGGTCGAGCCATGGCCCGCAAGCTGCCGTTGGCCCTGGAAGAACCTGATCTGGCATCAGTACTCAAGATCCTGGCAGAACGGATGCAGGCCGGCTTTGAGATGACTGCGGTTTCGGAAGGTGCGTCTGCCGCCACCGTGCGCTTTGATCGCTGCGCCCTGCGGGATGTCTGCACCCTGCGGAACATGGAGACCGGCAGTGCGGTCTGCCGCCTGTTTCATTCCTATTTTGACGGTATCGTCAATGAACTGCTGCATCGCCCGGTCAAGTCGGAGATCCTTGAGACTGGTCCGGTCTGCAGCATCAGGACCTGCAGCCAGTGAAGGTCCCACACGCCCTGGTGGTCTGCATCGGCAACGAGCTGGTGGCTGATGACGCCGTGGGCCATGCGGTTTATCAGCAGTTAAGGCACGCCGGGTTACCGGAAGGCACCCGTCTTGAATACTGCGGCGTGGGCGGTATTGCCCTGCTGGAGTTTCTGGACGGTCAGGACAGGCTGATGATCGTGGTTGATGCGGTCCAATTTGGTGATCCACCAGGCACGGTCACCTCCAGGTCATGGGATCAGCTGCCCTGCCCTGGTGCAGGCTGTTCCATATCAGCTCACGGCATCGGGCTCAAGGACACCATCGCCATTGGTCAGACCCTTTATCCTGAGCGGATGCCGCACCAGACCAGACTGGTGGGGGTTGAAGGCTGTTGCTTTGATGCACTGGGCGACCCCATGACCCCTGCCGTTGCAGCAGCCATTCCTGCTGCTGTAGCAATAGTGATCAGTGAATTAAATAAGTTAACAGCCACCTTTTCAGGAGAACTTCAATGAGTGAACAGACCTCCAGCCCTGCCTACCAGGCGATCCAAACGGTAGCTGAAGCGATGATGTCCGGTTCTATCGACCAGCGCTGTGAACTGGCCGGACACACCCCCCAGGACGCAGAGCTGCTCAAACTGGTGAACAGCATGCTTGATGCGCTGATCACGCCGATGCGCCTGGCTGGTTCTGCCCTGGACCAGATTGCCCACGGTACCATCCCACCTTTTGTGATCGACGACTATCCCGGTGAATTCAATACCATCAAGCAGAACATCAACACCCTGTTGGCGATCCTGTATGGCATGCACAAGGAAACCACCAACCTGACTGAATCAGTGAGACAAGGCAACCTCAAGACCCGCGGCAACGATTGGGACTACGACGGCATCTGGAAAGAGCTGATCCATGGCATGAACGGCACGCTTGATGCGGTGCTCGATCCGGTCAACGAGGCCAGCAACGTCCTTGGTCGGCTGGCCCGCTACGACCTGAGTGCCCGGATGCGTGGCCGCTACCACGGTGATCATGCCGTGATCCGCAAGGCAATGAACACCACTGCCGAGGCGCTGCACAATGCCATTTCGCAGGTTTCAGAGACCGTTGATCTGGTCTCGAAGGTTGGACACCAGATTACGGCAGGATCAGCTGCAGTTTCTGAAGGCGCCAGCGCACAGAGCCATCAGTTATCAGAAACATCCGGCAACCTTGAGCGGATTACCAGCAGCGCCTCAACCAGCTCCGGCAAGACCACCCAGGCCAAGGAAAACGCCCACGAGGCAGCTATTGCGATGGAACAGGCCCAACAGGCCATGGAACGGATGCTGGAGGCCATGTCCAAGATTCGTGCTGCAGCTGATAACACCACTGCCATTGTCAACGAGATCGACGGCATCTCAAAAGAGACCGGCTCCCTTTCCACCAGTGCCATTGACAAGGCGGTCAGGATCAGGACCTCGGCTGGCGGCTTTGGTGTCGTAGCCCAGGAGATCAGAAAACTTGGTCAGCGTTGCACTGAGACCGCCAAAGGTATGAAGGCGTTCAGCAAACAGGTCTCGTTTGGTGACGGCGATGAAGCGGAAAAGTTACGTGAAGAGTTCCAGTACCTGATCGAAGACCTGGAAGATGTGGCCATGTTTTCCAATCTGCTGGGGGTAAACGCCGCCATTGAGGCTGCCCATGTCGAAGGCGCCGGCAATGACTTCCGCAGCCTGACCGACGAGATCCACAACCTGGCAACTCGATCAGCTGATGCGGCCAAACGGACCGAGGCTCTGACCAGGACCTCACTGGAGCTTTCACACAATGGCGAGAATCTCTCCCGCGATATCAACCGTCAGCTGGTAGGGGCGGTTGATGCTGCCCATGCCATCAGCCGACTGACCGACGATATCTCACAGGCCACCCAGGAACAGGCAGCTGGAATAGATCAGATCAATCAAGCTGTTGCGCAGATCAATCAGGTTACCCAGCAGAATGCTGAAAGTGCAGCTCTATCGTCTGATGCAGCACAGGGTCTGGAGCGGCAGGTAGCCAAGCTGACCAGCATGGTGCAGAAGTTTAAACTTGCGGCAACACCGGCAACTGCCTGAACAGAATACAGCTCAATAAATCAATCTGAATCGACCAGACCATCTCATGATGTTGAAGTTTACGGCCCACCGAACGGTTCCGAAAATCAGCAGCACCCTCCTCAGGGCAGCGCTACTGTTTCTCTGCTGGGCATTACTCTTATGCGCTCCCCTACCCTGCAGCGCCACACCTCAGGAGCTCGGGCTTCCGCTCACGGCCACGGCACCTGATCCGCAGGTTACCCTTACCCCGGCTGAACAGCGCTATCTGCAGCAACTAGGCCCGATCACGGTCTGTCCTGATCCTGACTGGCCCCCATACGAGCAGATGGACGACAGCGGCACCTTTACCGGTATTGCCGCAGACCTGCTGAAGCTGCTGGAACAGCGGCTGGGTATCCGTTTTACCTACATCAAGGCCAGGGATTGGGATGAGGCAGTAACCCTTTCACAAAGTCGCAAGGTATTGATTCTGCCGTTTTTGAACCAGACCCCCAAACGGGATCAGTGGCTGTTGTTTACCGAACCGCTCTTTACCGACCCCAATGTCTTTATCACCCGGGAAGAACACCCCTACATCACTGATCTGGCGCTTCTGGAGGGCAAGACCATTGCGCTGCCGGGTGGCACTGCCATTGATGAAAAGATCCGGAAGCAGTTCCCTGGTCTGAGGGTACTCAACACCGGCAGTTCAGAGACCGAGGTGTTCAAGGCAGTGGCAGAACACCGGGCCGACCTGACCCTGCGCTCCCTGACCATTGCAGCCTACACCATCCGCAAACAAGGGCTGTTCACCCTCAAGATCGCCGGTCAGGCCCCGGACGAATTCACCAACCGTCTGCGGATCGGCGTACACAAATCAGAACCGATGCTGCGCGATATCCTGAACAAGGGGATCGCCACCATCACCCCCCGTGAGCAGGAGGCGATCACCAACCGCCATGTCCATATCACTGTGGTCAGACCGTTTGATTACCGGCTGATTCTGAAGATTGCCGTTGTGCTGGCCCTGCTGATCGGCCTCTCGTTCTACTGGAATCTGAAACTGAAAAGGGCTAATGCGGCCCTGGCTGAGCAGGAGCAGCTCTGGCGTACCATCATCAACACCTCACCGGACGGCATCCTGATCACCTCGCTGGATGGGGTAATTCACCAGGCATCGGATCGGATGCTGGCCATGTCCGGTTGCAATTCCCTTGATGAGCTGCAGGGGCGCAACATGCTTGATTTTGTTGATCCTGCCTGGCATGCCCAGGCCCTGGAACGGATTGGCCTGCTGCTGCAGGGAACCTACACCGGCGCTGCAGAATACCTGGTCAACCGGATGGACGGCAGCCAGATCTTTATTGAGGCAAATGCCGAGATTCTACGCAACAGCGACGGCAGCCCCCGCGAGATCTTCATTGTAGAGCGGGATGTCACCGAGCGTAAAAAAACAGAACTGCAACTGCGCTCCCTGTCGGTAGCGATTGAGCAAAGCCCGGTCTCGGTCGTCATCACCGATCTGGACGGCACCATCCAATACGTCAACCCGCAGTTTGAAAAGGTCTCCGGCTACCGTGCTGCCGAGGCCATTGGCCAGAACCCGGCCATTCTGCAGTCCGGCCAGACCGATCCGCTGGTCTTTGCGGCCCTGTGGGACAACCTGAGCCAGGGCAAACCCTGGACCGGTGAATTTATCAATAAACGCAAAAATGGCGTGGTTTACTTTGAAGAGGCCCATATTTCGCCGGTATACGACACCAACGGCGTTATCAACCGCTATGTGGCGGTCAAGCTCGATATCACCGAACGCAAGCAGTATGAAGCCAGGCTGCAGCACTTGGCACGCTACGACACCCTGACCGATCTGCCCAACCGCACGCTCTTCAGTGACCTGCTGCAACAGACCCTGGCCCTGGCCAAACGGGAACAGTATAACGTGGCCCTGATGTTTGTTGATCTTGACCACTTTAAAGAGGTAAACGACACCTTTGGCCACGCAGTCGGCGACCTGCTGCTGAAAGAGGCAGCGCAACGGATGCAGGCAGCCGTCAGAAACTCTGATGTGGTCAGCAGGATCGGCGGCGATGAATTTGTCATCATGCTTGCCAAGCTGGAAGGTAAGCAGGATGCCCTGCTGGTGGCAGAGAAACTCCGCAGCGCCCTGGAACAGCCCTTTCTGCTTGCAGGCCAGACCGTAGCCGTATCCAGCTCCATCGGCATTGCCCTGTTCCCGGATCATGGCATAACCGAACAGGAGCTATCACTGCATGCCGATCAAGCCATGTATCTGGTCAAGCAGTCCGGCCGCAACGCTGTGCGGCTCTTTTCAGCAGAAATGGATCTTTCCAACACAACTACCTGAGAGGCACGTAAGGAGGTGATACCGATGGCAACCTGGAAATGCGCCTGTGGCTTCAGCAAGGAAGGCCGCTGCAAACCGCAGAAATGTGAGAAATGCGGAGAAAAAGGGAAGTTTGCAAAAGTTGAGTAAGACAATACTAGTAAACGGCAGCTAGTTGGCTGCCGTTTTGACATCTTATTGGTCAATACGGTTGTCATCCTGCATTTTTCTGGTATCGTATACACCGTTTGAACTCAGGTTTTACGGAGACAATCCATGAACAATCAGGAATCGGCAGCAGGCATCACCCTCAACGACCAGCTTCTGCTTGAAAAATGCCGTACCATTGAGCTGCTCAGTCAAGAGCTCTACACCCGTTTTGCCGAGACCTACACCGACAATGCCGAAGCAGTGTATCTCTGGAGAAAAACCGCGGTTGAAGAACAAAATCATGCCGAACAGTTTACCCTGGCGCTGAAACTGAGAAAAGGGCTGCAGATCCAGAGCACCATAACCCTGGAAACCGCAGACAAGCTGATTGCGCGGTTGACCAACGTTATTGAGGGGTTACCGTCAAACAAGCTCTCCCTGCTTGAAGCGCTTGAGTTTGCCATCAAACTTGAACAGTACCTGGTCAAGTTTCACCTCTCCTGTGTGGCTGTTTTTAACGATGTCTCGTTTCAGGCATTGTTCAACGCCATGATGTCAAGCGATCAGGGGCACATTGCTGCCATTGAAGATTTTTATCAGAAAATACGCGCTGAAAGTGCCATTTCATCACTCCTTTTGCAGGAGGCTGAAGCCGGGATACCGTCATGACCCTTGAGGTCCATCAGAACAAGATACTTGAGCTGTTGATGGAGCTGGAGCTGCTGATGGCCTCCATCTACCAGCAGATGGCGCAGCGTTATCCTGACCATGCCGACCGCTATCAGGCCCTCGTCAGTGAAGAGATGGAGCATGCCGGCTGGATCGAACAGCTCCAGTCTGCCTGTCTGGCAGACCAAGCCCGTTTTGCCGAAGGAAGGACCCGTACCTATACGATCAGCAACATGATCAGCTTCCTGCAGGAATTTATACAGAAACTGGAATCCGGCCGTCTGAATGAGCTGCAGGCCCTGGCAGCAGTGGCTGATTTTGAAAACTCACTGATCGAGCGTCAGGTTTTTCAGCGTTTTACCGGCGATACCGCTGAGGTAGACAAGATTCTGGGGCGACTGGAAGCGACCCAGAAACAGCACACCGGCCGGATTACAACCCTGCTGCTGCAGATCAGGGCTGCTGCAGCAACACGAGGCACCCCATGAGCTTTCCCCTTGAACTGCGTTACCAGATCTGCATGCAGCCGATTGAGCTGCCGGTTTTTAACTCCGTGGCGTTAGAGCTGCTGCAGCAGCTGGCCGATCAGGATGTTGCCATGGACGATGTGATCAACACCATCAACAAGGACCCGGGTCTGGCGATCCAGATCCTGCGGATGGCGAATTCATCGGCATACGCCGGTCGCTATAAATCAGACACCATCAAAGAGTCGGTCAACCGGCTGGGGGCCCGGCAGATCACCTCGCTGGCAATGGCGGCCTCCCAGGCTGCCCTGCATCACTCGTCAGTCCCGTTGGTGCATCAGATCATGCAGGGGCTTTGGCAGCACTCTCATGCCTGCGCCGTGGGGTGCCGTTCACTTGCCATTGCCATCGGGTGCAGAGAACTGGCTGAACAGGCCTATCTGGCCGGTCTGCTGCATGATATCGGCAAACTGTATCTGATCAAGGCCATGGAGCGGATCAGCCTGGACCCGGCCAACCAGTGTAGCCTGGATCTGGAGACCGTGCTGGATGTCTTTTCCGACATGCATGTGGAACAGGGCTGCAGGATCATGGATTATTGGGATATTCCCCCACGTTATTACCAGATGGTGGCCCATCACCATGACGATGAGCCTGATCCTGACGACCAGCTGCTTGCCATTGTCCGGCTGGCTAATTTCAACAGCATGCGCTATGGGCTGAACCTCTATCCGCAGTATCTGCAGCCGGATAATACGCTGCCCGAGGCGGAGCTGTTGGGGGTTTCTGAAGAGGTGCTGGCCCGGCTTGAGGCAGAGATGAAAGCTGCCTGCGCATGATCGGGATACCGGCACCACCGGCATCAGCTTCTACACCAGACCCGATTCAGGGATTATCATGAACGCACTTGACCTCTACAGTACCCGTATCCAAAAGACCTTTGACGAAGATCATGATGAGATCGTTGCCATCTTCAAGGCCAATCCCAAGGCAACCCTCAAGCTGATCAACTACTACAAGGGGCTTTTGCTGAGCTACCCGGCCACCATTGTCGGCCTTGATCGGGGCGTGCTTGATCTTGACCTGCAGGCCGAACAGGCCTTTACGGTTGAACATGACCGGTATGTCTTTATCCGCAGCCCCCTCTTCGCGTTTGATCTGTTTGCCCAGGCCCAGTATGTCAATGTCAGGAAAAAGGCCGCCTCGTTTGTCAAGTTCTGCTATGTGGAGATCATGGCCGAACGTCGCAACTTCCTGCGGCTGGAGCTTGACCAGCCGGCTGAGGTGAGTATGACCACCCCGGCAGGCCTGCTTGACGGCAAACTGCATGACCTCTCCCTGTCCGGCCTGAACGTGGCAGTGCAGGATTACTGCCCTCTGGAGCCCGGCAGTGAGGTAATCATCAGTTTCAGCCTGACTGATAACGAGCAGCAGACAACCTTCAGCCTGAACATGCCGACACGGCTGATCAGCATCGCCGATACCGAACGCCCTTACTGTTACAAGTTTGCCATGACTCCTGACAAGACTGCTGAACGTCAGCTTTCCAAATTCATCTTTCAGCGACAAGTGGAGATCATCCGTGAGATCAAGGACGGGGTGCTGTGACTTGGTGCGCCAAAAACCAGCCGTAATCATGACAACGCCGTACTCACAAGGGGAAAACCGCCCAGATGCCGCAACAGCCCCCACCTACAGAAGCATCACCTAACTCCACCGGCATGCAGCAGCTGGAACGACGTATGTACCTTGCCTTCGGCACCATGATCGCCCTGATGATGCTGGTGATCCTGCTCTTGGCCGGTGTTTATTTCAAATACAGCCTTAACAAGGCCCAGGATGATCTCTCCACGCTGCTGACCAGCATCCTGTCCGATTCGGTCAGCAGAATCAGTTTTTCCGGCAAGTATCAGGCCCGCCTGCTGCTGGAGGATATCAAGAGGCAACATAATGATATCCATTACCTGCTGCTGGCTGATACCAATGGCGAGGTAATCGCCCACAGTACCCCGCAATTAAACGACACCCGTCTGGATCCTGAAGCCCTGGCGGTTGTGCAGGAGGTACTGCGCACCCAAAGTCGAACCATCAGAGCCCTGAACCACCAAGGTGTATCGTTACGTGAGGTAACCCTGCCCTATTACAGCAGTTTTGATCATCAACTGGCCGGAGTTATCCAGGTGGGGGTTTCAGACCGTAAACTGCTTTCCGCAGTGCTGCGAGGCGGCTGGTTTGCCCTGCTGTTAGGCAGCACCCTGCTCATGCTGGGCCTTACCCTTGGATTATTCTACATCAACAAACAGTTTGTCAGCCCGGTACGGCTGATGGCCTCGCAGCTGGAAGGACTTTTAGCCAATTCGCCCAACCTGATCGCCATCCGCAACCGGGCAGGAGCGCTGGTGGCCTGCAGTGATGCCTATCGCCGCTTCTTCAGGCTTTCCAACACGCTGCAGCAGATCGACAACCGCTCACTCTATCAGCCGGAACAGGCTGATACCATGGACCGGTTCATTGCGGATATCCGTGAATCCCGCGCCACCAGACAGGTTGAAATCACGGTGGCTGATCCGCTGGGGCAGCCCCGGATCTTCCAGGTCAACGGTTTTCCGATCCTTTCTAACCATGGCGAGGTACAGCTGGTCGGCACCTTTGGCGTTGACCTGACCGACCTGCGGGCAACCGAGCAGGCGTTGCGCCATTCCCTGACCGAAATGCAGCAGGCCAGTGCTGCCAAATCTGAATTCCTCTCGCGGATGAGCCATGAGCTGCGAACCCCGCTAAACGCCATTATCGGCTTTTCGCAGGTACTGCAGAACGACCCGCTTGAGCCGCTGAGTGAAGAACAGCATGACAATGTGGATGAGATCCTGCGGGCTGGCCGCCATCTGCTGGACTTGATTAATGAGATCCTTGACCTGTCACGGATCGAAAACGGCCACCTTGAAATCACCCTGACCCGCGTGGCCGTCAGCCAGATGTTTGATGAGTGTCGTTCACTCATTACGCCGATGGCAGATAAACGCGGTATCAGTCTGGTTACCCTGCCCTGTTGCCCGTCTGAAAGCTGCTCCTGCCGCCTGGTCTGCGATCAGCTGCGCACGCGTCAGGTCCTGATCAACCTGCTGTCCAACGCGGTCAAGTACAACCATGACAACGGCTTTGTCACCCTGGGATGCAAACGGATGGCACCAGAGATCTGCCGGATCATGGTGCAGGATACCGGCAACGGTATTGACCCAGACTTTCTGCCTCACCTGTTTGACCCGTTTGCCCGAGGTATTCCGGTGGGAAGCGGCGTTGAAGGCACCGGCATCGGCCTGGCCCTGGCAAAGCGTCTGGTGGAGGCCATGGGAGGCCAGATCGGTGTGGAATCAAAACCGGGGGTTGGCAGCCTGTTCTGGTTTGAACTCCCATCTGATGTGGCAATGCAGCCGGATGAAGTCACCAAAGAGGCAGATGAACGTTTTACTGTCCTCCATACTGATATCACCACCGGACACTCCACGGTACTCTCAATTGAGGATGATCCGGCCAATCAGCGGCTGATCCGTAAGCTGCTTGCCAACCGTCCGGCAATCACCATGCTTGAGGCCGATTCAGCTGAAGATGGACTGGAGCTGCTGCGTAACTGCCGGGTGGATCTGGTGCTGATGGATATCAACCTACCCGGCATGGACGGTTTTGAGGCCCTGGCAGCCCTGCGCTGTACACCGGAGACCGTAGACCTGCCGGTGATTGCCATCTCTGCCAATGCCCAGCAGAGCGAGATTGATGATGCGCTGGAGGCCGGTTTTGCGGCCTACCTGATCAAGCCAGTGGACGTTGGTCAACTGTTTGAACAGATCGATCAGTGCATCACCCCCCTGAAGGAGAATGCAGCGTGACAACCACCGGTAGCTTGACACCCAATCTACACCAGCAGGCCCGTATCCTGCTGATTGACGATGAACCGGCCAACCTGAAACTGCTTGAGCGGATACTGCGCCATGAGGGCTATACCAACCTGGTGTCGATTCAGGATCCCCGCCTGGTGGTCTTTACCTACCAGCAGGAGCCGGTGGATCTGATCTTGCTGGATATCAACATGCCGTACTTAAACGGCTACGAGGTGATGGAGCAGCTGTTTGCCCTGCAGGATCCGCTGATGCCGCCGATCGTGGTGCTGACCGCCCAATCGGGCCGTGATTTTCTGATGAAGGCCTTGCAGGCCGGGGCACGGGACTTTATCGGCAAGCCATTTGATCGTTTTGAGCTGCTGGCGCGGGTCAGGAACATGCTGGATGCCCAGCTTTCGCTGCGGATGACCCACCACCAGAAAGAGGTGCTGGAAGAGCTGGTACGACAGCGGACCCACGAGGTGGTTACCTCACGCCTGGAGGTGGTACGTCGCTTGGGTCGGGCCGCTGAATACCGCGATAATGAAACCGGGCAGCATGTCCTGCGGATGAGCCACAGTTGCGCCTTGCTGGCAGAGCAGATCGGCTATTCCCGCGAACAGTGCGAGACCATCCTGCATGCCAGCCCAATGCACGATATCGGCAAGATCGGCATTTCGGACACCATCCTGCTGAAACCAGGACGGTTAACACCGGAAGAGAGGGCCATCATGGAGACCCACGTACTGATCGGCGCAGACATTTTAGACGGCGCTGAAACAGAGCTTTTGGAAGTGGCCCGCACCATTGCCCTGACCTCTGAGCGTCCCTATAAAAAGGCCTGGCCGGTGGAAGAGGCCGTAGCCAACCTGCAGGAAAACGCCGGCAGTCATTTTGATCCAGCACTGGTTGCGGCATTCATGGCTATCCTGCCGAAAATAGGTGAAATTAACGAGCGTTTTAAAGACCGCACCTGATCATCCAGCCTGCTACTACACCGGATCAGGTGATGTCGGCAGATGCCGGAACCCCGCAGTAGCGGCAGTGCGTCAGTTTCCACGGATAGATGCCGCCGCATTGCCGACACTGCCTGAAATGACCCTGAATCTCACGATCAGGCTTATGAAACCAGAGGATTAAGAGACAAAACGGAAACGGTGCTGACAAAAGCCCCCACAGCAACGGATGCTTGCCGCGACTGCGGGCCAGCCAGGCGCCGGCAAGGCCGGGCAGCCCGAAGAACAACGCAATAAACAGATATTCAGCTAGTCCCATACAGATCGTTCCTTTCACCATCTACAACCCGCACCACCGGCTCCGCGTAACAACCCGCTGTTTTCACAAGATCAACCATTGAGTGAAGTGCGTATCAAATCCCTGAAGGCCTCTGCAGCAGGAGACAAGGTTCTGCCGGACAGCCATACCAGATAAAAGCAGCGTTTTACCTCAAAATCCTGCACGTTCATCATAGTCAGGGTTCCATCAGCCAGTTCTCGGGCCACGGCTAATGATGAGATAAAGGCATACCCGCCTCCTCCCAGCACTGCCCGCCGTACTGCCTCACTGCTGCCTAACTGGGCCACGATCCGCAACCCCTTGGGATCAACACCTGTCTTCAGTAAACAGTTGTCCACTGCCTGACGGGTGCCTGATCCGCTTTCACGGGTGATCATCGGCAGTTCGGTCAGATCATCAATCCTGATTGACTGCTGCTGCACCCGGTCAGACGCACCGACCAGCACAATCCGTTCATCTCCGATCTCCTCAAAGGTAAACGGACTTTCAGTCGGACACCCCCCCACCACGGCCAGTTCAACCAGATCATCCTGCAGCAGACGCAGCACCTCGCGGGTATCTCCCTGCTGCAGTTCAAGCCTGACACCAGGCCAGGCAGTGCAAAACCGGCCCAGCAGATCAGGTATCAGAAAAGCAGCCGGAATGGTGCTGGCCCCAACCCGCAAGGTGGCCTGTTCAAGCCCCTGAAAACGCCTGACTGCCTCAATCGCCTCACTACAGCATCGGCAGATCCGGGCTGCATGGTCATAGAACAGCCTGCCTGCTTCGGTCAAGGTAACCTGGCTTGCCGAACGATCAAACAGGCGAGCCTGCAGCTGATCCTCAAGGGCGCGGATATGCTGGCTTGCCGTTGATTGGGCCAGACTGACCGCCTCACCACCCTTGGAAAAACTGCGTGTATCCGCAACCGCTAGAAAAACCTCCAACTGTTTGAACGTCATACGCTCTCCATCGTTAATATCGATAACTGATAGCGCTTTTCTATCAGATTATCTATTTGCCAGGCAACCGTTCTTCTTGCTATCAACAACATTCAATTTTACGCATATAAAGGAGACGCATCATGATGAAGAAGTTTGCAGCAGCCCTGATCCTCACCCTGACAACGGCCACCGCAGCATTGGCAGCCAACTACATTGAACCGCAGGAGCTGAAAGAACTGCTGGACAAGAAGCAGCCGGTGTTTCTGGTGGATATCCAGCCTGCTGCTGATTTTGAGAAGCAGCATATCGTCGGCTCCATTGAAACCAACGCCTTCCCGGCCAAGAGCGATGAGGAAAAGGCCCGCCTGGACAAAGCGCTTGCAGTTGTCAAGACCTCTAAAGATCCGGTGGTAGTGGTCTGCCCTCGTGGTAAATCAGGAGCCAAGAACAGCTATGACTATCTGATGAAGCAAGGGGTGGCTGAAGACCGGATGACGATCCTGGAAGGCGGCATTGCCGAGTGGCCCTACAAAGAGTTGTTTGTAAAAGGCCGTTAAAAGCAGGGGCAAGGGTCATGGGGCAAGGGTCAGAAAAAGTTGAGACATTGCTGGCGGCGATGGCGCATGACTGCACCTCCTGCGGTGAGTGCGTGCGGCCCTGCGCCTTTCTGCAGCAGCAGGGCACCCCGGCGCAAATCGCCCGGCAGGGGGTAACCCCTGCCGTTCTTTTATCTGCATATGGGTGCTCATTGTGCGGTCTGTGTGACGCGGTCTGCCCCGAGCTGCTTTCTCCGTCATCTATGTTTCTGGCCATGCGGCAACAGGCTGCATCCAGAAAGCTGTTTGACCTGAAGCCCTACCAACCTTGGCTTACCTACGAAAAGCTTGGCAGCCACCCGTTCTTCCGGCGGGATCTGATCCCCGTAGGCTGCACCACGGTCTTCTTTCCCGGTTGCTCCCTGCCCGGCACCCGGCCAGAGGCGGTTCGGGGCCTGTACCGATTGCTACAGCAGCAGGACACCACCATCGGCCTGGTGCTGGACTGTTGCGGCAAAATATCCCATGACCTGGGACTGACCGACTGTTTTGAGATGATTTTCATGAAACTTGCCCACCGGCTGCAGGCTAAAGGGATTACCAGAATCCTGACCGCCTGCCCCGGCTGCAGCAAGATTCTACGGAAGCATGGTTCGGCATTTGAAGTCACCAGTGTCTACGAGGAACTGCTTGAGGGTCAAGGTCTGAAAGAGCAGGGTCAAGGGTCAGGGGTCAAGGGTCAGAAAACCGAAGCAACTGATCTTGCCCCTTGCCCCTTGCCCCTTGACCCTGCTGTTGTTGTCATCCACGACCCCTGCCCGGCCCGTTTTGATCATGCGCAACAGCAGGCAGTGCGCACGCTGACAACGGCTGTTGGTTACACCATCAAAGAAATCCCCTCCCACGGAGCAACTACCCGCTGTTGCGGTCAGGGTGGCATGGTTGAAGGATGTGTGCCCGGAACAGTCAAAAAAGAGTCAAGGCTGATTGCCGCAGAAACCGGGGGAAGTCCGGTTGTTTCATCCTGCGGGGCCTGCTGCGAGACGCTTGCCCCCACCACACCAACCGCACACATAGCCGATCTGCTGACCGACACCGGTAGTTTTACCACGCAACCGATTTCTTCACCGAAACGCTGGCTGAACCGCCTGAAATTACGTTTTTCGAGGTTATCATGAAGCTGCAGATTTTCTCTGTTGCTCTGTTGCTCTGTGTTTCAAATGCCTTTGCGCACGCAGATGAAATCCAGGTTTCCCGCTTCGCAAGCGATGGGCTGAAAGGCTGGGAAAGCAAAAGCTTCAAGGGCGAAACCAGCTACAGTATTGTACAGGAAGACGGTAAAACCGTGCTGAAGGCCCATGCCAGAGGCGCTGCCTCAGGTTTAAGCAAGAAGCTGAAATTTAACCCGCACACCTATCGCTATCTGAAATGGAGCTGGAAGATTTCAGGCACGGTGGCCGGAGGCAATGAAAAGACCAAACAGGGGGATGACTATGCTGCCCGGGTCTATGTGGTCTTTCCCGGTCGCTTCTTCTGGCAGATGCGGGCACTGAACTACATCTGGGCCAACAAGCTGCCGGTGGGCGACTATGTTCCCAACGCCTTCACCTCCAACGCCATGCTGCTGGCAGTTGAATCCGGTAATGAAAAAGCAGGTCAGTGGATTACTGAGCAGCGCGATATTTTTGCTGATTTCAAGAAGGTTTTTGGAGAGGACCCACCCGAAGCAGGAGCCATTGCCATCATGACCGACACCGACAACACCGGGGCCGAGGCAACTGCCTGGTACGGCGAGATAACACTGTCAACCAAGCCATGAACAAAAACAAACTGATTATTCTATGTTTTATTCTGTCAGCCGTCGGCCTGTTCTTCTACCTTGATCTGGGCCGGTTGCTGACCCTGGAAAGCCTCAAGGCCAACCGTCAGCTGCTGCTGCAGTACCATGCCGAGCATGCACTGCTGATGGTGGCGGCCTTTATGGCGATCTACATCATCCAGACCGCCCTGGCTCTTCCGGGTGCTGTTATCCTGTCCCTTTCGGCAGGGGCTATTTTTGGCCCACTACTGGGAACGGTATATGCGGTTTCTGCTGCCTCCATTGGCGCTACCCTCTCCTTTCTGGTTACCCGGTATCTGCTGCGTGATGCCGTGCTTTCAAAGTTTGGCAGCAAACTGGATGGCATTAATAAAGAACTTGAAGAGCGCGGTATCAACTACCTGTTATTTTTGAGACTTGTTCCGTTATTTCCGTTTTTTCTGATCAATCTTGCCGCTGGCCTTACCCGTCTGCCGTTGCGCACCTTTGTGCTGGGCACCTTCCTTGGTATCATTCCGGGCGGCTTTGTCTTTGTTAATGCAGGCGCCAGCCTGGCCAGCATCAACAGGTTAGGTGATATCGCCTCGCCGCGGGTGTTGGGCTCTTTTGCCCTGCTGGGACTGTTTGCACTGATCCCTGCGCTGTACGCAAGGTTTCAATCACTCAAATCTGCTCGCTGAACAGAAAACTGTACACGTGAAAAACGGGATAGATTGTGCTCTATCCCGTTTTTTACTGCTGCACGTTGTTTTCGTTGTTATTCAGTAATCTTGTGGCTGTTGCCTTCAAACTTCACGTTGGCATTCAGCACCTTGATATTGGTGAACCCCTTGGCTTTCAGGGTTTCAAAGGCGATGCTGGAACGGATACCGGTTGCGCAGTGAACGATGACGGTTTTGTCTTTTGGAATCTCGCTGTAGCGTGTTGCCAGCTGCTCAAACGGGATATGCAGCGCTCCTTTGAAGCTGCCGCCGGCACGCTCGGCATCGGAACGTACATCCACGATCACCACGTTCGGGTCATTCAGCAGTTTGTTGAAATCGGCAATGCTGACATCCTGAGGATTGGGCTTGCGTACAAAGGTCAGGTTGGCCGGAGCCGGTTTGGCGCCTGACTCAACCGGATAACCCAGTTTTTGCCATCTTTCAACGCCGCCCGGGAAATACGTGGCCTTGGACAGACCAAAGTCACGCATCAGCTCCAGGGCCTTGTCGATATCAGCCTGATTATCACTGTAGAACACAATCGGGGCGCCTTTGAATGAAGGCCAGTTTTCTTCCTTGTACGTGTCCAGTATCGCTGCAGGCAGGTTCAGGGCACGGGGGATGTGACCGGCAGCAAACTTATCGGCTGAACGGAGGTCAAGCAACAGGATGTTGTCGTCTTTAACGAATTTTGGTGAAACCACAAACGGCAGTTCTGCTTTACCCCAGGCAGGGTCGCCGCCCGAGTAGACCCGCACGTTGGTGTAACCGTACTTGACTGCCAGCTCTCCACCCTTGATTGAAAACGGGCAGGTGGGGCCGCCGCACCAGAAGATCAGCAGCTTGTTCTTATCCTGCCCCAGCATCGGATGGGATTTGCCTTCTTTGTCCAGCTTTTCCTGTTCAGCTACCGGCAGCATTAATGAGGTGGGGATGGTTCCGGAATGGAAACGGCTTGCCGGACGGCTGTCGAACATCAGGTAATTGCCAGCTTCGGGGCCTTTGTCAACCAATGCCTTTACTTCTTCTGTGGTGATGACGGTGGTGCCTTTGGCAAGTTGCGGAAGTGCTGATTTTGCTGCTTGTTTGGGTGCTGCTGCAACAGTTTGCTTGGCCGGAGCCTCACTCTTAACCTGCGGTCCGGTCTCGCAACCGGCCAGCATAGCCAAGGCAAACGACATGACCAAAAATCTTGACAATGTGATACGCATGCTTTGTATTCCTCCTGTGATTTAAAATTACGATCAGTTGTATCGTAAAATTTGATTTTGTCAAAAACATTCAAAATTTATAATAATCGCAAATATATATATTTAACAAAAACGGGCAGTTGCTTATCAGCTTCCCAGCAGATTTGAACCTCTTGACGGAATACCTCAAGTCGGTCATGTTACATATGGCTCTGAAAAACGTCATAGGAATTGGCGATACAGGCGCTATTGAACATAAAAACAGCCGAGAGGTTACACAGACCATGCAACTTTCACTACCGGTCACCTATGAAAAAGGGAAACTCTACAAGCTTACTATTGCGGATGTTCAGCCAGACCCGGATCAACCCCGTAAATATTTTGATGAACAGGCCCTTGCAGAACTGAAGGCTTCCATAGAGAAACACGGCGTGCTGCAACCTGTTCTGGTGCGTCAGGGTGCAGACGGCTCGCTGCTGCTGGTGTCCGGTGAGCGGCGCTATCAGGCATCACTGCTGGCAGGCTGCACCACCATTCCGGCGGTTTTCACTGATGGGGAACCGGCAGAAATTGCCATTGTTGAAAACCTGCTGCGGGAAAATCTGACCGCCATTGAAGAGGCAGAGGCAATAGAAAACCTGCGTGCTCAACACAACTATGCGTTGAACGATCTGGTACACATCCTTGGAAAATCAGATAGCGCTATTTCAGCCATTCTTTCGCTCAATCGGCTGCCAACAGAGGTCAAAGACGACTGCCGCACAGATCCGAAAACAGCACGCAGTATTCTGGTGGAAATAGCCAAACTGAAAACACCGGAAAAGATGACGGCAACCTATATCAAATACAAAAACAGCGGCATAACCAGGGGCGAAATACGGAAACAGGCAGCCAAACAGAAACCAACAGACGCGCCGGTAGATCTTACGTTTGTAAGCCAGCTGTACGACCGGCTGTACCTGCTTGATCCAGCCACGCTGACCCCAGACCAGAAGACCGGGCTGCATCAGGAACTGTCCAGGCTGCGCAGCATGGTGTACCAGAAAATGAAACGCCTGAAGTAACCACCTGTGTATCAAGAAAAAAATCAGCCATTTTTTGACAATAGTTTTGTTATATCAGTATGTTACGCTCAAATTCCCGCATGCGGGAATTTATAGTGACGTGATCATAATCGCTACCGCCGATACGCCTTGTCATGCTGGGTATGCAGACTGACAAGTACTATGGTGGGGCCGGTAAGCAGGCAGGTTATTGCCCTGGCGCTGCCGGTAATTCTGATTGAGTACAGTTGTTGGCCGGTTACCGGTTCAATCATGCCGTGCAGTTTCTCAAAATTGAGACCGGGGTGATTCCAGAGTTGTGGCAGATCAAGGGATTGCAGCAGCATCAGCATTTTTGCCGCTGCCTTTCGTATGGGCAGTTCAGCAGCCATGACCGCTTCATCAAAGGCAGGTCGAATCTCAATTCTCATCGGCCCACCTGTTGGCAATTGCTTGCGCCTGTTCAGCAGTTGCTACCTCAACAGAAGGTTGCGGATCATTCAACGAGCTGCTGATTGCCTGTTTTACTTCAGCAGTCCAGGCCCACAACTGATGTTTAGGGACCGGCTGGACAGGGATCAGCATGATCCTGCCGTCTTCAAGCAGCTCAAGATCAATGGCATCTCCCGGCTGAATCCCGACTGTCGGGGGAAGCGTAATACGGCGTCTGGTGTCAGTTTGCAGTAACATGATGTGTGCCCTCCAGATTAAAAAGTAACACATCTGCTATTTCGGGGCAATGCCCATTAACCAATATGGGGTATCGGGCGATCTCTTGTACCCCAAAAGACCAAATAAGGAACGACTCTTCCATGACCTTTGATCCATCCCGCTGGACCTGTTTTACTGTTGAAGATACTGCCATCTGGCTCTGCCCGGATCGGCCATCCTGGTTTGTGCCGAACGAAGCCGGTGACCGGCTGCTCTGTAGCGCCGATGCTGCAGCCGACCGCGCTTTTCTGCAGCGATTGCCTGACCCATCTCCCAGCAGCTACCAGGGACGCCAGACCCTGATCAGTGAACAGCAGCCGCTGCATGAGCTCTGGTTGCATATCACCGATCATTGTAACCTTGCCTGCTCGCACTGCCTGTTCTGCTCCGGCCCGGACCAGACACGGGAGCTGTCGCTTGAGCAGATAACCTGCCACCTTGCGGAATCAGCGTTGCTTGGCTGCCGCCTGTTTGCCCTGACCGGCGGTGAGCCGCTGGTGCATCCCGACTTCAGGCAGATTGTTGAGCAGATTCTGGCTATCCCGGACAGCAGGATCGTGATCCTGACCAATGGTCTGCTTGCTGCGCAGCAGCTGCAACCGGACTGGCCCCGTGACAGGATACATCTGCAGATCAGCCTGGACGGCAGACCTGAGCACCATGATGGGTTGAGGGGCAGCAGAGCCTTTGCTGTGCTTGAACACCAGCTGGTCTGGCTGCGTGGCCAACAGTGGCGTTTTACCTTAAGCTGCTGCGTGACCCGCGATAATGCTGCCGACCTGGCCTGGCTGGTGGGCTACGCTGCCGACCAAGGGGCAGCAGCCGTACATCTGATGTGGCATTTTATCCGTGGACGAGGCACCACTGAACAGCACCTTCAACCATTGGAACTGCTGGAACCGGTACTGGCTGCCCAGGCTGTTGCTGAACAGCGCAGCATCATTATTGATAACATCGAAAACCTGAGGGGCCAGATTTTCTCACCACCCGGTACCATTCATGATGGCTCCAGCGCCGGTTGGGAGGCCGCAGCCATCGGACCGGACAATTGCCTGTATCCTTCAGCAGCAACCATCGGTTTTGATGAACTGGCCACCCCGCTTGATCAGGGGCTTGCGCAGGCATGGCAGACCAGCCCGGTGTTGAACAGAATCCGAAAGCAGAGTGTGGTGCAGCTTGCCGACCCCTGGCGGTATCTGCTGGGGGGCGGTGATTTTGACCACTGCTGGCACCATGCCCAACACTTCATCGGCTCTGATCCATATCAACCCCTGCTTGAACAGCTGGCCCTGCGGCTGATGCAGCAGGCAGCAGTCAGGTTGCCGGAACAACACCAGCCCGGCCTGCGCCTGAAGATGGGAGAGCTGCTGGTCAGCTGCGGCACCCATGGGCCGATTGCGCTCTGCCACACCAACTGCCTGCTGTCGCTGGATACGGCACGGGACAGTCGTGGTCAGGTGGGTGTTTATTATGCTGAGGCAGCCGGAGATAAGCGGCTGGAGATCCTGAACCCGGTGCAGTATGACGAACCGATGATGGCGCACATACCGGCAGGCTATCGCTTCCGTGGTTATGGTTGCGGCAGTCCGGTGCTGGATGCTGACCTGAAACCGGGCGAACGGATGGTTGATCTGGGCTGCGGCAGTGGGGTGGAGTGCTTTATTGCCGCCCGGCTGGTGGGCAGCAAAGGGCTGATCACCGGCATTGACATGCTTGAACCGATGCTGGCTATTGCCAATCAGGGGGCTCTTGAGGTTCGGCAATCACTGGGCTATGACAACCTGCGCTTTGTACAGGGCTATCTGGAACAGTTGCCGCTGGCGGATGACGGGCACGATCTGGTAGTCTCCAACTGTGTGCTGAACCTGTCGGCAGACAAACGGCTGACCTTTGCCGAGATCCTGCGGGTGCTGAAGCCCGGTGGCAGGCTGGTGGCAGCTGATGTGGTCTGTGAGACCGAGCCGGATGCTGCCATCCTGAACGACGAAACCCTGCGGGGCGAGTGTATCAGCGGCGCCCTGACCCAGAAAGACCTGCTGGGAATTCTGCAGGAGACCGGCTTTACCGGCTTTAAGGTCCTTAAAAGGCTGCCGTACCGGGTAGTGCAGGGGCATCCGTTCTTTTCCCTGACCTTCATCGTCTACAAGCCAGAGCAGGACAGTGCACCGGTAACGGTGCTGTATCCCGGTCCGGCAGCATCGCTGCGCACTGCATCGGGTTGTGTCCTGTTGCCCGGCCAGACAACACAGATTCCCCGATCAGATGCAGAGCTGCTGGGGGAGCAGGTCTGGCTGCTGGACAACCACGGATTTGTCACCAATGTGACCATTGAGGCCGGAGCAAACTGTGCCCTGCCACCGGAATCCCGTGCCAAGAGCGCACCACTGGCGGCTGAAAAACAGCAGTCCGGCTGCATGGTCTGCGGCGCTGCCCTGGTCTACCATCCCACCGAACAACAGGCTGTCTGCTACTACTGCGGCAAGCAGTTGGCCAACAACGCCTGCTGTGAGCAGGGGCATTTTGTCTGTGACAGCTGTCATACCGGCGATGCCCTGGAGCTGATCGAGCACCTCTGTGCTGCATCCACCACCACCGATGCACTTCAGCTCTTCAACAGCATCCGGCAGCATCCCTCCATTCCGCTTCACGGCCCCCAGTATCATGCCCTGGTGCCAGGCGTTTTGCTGGCCTGCCTGCGTAATGCCGGGCATCCGGTCAGCGCTGAACAGCTCCGTGCTGCAATCCAGCGCGGCGGTGAGGTCAGCGGTGGCAGTTGCGGGTTCATGGGGGTCTGTGGGGCAGCAACCGGCATAGGAGTCGGCCTTAGTGTACTGCTGGAAGCCACGCCGCTTAAACCAGCTGCCCGCCAAACCGTACAGCACGTAGTTCAGCAGGTATTGGCGGAGATTGCCGGGTATCAGGCAGCCCGCTGCTGCCAACGGGATTGCTGGATAGCCCTGCGTAGCGGTATGCGGCTTGCTTCAGAACTGTTTGGCCTGCATCCGGCGTCAGTGGAGCCATTTGCTTGCACCCAGATGGCCCGTAACAAAGAGTGCCTAGGAGTGGACTGTCCGCTGTGGCCATGACCATCAGCATTATCATACCGGTGCTGCATGAGCAGGAACGGATAGGTGGGCTGGTTGAAGATCTGAAGGGTCAAGGGGCATGGGTCAAGGGTCAAGAAAAACAAGGGGTTGAAATCATTGTGGTAGATGGTGACCCGCAAGGTTCAACCATAGCTGCCATAACTGATCATGAAGTTGTTGGTATTACGTCTGAAAAAGGACGTGGAATCCAGCTTGCAGCCGGTGTAGAGGTTGCCACCGGCAGCATCATACTCATACTGCACGCTGATACGCTGCTACCGGATGGCGGATTGCAGGCTGTTACCAGGGCGGTTGCCAACGGTACCGACTGGGGTGCCTTCAGGTTGGGTATTGACTCACCCGAATTGGCCTACCGGATGATTGAGTGGTTCGTTGATCTGCGTTGTAAACTGTTTGCCTTGCCCTATGGTGATCAGGCTCTGTTCATGACCAGCAGCGCCCTTGCAAGCTGCGGCGGTATCCCGCCGCTGCCGTTGATGGAGGATGTGGAGCTGGCCCGCAGACTGCGTCAGTCCGGCTACGCTTTCACCCTGCTTCCGCAGCGAGTGGCAACCTCGGCCCGGCGCTGGCAGAAAGACGGCATCCTGCGCCGCACCCTGCACAACTGGTGGCTGCTACTGCGCTATCTGGCAGGGGCTGATCCGAAAAAACTGGCACAAACGTATTGAACGGAATTGACAATACCAAAACATCTGCTACATAGCGTAAACACTACATACAAATATACGGAGGAATAAGAATGAATCGTCTGTTGTTAGCAATCTGTCTGGTGGTCATTTCAGCTACGTGGGTTTTAGCTGCCGGGCCAACCAAGGCCGGTTTTCAATCATGGGCCGCTGCTGCCAAGCTGCCGGGTTACTCCTTTGGCGGCGAGGTAGAGGAAGATGAAGATCGCCCCGGCAATTATATGACCGGCTGGATGGCTGCCGATGGCGAGGTGATCGGCGTGCATCTGTATCCCCTTTCGGAATTCAAAAGCTTCCAGCAGACCATTAACCATCAAAAGCCTGAATCCTTTACCTATAAGGGAATGCCGGCCCTGTACACCAAGGCCACCGGCAACGGCCAGATTGCGATCAAGTATGAAAAATCAGGCAAGGTGCTGACCATCGGACATATGAAGGAGACCGGCAAGCCCAAGGCAAAATCTCGAGAAGAACTGGTAAAACTGCTGGATCGTATGATGCCGGAAAAACTGCTGAAATAGCCGATAAAACCGATAAAGGAGTGAAGGTGACATGAAACAATCGATTATAGTGGTTCTTTTTGCGGCACTGGTGTGCTCAATCACACAGCCTGGTTTTGCTGCTGATTTTACGCTGAGATTTCAAGGGGTGCAGATAAAGAATTTATCCAATGATGTCGCTCGTGTTGATCTTTTTTGCAGTGTGATGGATAGTAGAGGGGTCAACATACTTACACGCACTAAAGATTTTGTTCCGATACAGGATCAAAACGGAAGTCAGAAAGTGATTTCAGCACCATTCAACCTTGAACTCGGTAATAACGCACCACAAAGAGATAATGCCCGCCAATGGAGATGCTATTTCAAGCTTTTTAAAGGATTTTTATCATCTGAAGGCAAAATTCCGGTAGCTTGCTCTAATGGCATCCCCCCTGCCGGAGTAGAGGCGTTTCAATGTGTTGACCCCAGTTCTTTCCATCTGCTTCAAGCCGGTGGCACCATCACACCTTAGAAACCAGGAGGTGGGATGTGCCACTGCTTCGAATCGGCAATTACATTATTTATTGCGGAATTTGTCTATGCTTCAGTACTGCAGCCCAGGCATTCACTCCCAAAACCATTGATGTTCCCATGATGGGTTTTACCGGGTATGCGTTTACCCCCAAAACCATAGATGTGCCGCTTATGGGCTTTAGCGGTTACGCATCTGCGGCAAGCGCCTTTACCTCAAAAACAATCGAAGTCCCCATGATGGGCTTCACCGGCTACGCTTTTACCCCAAAGAATATCGAAGTGCCCATGCTGGGTTTTACCGGATTTGCTTTTACCCCCAAAACCATTGATGTGCCGATGATGGGTTTTACCGGTTACGGCACTGCAGCTGCCGGGTCGTACGGTCATGTTGGCCCCCAGGCGCCGGTTAACACCGGCCTGGAAGGCGGATCATCCATCAACAGGGGGCGGTTGGAATCACTTGGCATGGTAAAGCCAGATCTTGCTGTTTTGCCCCAGCTTTCCATTGGAGGCAGCACCACCCGTTGGGGCGGCACGGTGGTACTGGCCAGCCAGCAAGTGCAACCGGCATCAAACGGTTTGTGCAGCGCTTCACTGACCTACTCCATTCAAAACAGCGGTACTGCGCCGTCACCGGCATTTACCAGTGCGGTGCTCAGCAGCGCCAATCAGGGTCAGCCGGTACCAAGCCAATGGGCTTCCCTTACCCCAGGGACACACCAGAGCAAAACAGAACAGGTGCTGCTGCGTCCCGGTCAGAACAGCCTGTCTCTCTATATTGATCAGGCCGGACAGGTGGATGAACTGAACAAGACCAATAATCAAGCCCGTTTACAGATTATTCTGAACGGCGTCTGTCAGTCACAGTATCAGCAACAGCAGCAGTACCAGCCACAACAACCGATTCAGCAGCACCCGTATCAACGGCAACTGCCACAACGACAACTACCCCCGGCCGTTCCATCACGACAGCCGGGATTATTCTAAGCAGCACAAACCACACAACATCACAGCACAAGGAGAATGAAAAACATGCACAACACTCACCGTATCGTTCTGACCGCTCTCATCACGCTTGGGCTTTCAAGCGCTGCCTGCGCAGGACCGACCGAAAAAATCACCATTACCATTGATAAGACCGTTGATCATGTTATTGACAGCGCCAAACCTTCCCGGAAGCCGGGTAAAGCGATTCAGGCCCCCAGCGGTGATATGGACGCCCATTTTATCAAGGCAGATGAGTATTTTGTCTCTGCCCGGCCTTTAAAAACCAGTGGTGCATCAGATGTTGTTATTGCACGCATGATTACACCTCCTTCTGAACAAACCAAAGACGAAGCACAATTTATGGACAGCTACAAGGGTGCAGAGTTCTGGACGAAAAACTACTGGAAAACCCGTATTGCCATGCCGGAAGATCTGAAGATCGGAACCGTAGTGCTTCACAAGGGGTTGTCCGGTGCCCACAACACCTATTTTACCCCGCGTGATCAGAAAGATGCCCGCAACTATCCCTGGAAGCTGACCAAAATCACTGACACCAGCGATCTGTTTAAAGGTGAGGTAACCGTTGTCGGCAACAAGAAAGTAAAGGTTGATGCCGTTAGAGTAATTGAATAGGTGATTGCCCTGTTCGTCAAAGTACCAATCCCCGGTCAGAAAGATGGGTGACAACATCTATTTAACTCTGGCGGAACGGATTCTGTAGCAGAAAAATAGCCAGCGGCTGGCCGCTGGCTATTTTTATTGAGGGAGCCCTATCCCGGTTTTGAAAGACAGCATGTCGCGTGCTGCTGCGGTATCTGACCTGAGCCGCCACAGCCGGGCTGGCACAATGCAGCTGATCAGTACCTGTTTTTAATAACCTGTCAGCGGACCGGTGCCTTAACCGGCGCAGGCCGGTTCTGACCCTGTTTGTTGAGCGGATTCGGCCGTTCCTGGGTCTCTTCACCGGGGTCATCCCCATATCCGGTAGCAGAAACCTTGTCCTTGCTGCTGGTTGATTTGGGCTTCTGTGCCGGTTTTGCCTTGATGGGGCTGGTGCTGACCCCGACCGGCTTCTGATTCTGCGGCACAACCGGTCCGTCATGCTGGGCGCTAAACCCGAAGACTGGCACCAACAGCAGACAACAGCTAAAGAACAGTGTAGAGATACGCATGGGGATACTCCTTTCGCCAAATCTGTTTGATTCGGTAATAAACCGATCTGCCTCAACTCTACTGCTGACTGGAACAGTTGTCAAATTTCACCCTCATTTCAGTTGTCTTGATTCAGGAGTACCGATGATCGATTACAGAATAGTAGCCCTGTTCGTCAAGGCGCCCATCCCCGGCCGGGTCAAGACCCGCTTGGCCAAAGATATTGGTGATCAGGCAGCCTGCAGCATCTATCGCACTCTGGTGGAGCGGGTTCTGCAGCAGATACAAGCCAGTGGCCTGGCGCTGGTCTTGTTTTTTGATGGAGACGAGGCTCAGGTGCCTGACAGCTGGAAACAGTATGCCCGGTTCTGTATCCAACAACAGGGGGCTGACCTTGGTAAGCGGATGGCTGCCGCCTTTAGCAGGCTGATTTCTGACGATGTGCAGCAGGCTGTAGTAATCGGCAGTGACATACCCGGAATCGACGCTGCTTACCTCCTCCAATCCTTTGATCTTCTTAAGGAGTATCCTCTGGTGCTTGGTCCAGCCCTAGATGGAGGCTACTGCCTGATCGGCTTCAATCAAAGCCATTTTACGGAATCCGTCTTTCAGAACATTCCCTGGAGCACTGAACGTGTGCTTGAACTGACCCTGCATGCTGCAGCACAGGCTGGGCTGACGGTTGGCCTGTTACCGGCTCTGCGAGACATTGATACGGTAGAAGATCTGCAGTATCTTAATCCGGCACCTGAGTAGCGTCAATCTTCCGCCGGATCAGTATTTGTCCCCTCTCCCTGAGGGAGAGGGCTAGGGTGAGGGGGAACTACCTGATA
>DKFG01000104.1:29993-30314 GCA_002452325.1 Geobacter sp. UBA6802
CGGAAGATCAGCGCTAATCAGGTTTCAGATTGACTGATGGTTGACAAAACAGGCTAAAGCCTGAATGATGGCTACCTCTAAGAAAACCAACAAGGAGCCATCATACATGTCCCACACCGATCTTACCTGGAACACCACCCTGCTCTACCCTGCCCCGGATTCAGCTGAACTTGAGACTGATCTTGCTTCATTTGACCAACTGGCCAAGGATTTCCGCGAGAAATATTTTGGGAAGATTGCAAGCATGGATGCAGCTTCCATACTGGCCAGTGTTCAAGAGTATGAAGCGATGCAGACCCGCATGGCCAAGCCGTTCTGCTA
>DKFG01000131.1 GCA_002452325.1 Geobacter sp. UBA6802
GCCGGGGCCACCGGCTGGATCGTCAAACCGTTCAAGCCGGAACAGTTAATCGCTGTTGTGAAAAAAGTACTCGGATAAAGTCAAAGTATGAAGAGTGAAATATGAAGGGTGAAAGGGTTTAATTTCACTCTTTACACTTCCAACTTCACACGTTTTCCCTGACCCGGAGGTTCCATGTCCAGCCCCCAGGAACAACATATCGCCACCTACCGTGAGGAAGCCGGAGAACTGCTGGCTGAACTGGAGACATCCCTGCTTGAGCTGGAGGAGAACCCCCAGGACAGTGACCTGATCAACCGCGTCTTCCGAGCCATGCACACCATCAAAGGGTCCGGCGCCATGTTCGGGTTTGACGACATTGCCCGTTTTACCCATGAGGTGGAAACGGTCTTTGATCAGGTGCGCAACGGCAAGATGGAGGTTACCCGTGCCTTGCTGGATCTGACCCTGCAGGCCCGTGACCAGATCAGTACCATGCTGGCCGCCTCCGGCGGGGGACCTCCGGCCGACAACGCCGTCGGCGAGCGGATCATTGCCGGTCTGCAGCAGCTGCAGCCTCAGTCAGCACAACCAGTCAGGATCACCGAAGAACTGTCCAAGACTGCCGATGCCACTGACACCCCCCCCCGCAGCTACCGGATCCGCTTCAAGCCACTGCCGGAGATCATGCTGGGGGGCACTAACCCGGTGGCTCTGCTGAACGAACTGCGCGAACTGGGGGCCTGCGAAGTAATCTGCCATCTGGATGCCATACCGACACTGGATAATCTGGTAGCGGAGCACTGCTTCTTCTACTGGGACATTATCCTCACCACCACCCGTGGCAATGAGGCGATCAAGGATGTCTTCATCTTTGTCGAGGACGATTGCGAACTCTCTATCAACCTGATCGACGACGGCAGCAGCGCCGATGCCGACCCCAATTACAAGAAGCTGGGCGACATCCTGGTGGAGCGGGGCGACCTCTCGCCGGTGGAGATGCAGAAGATCCTCAGCATGCAGAAGCGCTTTGGCGAGATTCTGGTTGATCAGGGGCTGGTGCCGGCCTCCAAGGTACAGTCGGCCCTGGCTGAACAGCAGCAGGTCAAGCAGGTCCGACAGGAGCGGACCACCAGCGCCGCCGGCCCTGCTGCTGCAGAGGCTGCCCTCTCCATTCGGGTGCCGGCTGATCGGCTGGATCACTTGGTCAACCTGGTGGGAGAACTGGTCACGGTGCAGGCCCACTTAACGCAGCTCGCCGCCACCCGCAGCGACAACGACATAACCACCGTAGCCGAAGAGGTCGAACGGCTGATTTCCGAGCTGCGCGACACCACCCTTACCATGCGGATGCTGCCGATCGGCACCACCTTCAGCAAATTCAAACGGCTGGTGCGGGACCTCTCGGCTGAACTGGGTAAAGAGATTGATCTGGAGACCACCGGGGCTGACACCGAGCTTGACAAGACCGTGATCGAGAAACTGAACGATCCGCTGGTGCACCTGATCCGCAACAGCATTGACCACGGCATTGAGATGCCCGACCTCCGCAAGGCCAATGGTAAACCGGCCAAGGGGACCGTCCACCTGGGGGCCCAGCACTCCGGTGATTCGGTGCTGGTCACCATTCGTGATGACGGCGCCGGTCTTGACAAGGAACGGATCAGGGCCAAGGCGATTGAACGGGGCCTGATCACCCCCACCTCTGAGCTGACCGACAAGGAGATCTTTAACCTGATCTTTGCCCCCGGCTTCTCCACGGCCCAGAAGGTGACCAGCGTATCGGGCCGGGGCGTGGGGATGGATGTGGTCAAAAAGGCGATTGAGGCGCTGCGCGGTACCATTGATATCGACAGCACCAGCGGTAAAGGCTCGGTCATCACCCTCAAGATACCGCTTACCCTGGCCATCATTGAAACCCTGCTGGTGCGGATTGACCGGAACTTTTTTGTGTTACCCCTCTCCATTGTTGAAGAGTGCGTGGAACTGACCCGTGCCGATGTACAGGCCTCCCACGGTCGCCATCTGGCCAAGGTGCGGGGTGAGCTGACCCCCTACATCAGTCTGCGTGAACAGTTTGCCATTCTGGATAACCAGCCTGATATCGAACAGATCGTGATCCTCTCGGTAGGGGGCAAGCGGATCGGTTTTGTGGTGGATGACGTGGTGGGCGAGCACCAGACCGTCATCAAGACCCTGGGCAAACTGTACCGCGATGTGCGCGGCATATCCGGCGCCACCATTCTGGGAGACGGCACCGTGGCCCTGATCCTGGACCCCGGCCTGCTGGTAGAGGCCGTGGCAATGGTTGAACAGGAACAGTTCGGGTAACAACAGGTTGAGGTTTGTGAGTTTCCCCCTCTTTTGGGCTTTTGGTCCCTTCCCCCAGCGGGGGAAGGTTAGGATGGGGGGAATGGGGGCCCTCAACAACCTGTTTACCTGTCATTACCTGAGTCTCCCCCTCCCCAGCCCTCCCCCGCTGGGGGAGGGAGCGTAACCCTGGACCCTGAACTCTTATGGCCTTTACCTTTTTCTTTCGTGACCTGCCGGTCCTTGAATACGCTGTTGACGCCACCCTCAAACTTGCCCTGGGCCGCTTGCGGATCAAGGTGTGGGATGCCGGCTGCGCCCTGGGGCAGGAGCCGTACACCCTGGCGATCCTGTTTGCCGAGCGGATGGGGGATATGGGTTTCAACACCCTGTATCTGGATGCCACCGACTACGACAGCGAAAACAACTTCGGCGATATTGTCACCGCTGCCGAATACAAGACTGATGAGCTGCAGCGGATTCCGCCCGAGATCTTTAAAAAATACTTTGAACCGGCCCCCGGCAAACCGGAACACCACAAGGTGATCGACCGGATCCGCAACCGGGTCTTCTTCAAGTATAACGATCTGCTGCAGCTGCAGCCGGTGGGTTCGGATTACTCGCTGATCGTCTGCAAAAACGTGCTGCTGCATTTTTCGTACGAACAGCGGATTGAAGTTATGAAGATGTACCATCGCTCTTTGGCACCCGGCGGTTTTTTTGCCACTGAAAACACCCAGAAGATGCCAAGCGAAATCAGCCATCTTTTTGAACAGGTGACCCCTGATGCGCAGCTATTCAGGAAAGTCGGCTAAGGCAGTAGGTTTTTTACAGCTGCCCTGGTTGCAGCCTGCCAAACCCCTGCTATAGTTGCTGACGAGGTATCTGATGCGCGTTCTACAGTTGCAACGCAACCCCAACAATTACACCTGCCGTTCGTACCTGCTGCTGGGAGACTGGAACCAGATTGATGCCGTCAACACCCTGATTGATCCAGGGACTGATGGCTACATTATGGATGAGATAGACACCATCTATACCGGTTGCGGCAAGGTACCGGTGGAACAGGTGTTGCTGACCCACAATCACTTTGACCATGCTGCCAGTGCCGAGCTTTTCAAGCGGAAATACGGCGCCACGGTCTACGGCTGGGTGCCTGGCCCCGGTGTTGATGTTCTTTTAAAAGATAATCAGGTAATAAAAGCCGGTGATGACTACCTGGATGTACTGCACACACCGGGGCATTCGTCCGACTCGGTTGCTTTTTACTGCCAGTCACACAAGTTGCTCTTTTCAGGTGATACCCAGTTACGGATTCGCACCCCTGGCGGCAAGTACACCAGAGACTATGTCAACACCCTGATCACACTGGCACACAAGGAGATTGAACTGGTCTACCCAGGACACGATGACCCTTTTAACCATGATGTCCGCGCAATCATTTTAGATACACTGCAAAACGTCAGAAACAGCGAGATTATCTAACCCACAACCAGATGCACACACCACGGAGGAGGTAACACCATGAACAGTATGAGTCTGAAGGCAAAACTGATGACCGGGTTCATCATCGTTGCGCTGCTGGCCGGCATGATCGGCGGGGTCGGCATGTACTTCATCAAGCTGATTGACAAACTGGATACTCAACTTTTTGTCAGCGGCGCTGAACCATTGGGACAACTGGCCAATATCTCGACCGATTTCCAGCGGATCAGGGTCAATGCCCGTGACATCATCGCTGCCAGCAGTGCGGCTGACAAACAGCGTTATGCCGAGCGGATCAAGGAGCTGCGGGCCGAGATCAGTAAAGAGGCTGATGCCTACGAAAAAACGATTGTTTCTGCAGAAGCCAAGGCGCTTTTTGATGAGTTCAAAAAAACCCGTGAAGTCTATGGTCCACTGCTGGACAAGACCGTTGCCCTGGCCCTGGAAGAAAAAGATGCTGAGGCAACCGCTATCCTGCATGGTGATGCTGCCAAGGCCTCCCGGGCTGAACAGGATGCCATTGCCAAACTGGTTGATTCCAAGATCAAGTTCAGTAAAGGCCTGGCTGACTCCAACACTGTTAGCGCTAACCAGGCGGTCATGTACATGACCATCCTGATGATCGCCGGTGTGATCCTGGCCATTGGTATTGGTCTGTACATAGCTGCCAATGTCATGAAACAGCTGGGTGCCGACCCCAAAGAGGTGGCCGAGGTTGCCAACCTGGTGGGTGCCGGTGATATGTCCCACGATATCAAGCTGGCCAATAACGACACCACCAGCGTGATGTTCTCCATGAACAAGATGATGGATGCCATCAAGGCCCTGGTAAAAGATGCCAATCTGCTCTCAGAGGCAGCCATTGCCGGCAAGCTGGCTACCCGTGCTGATGCCTCCAAGCATCAGGGTGATTTCCAGAAGGTGGTGGCCGGGGTCAACGAGACCCTGGATGCCGTGATCGGCCCCTTAAACGTGGCAGCCGAATATGTGGACCGGATAGCCAAGGGCGATATCCCACCCCGCATTACCGACAACTACAACGGCGACTTCAACGAGATCAAGAACAACCTCAACGGCTGTATTGACGCAGTCAACGCACTGGTGGCTGATGCCGGGATGCTGGTTAACGCTGCCGTGGAAGGCAAGCTGGCCTCCCGTGCCGACGCCACCAAGCATCAGGGCGACTTCCGCAAGATCGTGGCCGGGGTCAACGAGACCCTGGACGCCGTGATCGGCCCCTTAAACGTGGCTGCCGAATATGTTGATCGGATCTCCAAGGGCGATATTCCGCCTCGGATCACCGACAACTACAACGGCGACTTCAACGAGATCAAAAACAACCTTAACAACTGCATTGACATCATGACCGGCCTGCTGGCTGAAGCCAATCAGGTCATCGCAGCAGCAGCAGATGGTCAGCTGGACAAGCGAGCCAATGCCGAAATGTTTATCGGCGGCTGGAAACAGCTGGTAACCGGCATCAACGAGATTATCTCCAACATCGTCAACCCGCTGCGGGTCACGGCTGACTATGTTGACAAAGTAGCCAACGGCGTTATCCCGCCTACCATCACCACCGAATACAAGGGCGAATACAACGTTATCAAGGGCAACCTCAACAACATGGTCAAGATGATGAACGACCTCTTGGCCCAGACCGACATCCTGATCCAGGGTGCTGCCAACGGCGAACTGGACAAGCGGGCCAATGCCGACATGTTTGTCGGTGGCTGGAACCAGCTGGTCAAAGGGGTCAACGACACCGTGATCAACATTGTCAACCCGCTGCGTGTCACCGCCAACTATGTTGACCGGATCAGCAAGGGTGACATGCCGCAGATCATCACCACCGAATACAAAGGTGAGTACAACGTTATCAAGCAGAACCTGAACAACCTGATTGACGCCACCAACGGCATCACCGCCAATGCCAAGCAGGTGGCCCAGGGCAACCTGATGGTAGAACTGAAAAAGCGCAGTGAAAATGATGACCTGATGGAATCACTGGCCAACATGGTGGACAAACTCAAAGAAATCGTCCGCGAAGTACAATCCGCTGCCGACAATGTTGCCACCGGCGGCCAGGAACTCTCTGCCACAGCCCAGACCCTCTCCCAGGGTGCCACTGAGCAGGCCGCCTCTGCAGAAGAGATCTCGGCCAGCATGGAAGAGATGTCCTCCAGTATCAAGCAGAACGCTGACAACTCCTCCCAGACCGAGAAGATCGCCAGCAAGAGCGCCACCGATGCCCGTGAAGGTGGTAAAGCAGTCAACCAGACCGTGGCAGCCATGAAAGAGATCGCCACCAAGATCAGCATCATTGAAGAGATCGCCCGACAGACCAACCTGCTGGCCCTGAACGCCGCCATTGAGGCAGCCCGGGCCGGTGAGCATGGTAAAGGATTTGCCGTGGTGGCCTCAGAAGTCCGCAAGCTGGCTGAGCGCAGCCAGACAGCCGCCGGTGAAATCAGTGAACTGTCCGGCCGCAGCGTGCAGGTAGCCGAATCTGCCGGTCAGATGCTGACCGCCATCCTGCCTGATATCCAGCGCACTGCCGAACTGGTGCAGGAGATCAGTGCCTCCAGTAAAGAGCAGGATGCCGGTGCTGATCAGGTCAACCGCGCCATTCAGCAACTGGATCAGGTCATCCAGCAAAACGCCAGTGCAGCCGAAGAGATGGCCTCAACCACGGAAGAACTGGCTGGCCAGGCAGAACAACTGAAGAGCACCATCGCCTTCTTCACCATTGACAGCCACGGCACCCAGCGTGCCCTGCCCCACCGGCCGGCAGCGCATGCCGCACCGCAGCAGCGGACCATGGTGGCCCATACGGCCCCCAAGGCTGCAGCAAAACCGGGCGGCGTGCATATTGACCTGGGCGGCGGCAAAAAAGACCATCTGGATGATGAGTTTGAGAAATTCTAGCGAGTAACTGACAAGGCAATAGAACGCGGATGACGCGGATTTTACGGATTCTCGCGGATTTACACTCAAAAATTTTTAACGCAAAGACGCAGAGACGCAGAGAAAAACAAGCGGACTTTTAACAGTAACACATTGTTTTTTCTCTGCGCCTTTGCACCTTTTTCACCGCTCTGCGTTAGTGCTTGTTCGCTGTTATCGAGTTTTTATCTGCGTTCATCCGTTCAATCCGCTTCATCAGCGTTCGATTATCATGACCTTTATCTGTTTTTACTCTTCAGGAGGCGTGCATGTCTGTCTCAACCATAACCGAAACCGTCCAATACCTTACCTTCAAGCTGGCGGATGAGATCTTCGCCCTTGATGTGGCCAAGGTACGGGAAATACTTGAATACACATCCATAACCAAGGTACCCCAGACCCCTGAATTCATGCGGGGGGTGATCAACCTGCGCGGCAGCGTGGTGCCGGTAATAGACATGCGGCTGAAGTTCGGCATGTCCACCACTGAGCAGACCATCAACACCTGCATCATTGTGGTGGAGGTTACCCTTGATGGCGATACCACCGTGCTGGGCGCCTTGGCCGACTCAGTGCAGGAGGTGGTGGAGATGGAGCCTGAGTCGATAGAACCGGCCCCCCATATCGGCACCCGTCTCAACACTGAATTTATCAAGGGGATGGGCAAGCATGAGGACCAGTTTGTCATGATCCTGGATATTGACAAGGTCTTCTCCGAATCAGAAATGGCGGCAGTGCAGGAAGCCGGCGGCGGCAACGACTAGTGGCCGGGACCGTCCTGCTGATAGATGATTCCACCACTCAACTGCTGAACTCCCGCTTTACCCTGCAACGGGGGGGGTACACCGTGGAGACCGTTTCCGACCCGTTGCAGGCCATTGAGCGGATCTTTGTGGTGCAGCCTGATCTGATCATCACCGACATCAACATGCCGGGTAAAGACGGTATCACCCTGGTGCGGGAGATCAGAAAGATGCCCCAGTGCAGAAACACGCCGGTGCTGGTGATGAGTACTGATTCACAAAAGACCCAGTTTGACCAGGCCCGTGAGGCCGGCGCCACCGGATGGCTGATGAAACCGGTGCGGCAGGATGATCTGCTGCAGACCGTTGCCAGACTGCTGCAGCCTGAAGGGAAGACACCATGAGACATGCCGGGCAGTCAGCCCCGCTCTGCAGCATGAACATGCGTGAGTTTGAGCGGTTCAGCGCCCTGATTTACGATGAGGCGGGGATCAAGATGCCGCCGGCCAAAAAGACCATGCTGGAGGCCCGCCTGCAGAAACGGCTCAAGGTGCTGGGGATGCACAGCTTTCAGGAATACTCTGATTTCATCTTCTCGCCGCAGGGCAGAGATCAGGAGATGATCCACCTGATCGACGTGGTAACCACCAACAAGACCGATTTTTTCCGCGAACCGTTTCACTTTGATTTCCTGGTGCGGGAGGTCATCCCCACCCTGCGGCGGACCCGTGGGGTGGGCGAGACCTCGAACCAGCCGTTCAGGATCTGGTCGGCCGGCTGTTCCACCGGCGAAGAACCGTACACCATGGCCATGGTGCTGGCCGATTACGCCGCTGCCAACCCCGGCTTTCGCTTCAGCATCCTGGCCTCCGACATCTGCACCCAGGTGATCCAGAAGGCAGCCACAGCGGTGTATGCTGAAGACCGCACCGACACCATCCCCCTTTCCATGAAAAAAAATTACCTGCTGCGCAGCAAAGACCGCAGCAAATCGCTGGTACGGATCGCCCCGGAACTGCGCAGCTGCATCACCTTCAAGCGGGTCAACTTTATGGATGACCATCTAGGTATTAACGAAAAGATGGATGTGATCTTCTGCCGCAACGTGGTGATCTATTTTGACAAGGAAACCCAGGCCCGGCTGATGCTCAAGTTTCACCGTCAGCTGGCCAACGGCGGCTACCTGTTTATCGGCCACTCCGAGACCCTGAACGGTCTGGGGGTTCCATTCTCCCAGGTGGCCAACACGGTGTATAGAAAGGAGTAGGGTCAAGGAGCAAGGGTCAAGGGTCAAAGAATGCCGATTTTTCTTGACCCTTGACCCCTGCCCCTTGACCCTGAAGTACCCCCATGCCCAAGATAAAAGTACTGATAGTCGACGATTCTGCCCTGGTGCGCCAGACCCTGTCCGATATCATCTCCAGCGATCCCGAGCTGGAGGTGATCGGCATGGCGCAGGACCCGGTGGTGGCGGTGCAGAAGATTTCCGAACAGGCGCCGGATGTGATCACCTTGGATGTGGAGATGCCCCGTATGGATGGCATCACCTTTCTGCAGAAACTGATGTCCCAGCACCCGATTCCGGTGGTGATGTGTTCCAGTCTGGCAGAAAGTGGCAGCGAAACCGCGTTGAAGGCCCTGGAATACGGTGCTGTGGATATCATCACCAAGCCCAAAATGGGAACCAAGCAGTTTATTGAAGAATCCCGCATCCGTATCTGTGACAGCATCAAGGCAGCGGCTGCCTCCCGCATCAGACCGATGCGGGCCGTCAGGGAGGTCAGCCCCAAGTACAACGCCGATGTAATCATGGAGGCCCCCAATGCCAATGCCATGATTATGACCACAGAAAAGGTAGTGATGGTCGGTGCTTCCACCGGCGGGACCGAGGCGCTTTCCGTCTTTCTGCAGATGCTGCCGGAAGACACCCCCGGTATCGTGATTGTCCAGCATATGCCGGAAAACTTCACCGCTGCCTTTGCCAAACGGTTGAATAGTATCTGCAAGGTGACGGTCAAAGAGGCGGAAAACAATGATTCAGTAGTGCGGGGGCATGTCTTGATTGCTCCAGGCAACAAGCATACCCTGCTCAAGAGAAGTGGTGCCCGTTACTATGTCGAGGTCAAGGACGGCCCGCTGGTTTCCCGCCATCGTCCATCTGTGGATGTCCTGTTCCGTTCTGCTGCCCGCTATGCAGGAAAAAACGCGGTGGGGGTAATCCTGACCGGTATGGGAGACGACGGTGCCCACGGCATGAAGGAGATGCATGATGCCGGTGCGAAGACCATTGCCCAGGATGAAGCCACCTGTGTGGTCTTTGGCATGCCCAATGAAGCCATCAAAAAGGGCGGTGTTGATAAAATAATGCCGCTTGAAAAAATTGCAGCTGAAACTCTTAAGTTGTGCCTGTAAGCATCGTTATGTATGGTATACAGTATGGCCATGGAACCTGAACTCAAATTTTTTATCGGCCGCCAGCCGATCCTGGATGTCAAACAGCAGATCTTTGGCTATGAGTTGCTCTTCAGGGCAGCAAGTCACCACACGACTGCACAATTTGAGAGTCAGGCCCAGGCATCGGCATCGGTCATCTCCAGCGCCCTGTCAGACTTTGGTCTGCAGGATGTGTTGGGGGATAAATTTGGCTTTCTGAACATTACCGCCGGTGTGCTGCATTCAGAAATGCTTGAACTGCTGCCAATCGAGCAATCTGTCCTTGAAATCCTTGAAAATATTGATCTTGATGACAACGTCCGTCTTCGCTGCAGTGAATTAAAGTCAATGGGCTTCAAGATTGCCCTGGATGACCACGTTTATGCACCGGAACACTCAGCCTTTTACAAAATGGTGGATATTATCAAGGTGGACATCATGGCCACCGATCCGCTTGAACTGCCTGCCATTGCGGCAAATCTGCGTAAATACCCGGTACAACTGCTGGCAGAACGGGTCGAAACCGTAGAGGTATTTAATCAGTGCCTGGAATACGGTTTTGAGCTGTTTCAGGGCTATTTTTTCGAGCGCCCGGTCATTATCGGCCAAAAACGGATCGATCCTTCCGGTATCGCCATGATGAAGCTGCTGCAGCAGTTAAATGAAGACTGGGATATTGATGAGGTAGAGGACACCTTTCGGGAAAACCCCAGCCTGACCTTTAACCTGTTGAAGCTGGTTAATTCCGTTATGATCGGCCTGCGGGAAAAGATCAAAAACATCCGCCACGCCATCATGATTCTGGGGATCAACCACCTGCGACGCTGGGTACAACTGGCCCTGTTTGCCGGTAAAGATGATCGCGGCCTGAACTCCCCTTTGCTTGAAATGGCTGCCGTGCGGGGGCGGTTGATGGAACTGCTGATGATGCAGCGCACCGGCCAGAGCCGCACCAGCGACCTGGTTGAAACCGCCTTCCTGACCGGCATCCTCTCCCTGCTGGATGCCCTCTACGAAACCCCCATGGAACATGTTGTGGAGAGCCTGAACCTGTCAGAAGATATGGCGGATGCCTTGTTACGACGGGAAGGTCAGCTGGGACACTTACTGGAATTGGCTGAAAAACTTGAAAAAACTGACTTTGTAACCGTACAGAAGCTGCTTGACTCTTTATCCATCAGTCTTGATCAACTGCTTGCAGCCCAACTGGATGCCTTTAACTGGCGTAACAGTATTGTACAGGGACAACGCCGCTCCTCCTGAGACCTTGACAGTCCTGCTGCTTGAGAGTATTTTCCATCTTTGCTTTTTAGGAGCTACGGCATACATTTTCTGTTTTTTGCCGCTGCCCCTTAACCCTTTTCCCCTGGAAGTATGACCATGCACATTGTTGCCATCATTCCCGCCCGTTACGGATCAACCCGTTTTCCCGGCAAGGCCCTGGCCG
>DKFG01000256.1:0-23013 GCA_002452325.1 Geobacter sp. UBA6802
CGATGCCGCCTTTGCCGTAGATTGCTACCTGTCTCATACTCGTCTCCCTTCGGTTCACCGCAGTGAACCAGAGCTGTTTGAGGTAGCAGAAGAAGCCGCCGCACGGTGCTGAAGCAGCCCCATGATCCCCTGGCTTTGTGAGCTAAAGGCTCCCGTCTTTTCAAAAACCGTTGAAGCTGCTGTTTGCTGAGCTGTAGAGATCTCAACAGAAGGGCGTGTGTCCGGATGAAATTCTGTCCCGCTTGGTACCCTACATAAACCATGCCGAGCAGCAGCAATGCCGGAGAACGGTTGCAACAGGGCATTCAGCGCTGGCGGGAAGGGAAAAGCGGGTAACGTTACACGGAGGATATGCGTAAATTTGTTGCAGATGACGGGTAATACGGCAGATGACAATATGGAAACCTGATCACGATGCCGCAGGTCTGGATGGCATCGTGATCAGGTTGTCTGGTTAACGGGTGCTGCAGGTGAACGCCTTGATCTTAGTCTGCCTTGCGTGCCTCATACTGGCTGATCAGCAGTAACTGTCCCCAGGGGATGGTGATGATGATGCCGATTCCCAGGGCGATTGCTCCGGCACTGCCCAGAATGCCCCCCACCAGAATGGCCAGCAGCCAGTTGACAGCATCTTTCTGGATGGTGGCAAGGCTCCATTTAAAGGCATCAATGGCGCTGAGCCGCTTGTCAATAACCGCCAGCATACCGGGTGCGGCAACAAAGTAGAGGGCAAGCACGGCCAGGGTGCCCAGAAACGGAATAAAGGAGAGCAGCACCACGGCGACAAGGTACAACACCAGATAGACCAGCAGGTTGCCGAAACAGTCCCAGGCATTAAAGATATCACCCACAGCGGCCTTGCCCTGACCACGGAAGACCTTCATCAATGAGCGGGTGTACCCGGCAATGAAGCCGGCGTTGGCTATGGGCACCCAGGCCACCAGGCAGAAGACCAGTGTCAGCAAGACCAGGTCACCCAGGTTATCCTTCCAGATGGTGGTGGCGTTGCTAAAGCTGGCCCCGAAATCACCGGCAGTGATTCGGGGTGAAGCAGGGAGGACGGTGCCACACTGGGGACATTTGGTGCTGCCGTTTGGAACCTGAGCCTTGCAGAACTGGCATTGCATGGTTACGACCTCCTCAAACCGTGATATCTGATGACCCTTTGGCCACCAGTCTGTCAGTATTCTACCATCCGAATCATAAACCTCAAGCTGTGGTCATCCGAATCAGCGCACCTCCACCTGCCAGGGACTGCTTTCACTGCGCAACTCCGGCCGGTACATCGGCCAGATGGCTGTTGGCAGCGCCGTTACCGTCCCCTTTAGCTCCGGGTAGATCACAAACCGGAACTCATGGCTGCCGCCAGGCAGATAGCTGATAAACCAGGCCATCAGGGAGTCGCGGCGTTCCTTGTGATCATACCAGCCCTGGTAGGATGTTTCGTTGCTATAGCGCGGGTCACGGTCGGCCTGACGCACCTCAAACCCGGCAGGCAGATACTCCTCCAGAATCAGGTACTCAAGGGGGGTGTTGTTTGTGACGGTCAGCCTGACTTCAAGGTCGTCGCCGGTCTGTACCGGCTCGCCCGGTTTCAACGGCTGGTATTCGTGGCGCCATTGGCCGTTTGTCTGCACCGAGCCGATCCGGTAGACCGTGCGTTCAATCTGCAGACCATCGGCCTTGGCACGCTGTTCAACCGGAACACGGTAGTGAAGGGAGGCATTAAGATAAGCGGTACCGGCAGCCCCCTGCTTTTTCAGCTGCAACCTGTTTTCTGTCTCTTCAGCCGGTATAACCAGAGCTGCCTGACCTTTAACCAGGCGGCCCTGTTCAACGACAAACTGTTCCAGCAGCCGGTTTCCCATCACCAGGTCAGCCGTGTAACTCGCCTGTTGTTCACCGGTTGATCTGACATAATCAGTCAGTGCAATAACGCTTGCTGCAGAGCTGCTGGTGGTCTGCCACCAGCCACCTTTCTGCTGTCGTGCCAGGTAGCGCGCCAGGGCAGGGTTCAGTGTGCTTGTGGGGGTGATCCGGCTTGCTGCCGCCAGCAGGGCAGCGGTCGATTCAATGGATGAACCGCCCCAGCGCCAATTGGTATCGCTTTCCGGCAGCCAGGCTGCCTCCCGGTCTTGCTGCAGGAATGGGGTCATGGCTTGCAGCAGGGTTGCGGCGCGAGTCTTTTGACCCCGGTTGTAGAGCGCCTCGGCAAAGGCCACCAGTGCCTCGGGCGGCAGGCTGTTCAGTGCTTCGCCCAGCTGTTTTTCCGTGGCCGGGCTGCTGCCGCCGTGGGCGGTCAGGGCACGGTACAGCACGGCAGCCTGTGCAGGGGTGGCAGTGGAGAGCTGCAGCTCAAGCGACTTTCTGCCCTGATTGAGCAGCTGTTCGTCAACTGCAACTCCGGCCTGTTGTGCCTGTGCCAGGCCCTGCATCACCAGTGCGGTCATCTCCGGTCGGCTGGGTCCGCTCTTCCACCAGCCCCAGCCGCCGTCTTCATGTTGAAAATCAGCCAGTTGTTGCAGTCCCTTTGACAGAATATCCGGCAGTTTCTGCGCAAGCAGGGGAGAAGCCTGGTGCCCCTGTTCAGCCAGCAACTGTTTGAGATAGGCCGCCGGTACAAAACGGGAGACGGTCTGCTCTACACAGCCGTAGGGGAAGGCGATCAGCTGTTCAAGCGCGGGCAGCAGGCTGTCGATGAGTGTTGGCGAGAATGAGATATGCAGGGTGGCACTGGCAGGCAGCGCTTCTGCCGGTACGGTCAGGCTTGCCTGACCCAGGCCGTCACGCAGGCTGATACCGGCTGCCTGTTCCCGTTGCAGGGAGCGGGACAGCACCGGGAAGGTCAACTCAAGGCTGTCTTTACCGTCGCTTCCGGCTGCAGTCAGCCGCAACATGGCCTGACCGGGCTGCTGCGCCGTTACCTCGATATTCTTGCGCAACGAACCGCCAGCCGGAACCGTACCGCTAAAACTGGTATCCCCCAGCAGGGTCAGACCGGTGGCCTCAAAGCGGCCTGTAACCGGTTGATCCTTGCCCGTGGCATCGTTTAACAGCCCCGGTATCTCCAGTCGGTCCTGTGCCACCATAAAGCGGGGCGGCGCCAGTCTGGCCATGAATGACAGGCGGCTGATAAAGCTGGCCTGTCCGCTGCCAAACTGCTGCTCTGCCGTGTGCCCCACCGCAGTGGCGCGCCACGTGGTCAGGTTGTCCGGCAGTTGAGCCTCGGCAATCACCGTACCGTTACGATCACTGGCCAGCATCGGCAACCAGGCGGCAGTATCCTTAAACACCTTGCGGACCTTGATCCCTTTCAGATCATCGTCACCGGCCAGTTTGGCCAGATCCTTGGATGCGCCCCCCAGGTACAGCCGGGGAAAGGAGTAGATCGTGCTCACCAGATTATCGCGCCGCCCACGGAAGAAGCGGTAGATCTCTTCACGGGTCTCCGGCGCTACGGCAAAGATTGCCTCATCCACCAATGCCAGCGAGATCTCGGCCGGAACCGGCTTGCCTTCGGCCTTGCTGCTGATGGTAATGGTTGCGGTATCGCCTGGGGCGTAGATCGGCTGCTGCGGGGTCACGGTCAGCTCCAGTTTGCCCGGCTGATGATCAACCTTTAACAGCCCCTGCTGGTGGTAAAATCGGCCATTATAAATCGTACTGGCCGAGACATGGATGTTGGGGGCCAGATCCTTGGTAACCGGGATCTCAACCACCTGCACCGCTGCGGTGATCGGGATAATCCGGCTCTGATGGACGCGTCGACCCTCAAGGGTCAGCAGTAATGAACCACCCAGGGCCGGAGCCCGCAGGATCAGACGGGCCGTCTCACCCGGCTGGTAGCTCTTCTTGTCAAACTCCGCCTCCAGTTCGTGGTAGCTGCCGTCCCAACTGCTCCCTTGTTCCCAGACCCAGGCGTAGGTCTCATCATAGCTGCGGCGTGTGCCTTCATCAAAGGTCTCGGCCTGCAGTCGCCAGTAGCCGGAGGAAGGGAAGCGGTAGCTGATCCGGGCTGTGCCATCCTTGGCAGTGCGATCATGCAGGGTAGTAACGGTTTTCCAGCTGTAGGTACGACTTTTCTTGTCATAGACCTGTTTTTCAACCATCAGCGCAACCGCTGTATCAGGCTTGGCAACCCCTAGCCAATCAGCCACCCGCACAATAAACCCGGATGGTTTGCCCGGTTGCAGCAGGTACTGTTCTCCCTTGATCCTGATAGCCAACAGGGACGGCACCACGGTCAGGCTGGTTGAGCCGGTTACCTGACGGGATGCGTTATCCGTCACATCAGCCTCAATGGAGTATCTGACCGGCTGCTCATGGCTTTTGGCAGTCACCGTGATGGTGGCCTCACCGTTTGGGTCCAGCCTTGCCTCACCTTCACTGATAAACTCGTTATAGCCGTCATACGAGTATGATTCCTCACCAAAGCCGCCACCGGCCCGCTCTTCAGCCTGCCAGGGCTGGGAATAGACCCGCCAGACGATTGTGCCTTCAGCCACCGGTGCGCCAAAGTAATAACGGGCTGAGAGCTTGACCGGAATCTGGCTGCCGGACAGCGGAAACTGCTGATCGGTACGCAGCTTTACCTCAAACTCCGGCTTGCGGTACTCCAGCACCTTGAAGCTGCCCTGCCAGGTATTGCTGCCGCTGGTGGCACTAATGCTGTATTCGCCCAGAGCCGGGGCTGCAGGAAGCGTAAACTGGCCATGGAACGACCCCAGCGCCGAACTGGTCAGGGTCTCCTCAAACACGGTCTTGTCACCGGGGTCGGTCACCTTGATGCTGATGCCGACAGTAGGCGGCAACTGATAATCATCGCCGTTTGCTGAGCGCAGCACCCCCTTGTAAAACACGATCTGGCCGGGCCGGTAGGCGGTCCGCTCCGTATAGAGGTAGCCTTTGATGTCGTTGGTCCTGGTCTCTGCCTCTTCTTCGCCCAGGGTCAGCACTGCCAGACTACCCCCCAGACGCCCCACAACACGGTTGCCCTGTTTTTGTATATCCCAGCTTGAGGTGCCGTCCGCAGCGCTGAATGCAGCAGCCGTTAGCGGGTTGTTGCCGTAGAAAGCCACCTTGGCAAGCGGTTTGCCGGTCTTGATATGCAGGGCCTGCAGCAGGGTAGCGTCAGGAGCGCTCTTGGCAACCAGACCCAGATCGGTAGCAATAAAGGCAACCCGTCCTGTTGCACCACTTCCCTGCAGCTGTACCAGATAGGCACCGGAGGGAAGCGGCGGCAGCTTGAAGCGGGCCCGGTTGCGGTGCTCGTTTTTCATGGACTTCAGGGTAATGGGGAAACGCTTGACCACCTTTAAACCGGTGCTGCTGATTTCTTCCGGCTTGTTCAGGTTAACGCGGTTGGCAATGATCGCCTCAGCCGGGATCTGATAGATGGTAACCGTGGCCCTGTTGGTCCAGAGACCGTATCCCCGCAGTGATACCGGCTGGTTGGACAAAATCACGTCACCGTACATCTCGATCTCAAGACTGGGCGGACGGGGAGTTGCAACCAGCTGTAGCTGCTGCTGCTCTCCCTCCTGCAGGGTAATCTGCTGCTCGATCCGCTCCATCCGTTCATCTGTGATGGCAACGGTGTAGGTGCCGGGGGGCAGCATGCTGATCAGCAGGTTCCCCTCCTGATTCAGCGTGCCACTGCGCCAGACGCTGCTGTTGCTCAGCGAAAGTGCAACACCGGCAGGTGAAGACAGGTACCGGTTGGCAGCCAGTTTCCCACTGATGACAACGCCGGCTGCACGACGTACCACCATGTTGCCCAGTGTTTTGGTCTCTCCGGCAGCAAGTTGGGGGTACCAGGATTTTTCCAGCACCCAGCCGGGCTGTTCAAGGATCAGATCGTGGCCGTGGACATCAAGCGATTCAAAACGGAACCTGCCGTCAGCATCAGTAACAGTGCTAAACAGGCGGTCAACCGTCATCCTGAACCCGCCCAGCGGCTTGCCTTCGACATCAAGCAGGCGTCCGGTCAGGGCAGCAGCCTTGTTCAGCCAGACCTTGGTCTCCTCCCTGGGCTGTTCTTCAAGATACAGGTAGTTGCGGCTGATACCCATGCCAGCGGCCCTGGTCAGATACTGGTAGGCGCCTTTGGGCAGGCGGGCCGTAACAATGCCGTTGGCATCAGCCGTGGCCGTGGCAACCACCGTGGCCCGATCACTATCCCGGCGGAACTCAATGATTGCTCCGGGGATCGGCTTGTTGGTCTCTGCCGCCAGCACGGTAATCTGCACCGGTAGCGGGTTGTTTGACGCAGGGGCTGCCGCCAGCGGTGCAGAGATCAGCAGGATCAGGATCAGGATCAGGATGGACAGCAGGGTGAGTAGGCGGGGCATGGGGGGACTCCTCTAGGGGTGGCAGTGGTGTGTTCTCCGTAAATTGATCGGCCCGGTTTTTCAAGGGCCGGTCGTGCCAATGGCTGGCAACCTCAGGCTTCTCACTGAGAAGTACGGCTTTGGGTTGGTATGTCACTTTTTGCAATGGTGTCTGAGGTACTGATGGGGTGAACTCCGGACACCGTCTATGGTTGCTCGTCAGTGTTTTTTAAAGTCAGTATTTTAATCGTCTCTTCCGCAGAATAGACCGGGATTTTTGATTTTTTGAAATCCTTCTGATTGCGGGTAACTATGGCCTCAACTCCGATATGACAAGCTGCCTCATGAATCACTGCATCTTCAAAATCGCTAAAACCAGCGACAAGCGCTGATTCAAGTACCTGTCGGTTAACAGGCGTCACTTCAAAAAGACTCAGCAGTTTTTTTATTTCTTTCTGCGCTCGTGGTGAGCCTACCGCTTTTGCTGTAAGATAATACACGGTCGTGATTGTCGTGCCGCACAAGTAGCCGGTGGTGGACCCGTCTTCCACCCTTGAAAACAGTTCTGCTGCGGCATCCGCGAATGGCATGCGGTCCATCAGCAGATCAAGGACTATGTTGGTATCCAGAAGTACTTTCAAAGGTGTTTCCTCTCCAGATATTTTTTGTAATCCTTTTCATCCAGCTTTGATTCCCGCAATACCCCTCGCAGTGATTGAGTGATTGGTGTTGCAGGAGAGCTTGCTTTGATTTTTTGAGTGGTCAGTAGCGTGAAATATTCTGCAACGATCTGCGATACAGATTTTCCTGCTTGTGCCGCGTAGGATTTTGCCTGTTCAATTAAGTTGTCTTCAAGGCGAAGAGTGAGTTTGGTTTGCATGGTAACCTCTAAATGGGTAGACGTACTGTTTTTTTAAAAGTATACGTCTGAGGTCTGTTTGTGTCAATCTGATCTGTGCTATAGGCTACTGATATACTCTGTCCTCTTCTCCCTGTTCTCTTCGTTCGCTGCTATACAATCTGCTGCGGATACAGATCAGGAAACAGGTAGCCAGCAAGATGAGATGCAAGATGTTCATGTTATTGTTGCTAGCCTCCTTAGGTGAATCTGAAAGCAACAGCCCTTCATCAATCAAGCAGTTGTCCCAGCAGAATACGACCGGTCCGCTTTGCCATGCCGGAAGAGCGGATGATCTCACCCCGGCTGACCTGCCCCCGTAGCAGCGCTTCTTGCAACATGTAGGTTGCCTTCGGCTTGAGGCCCGGCTGGTTCGGTTTGGGCTTTGCAACCTGCTATTTACAAACTCAATAGAAGACCGTTCTTGTCTTAAGTTCGGACGTCCGAAATTCTGACATAACTATCTGATTTGTAAGAAATCATTCCTGAAAAGTGCCCAAAAATCTTGGCCGGTTGCTCCGGTGTACTTTGCGTAACAGGGTGCAACCAGTATCATCGCGGCATTAGCGCAAATACGCCCCAGCCCAGGTATTCACGGGTGTAGGTGGCGTAGCGCACCGGTTCAGAGGTCAATTGGGTACGAACCTCTTGTGCAAGCTCGTCGTCAGGGTTTGCTTCAAGCCAGCGGCGCATGGTGAGCCATTTTGCCGCCTCGTATCGGTCCCAGCCATCCTGATCAGCCAGAACCATTTCAACCAGGTCGTAGCCAAGTTGACCAAAAGAGGCGATAAGTTCCGGCAATAACAGAAAGTCGGAAATCGAATGGGCAAGGCAGCCCTTGGCAACCGCTTCTGTTGGCGGTAACTGCCGCCAAAAGGGTTCGCCGATCAGGATGATCCCGCCGGTGCTCAGGCTGCGCTTCAGTAGCTCGATAGTGCCGCTAACTCCCCCGCCGATCCAGGTGGCACCGACACAGGCTGCCACCCCCACCTTCTCGTCAGAGACATAGCCCGCTGCATCGCCATGGATGAACGTGACCTGATCAGCAACGCCAAGTTCTATAGCGCGGAGTTGTGCCTGCTCGGTGAACAGCTGGCTCATGTCAATACCGGTGCCGATGATGCCGTGATCCCGTGCCCAGCTGCAGAGCATCTCCCCTGAACCGCTGCCCAGGTCAAGCACACGGGTGCTTGGTTCCATGCGCAGCGCCGCGCCAAGTGTGGCCAGTTTTTCAGGTGTGATCGGGTTATGGATGCGATGAGCGCTTTCGGTGATGTTGAAAATCCGTGGTATGTCCATGTGTGGAAGTCTCCTTGTGGGGGGAAGGGGTTTGGTTGGGGGATAACGGCTGTGAGGCGCACCAGCGGCGCGGGGATTTATCCGCGCCGACTGTGTGCCGCCGATTGTTGGACACTTCACGTAGTCGTCTCTTCCTTAAAAAAAGGGGAATGGAGAGTCGCCCCCTCATTCCCCAGTTATTGCTTGAACGGTTTTGAAGATCATGAAATGGCTTCTAATCCTTTTCTGCGAATAATATCGAGCAGTTTTAGGGCGGTACCGCTGGGATGTTTTTCTCCGCGTTCCCATTTGCTGATTGTGCTAACGCCAACATTCAGGTAGTGCGCGAAAACGGATTGGCTTACGCCGATGCTGGTGCGTGTGGCAACAATCTCATCCGGTGCTAGGTTCTTAACAGGAGTGAGGCAAGACGTGTCAAATTCCCGCATCGTTTTAGCATCGATAATACCGGCAGCATGGAAATCTTCGGCTGTCTCGTGGATTGCAGCAAATATTTTGCTTTTATATTGTTTAGTCATGGTATGGAATCTCCTCAATTCTATCAATTTCCAAGGCAGAAGTGATTTCATCGTCTTTAAGTTTTAAAAAGAGTTGTGAGAGTTTTCGTAGTTCACGCAGTTCATCATTTCCGATATTGTCCCGGTCACTTTTTGCAAAACCATACAAAAGTAGGCTTCTCTGACCAGAAGAGAATGCGATAATAGTTCTGTAACCGCTACTTTTACCGCTACCTTCACGGGCAACCCGCTTCTTTACGAGACCGCCACCAAGAACCGCATCAACAAGACCCTCTTCAATCTCGCGGATGGCATTTGTTAACGCAGTATCATCAATTCCTTCCTTCTTCGCATATCGTGAAAAATGTTTTGACTTGAATACTCGCACACAGTCTCCTTAAAACTACAATATAGCACTCAGTGCCATATTTCAAGCAAACAATAACCTTTTTCGCCCGTCCCAGGTCGTGAGCGTTGTTGAACATTCCCTCCACTTTAACGATGAAATTTTTACTCGCTATGCGTCTTCAAGCTCAATACTCATTCTGTATATTTTAAGTGAAATGCGATTTGTAGTTTCACACGCAAACCGTAAGCCTTCGTCGATGGAACCGGCAACAATTACGCCATTGATTTCTTTGTCCGAAAACTGTTTTTGTAACAATCCCATATACATCGCTATTTGCCCGAAAACCTTATAGTCAGCCATTCCAGATTTCAGTTCGACTACTAATAAGTTGTTAGTTTCCAAGTGCTCAAGGAGGACGTCAATACGCTTACCACCAATTGAATATTCAACGCCCAAGTTGAAATCGCCAAAAATCTTATATTCTGGAAATAGCTCGGATATTTGAGCACACAACGTCGTCTGAAGATCACGTTCATATGCAAAATTAGTTTGAGCGATACTAGGCACAATCAACGAAACTTCCTTGTCTGTATCTGAGCTTTCCGAAACGTCAGAAATGTCGTTTTTGTGGACAAAAAACTCTGAGTATCTTGAAATAGCGGCTCTGAAACGTCCATGTTGCTCGTAACCAAATACGGAAAATTTACCAGCTTGGCTATAGTCATGCGCGATTTGACTGATCTTAGCTTGGTCAGTGATTGCATATATATCAGTTGGAATTCCAGTTTCCTTGGAATAGTGCTCTGACATAATGGATATAGCCCTCGAATAGCTATTTGCAGCGCCAGTTTCCGAATATCCGCGATTGACAAGCCATTGTTTAAATTTGTCTTCCATTGTTATTAGATCCTCCTTAAGGTTCAACTCGTTATTGAGCGGTTCACGCGTACGCGCGTGAACCGCTCAACATCCCATTTGGAACAGTTATCCTGTCTGGCGCACTTCAAGTCGTAATCCCTCAATCTTTTCAAAATCGCGTCGGTTAGCGGTAATAACCTTGTAATCCAGAGAAATGGCCGTTGCTGCAATAATCAGATCATGTGACCCTACGGTAAAACCTCGCTGCATCAGAGTTGCCCATATTCTGGCGTAGATACGGGCAACTCCGGTGTCAAACGGGAACACAGGGATCATCTCAATCACTTTTTCCACAAAGGCCTGCCGCCGTATTTTTCTGGTTTCTGTGTCGGCCCGCTCAACTCCATGGAGAAGTTCAGCCACGGTGACCACGCTGATGCCAAACGGCTCATCTTCACGACCAGCCACCAGATTTTCGACCAATCCACGGTTTCTTTCCAGGGCTATGATCTCGCTGGAGTCAAGTATTACTCCCATGACAGAGCCTCTGGCATTGAGGGTTGCGCACTTGCCGCAGCCATGACATCTGATTCAAACAAGGTGTCACTTCTGTCCAGATGTGGAAAAGAGTGCACCATCTTACGCAGATCAGCCAGTGTTGCACCGCTGGTGACCGGTTCCACCGGAACCAGGGATGCGGCAGGTTTTCCGCCACGAATAACGGTATAGCGATCTCCACGGTATTTAATATTGTTGAGCAGTTCAGAAAAATTTCTCACTACCTCGGTTGAGCTGATTGCTGTTTGCATAGATACCTCCATAAAATATGATAATCATATTTTACGTTATTTATTGATTCTGACAATACAATTTTATCCAAATGTGTCCTCAACTTGTTACTCTACAGCTTCCCTAAAGCGGTTGATCCGGGATTTGGTCTTTTGGTTCTGTCTTCTGTTCTTTGCGTTCTTGGCGCCTTGGCGAGAAACCGGGTTTTCAGTTTACACAAGCCCAGCCATAACATCGCCGATATGGGGATATCCAACCACCTGCATACCATTACTGCGCTGCTGACGTTCTGTTGCCCCGCAGATGAGCAGTCCCGGCTGTGCAGCAACATTGAGCCTGCGGTAGTGGTCAATCCCCTTCCAGGCGCTTTGCTGGATAGTCGCCCCCAGCTTGATCTCGATCGGTACAATACCTGCGGGTGACTCAAACAGCAGATCAACCTCATGCCCGGCATTGTCACGCCAATAGTAGAGGCGCGGCTCACGTACCATGTTCAGGCGTTGTTTCATCAGTTCCGTCACCACAAAGGTTTCAAACAGGGCGCCAACTAGTGGGTGATGCGTAATCTGGCCAGCTTGCTCAATGCCCAGCAGGTGGGCGGCCAGCCCCACATCCCAGAAATAGAGCTTGGGTGATTTGACCAGCCGTTTATTAAAGTTTTCAAAGTGCGGTTGCAGCAGGGTGATGATGAAGCTGGCTTCCAGCACAGAGAGCCATGCACGGGCAGTACCGTGGTTAATGCCGCAATCGGCAGCCAGTGAGTTGATGTTGAGAATCTGTCCGGTACGTCCGGCACACAGGCGAAGAAAGCGGGTAAACAGGGCCAGGTCTTTGACGGCCATGATCTCTCGGACATCCCGCTCAACGTAGGTGGTCAGGTAGAACGAGAGCGCCTCAACCGGGTCCAGCTGATCATTCAGAATACGCGGGTAAAACCCTTCAAACAGCATCTGCGAGATTTCCGGCTGCGGAGCCTGGGCGTAGCGCTCCGCAAATGAAAACGGCAGCAGCTTCAGGATGGCAGTACGTCCGGCAAGTGATTGGGTGATCCGCTCCATCAGCAAAAACTGGTGGCTGCCGGTAATAATATAGACACCTTTGCGGGCCGGGTCGGCATCCACCAGCACCTGCAGTTCCGAGAGCAGGCCCGGTACCCGTTGAATCTCGTCAATCACCGCGCCGCCTGCCGCGTAATCCCGCAAGAACCCCTGTGGATCGTTGGTCGCATAGTCGCGCAGGGCAAGCTGCTCAAGGGAGACGTAGGGCTTGTCAGGAAAGGTCATCCGGCACAGGGTGCTTTTGCCTGACTGGCGCGGTCCGACGATCGTCACAATCGGGTACTGTCCGGCCAGCCGGATCAATTCTGGTTGTATGGTTCGATGTATGAGCATGTTCAGTAGGTTAGCATTATTTTGTACAAATTTACAGTTGAAATGAAATTTTGTATGAATTTTCTGGTGGCCTTGGTTAAGGCCGCTTCTCGCCATGTACACCCTGCATCATAGTGGAGTTTTGCCTGCTCGGTGAACAGCTGGCTCATGTCAATGCCGGTGCCTCTGTAAAATATGACTACACCGGAAAGATGTTTGGTTTGAGCTGTAAAAGAAAATCTTCGCAGGGGACGCACAGAATACCATCAATCAACAGACGATCCTTGCCGCGATAGACAAGCCAGCGGCTGCTTTCAGGAAAGTCTTCGCCAAATTTTTTGAGACCTCGCAGGTCTTCCGGTCTAACCTTGCCGCTGTTTTTTACCTCTATTGCATGAAAGTATGTTTCGCCATAGACCACAAAATCAATCTCGACTTTTGTCCGGGTCTGCCAGTAGTACAGGCGATGATTGCCTGCGGAATAATCGCACCACGCCCGCAAGTGCTGCCCGACCAGACCTTCCAGCGCCGCCCCGTCAATTTCTGCAGGGGCGTCCAGTGGACCTGCCGGACGGTTGGCGCGAAAGACACCGGCATCAAAGAAATAAAATTTTGGATGTACGGCCAATTCACGCTGCGCCCGTTTGGTGAAGACCGGTACACGGAAAGAAAGCAGCAGATCTTCTAAAATCTCAAGAAAACCTTCCACTGTTTTGCGATTGATCTGACACTCCCGGGCAACTGCGGCCAGATTTAGTACTGCGCCGTGTGAAAAGCTGATCGCTTCCAGAAAACGGGAAAAGTTGCCGATTGAGCGAACCATACCTTCTAACTGCACCTCTTCACGCAGATACAGGCCATTATAGGCCCGAAGTATCTCGGCAGGGTCTTTGGCCGCCAGTACCACAGGAAGCATGCCGAGGTGCAGGGCTTCTTCAAGATTGAAGCGTGTCCCAAGCTCTGAAGCCATGAAGGGATGCAGCGATTTCTGTGCAGCCCTGCCTCCCAGCAGGTTTACCCCGGCGCGGCGTAACTTGCGTGCGCTTGATCCGGTGAAAATAAACTGCAGGTTATGCTTTTCCTCAATCAGCAGATGAGCAACCTCCAGAAGTTCCGGCAGTTTCTGGACTTCATCAACCACCACCTGGCGAGCTTCAGGACGTGCTTCAAGCAGCTCACGCAGCCGTTCAGGCCGTGCCGAAAGGGTGCGCAGGATTTCAGGATCAAGCAGGTCAATACGTAAGGCATCAGGATACCGGCGTTGCGTCAGCCAGGTTTTTCCTGTGCCACGTGGACCGAGCAGGAAGTAGTGGTCATCGGGTGGTATAAAATATCGCGGCGTAGATTCCATAATGTGTCGCATTATGGAATTACAAATATTATTTTGCAAGTGCTAAACTGAGGTGCAAAAGAGGCCATACGGTTGCTCCTTTTGCAGGTCTTTGTGCCGATCTTATTGTCCACCTCTGATCCACTCTGCCTTAAACCGATACAGCCTGACCCCGCTGCTGTGCTCGTTCAGCCCCAGCCGCTGCAGGGCAGAGCGCCAGGCATACCGGGCGGTGCGGGCCTCACTCGGTACAATGGCCACGCCGCGTCCATCAGGCCCTTCAACCAGCAGGCCTTCACGCAGCGGATCAATCTGCCGCCAATCATTGATCGGCCGGGGCTGACCGGGAAAGGTGATCTGGATTGCTGCTGCTTGCACCAGTTCCGGTTTCAGGCTGATTGCTCGGGGATCGTTCTTTAAGGCTAGCCGGATGTTGTCGCTGATCTCTTCATGCAGTGTTGCATGGCGTGGGGTAAAGCTGCCAAAACAGGCCACTACCTGACGTTTGACAAAGAAAGTGACAAAGCAGGCCCGCTGCCGTGATGCCAGAGCGTTGGCAGGGGCAGACGGCGGGCTGCCTTTTTCCAGACGGCTGATCATAACCTGACGGGTGTACTGCAGCAGGGCGGTCTGGTCTGGCTGGCTGATGGTTGCGCCAGAAGCAGGCAGTACCAGCAGAGATGCCAGAAAAAATATCTGAAACACAGAGCAACGGAGCAACGGAGTAAATCTAAAGAATCTTTTGTTGAACCAATATGTTTGCCGGTGCTTCATGGGCTGGTGCCTGTCATGATCCGGCTGGGGGCCGGGTAGATATCCCGGGAGATCAGTTCATCCCGTACCTGTTCGTTTTCTTTGATAATCCGTCTGGTTTCGGTTGAAAAACCGCTGGCTCCGGTCTGTTGTGGTGTGGCGCCGTTGCTGTTCAGCACAACCGTGTCCGGCACCAGTCTGGTTCGGCTGACGTTCAGCTCTGCCGTGAACGGCTTTTCAACCGGGCCGTACAACGAGGTGGTCAGGCGGTTCTGATTCAGGACAATCCGCAGCTGCAGCGGGTAGGGAAAGGGGTTTTTCAGTTTCAGGTCTTTACGCCAGGAGGCGATGGTGGCATCACGGCCCGGTGGGACGTGGCCCACGGTGCGTGAATGGGGGTGCCGTTCTACCACCTGCATACCGGCCAACAGTCCGGCGTTGTAGATGGTGGAGGCCAGTTGGCAGATGCCGCCGCCGGGGATGTCTTTTAACAGCCCGGATGCGGTTATGATCGGCGCGGCCCGGTAGCCTTTGCCGGTGTCTCGGGCACCGACCCGCTCGTTGAAGCTGAAGGTGCTGCCCGGTGCGATGATGACCTGGTTCAGATCACGGGCAGCGGTGGCGGTGTTGTGACGCTGTTGGTCTGAGCGGAGTTGCAGTGAGGTGCTGAAGCCGCCCCAGATATGGCTGAATGCGTCGTCAGCAGCCAGGGTTGGCTGGCCGATGGAGAAAAACAGCAGGAACAGGAAGATGGCGGGGATACTCTTCATGATCGTTAGCTACAGTATCTGGTGGTGTGATTGGAGATCATAAAGATCTTATAGCATAAATTTTCAGATTTTCAGGGATGTATGCGGGGTGTGGGGCCGGAGTAGAACTCTTTGCAGGCATATCACCATTAATTTACCATAGATTGTACAATTCTGTAGACCACCTTCAGGTCATACGAAGGTGTTGTTTAGCGCATTGCCACTCAAACCGGGGTGTCGTCAAACGACTGCATCCCGGTTTTTCTCTGTCTACGTGCTATTCCGTCAAAGTGAACGAAGAAGGTGAATGCTCTTATGCAGCAAGCAGCAGAGGAATATTGAGATCTTGATGGTTTTGGCGGGTACGCCACAGGTCGTAGTGCATTTGCTGTATCAGCCAGCTTTCCGCTGTGGTGTCAAAGGCGGCAGCAAGCCGGATAGCCATTTCCGGTGAAATACCGGTTCGTCCGTTAATGACTTCAGAAAGTGTTTTGCGGCTGACCCCAAGAGACTTTGCTGCATCTGTAATGGATATGCCTAGCGGTTCAAGACATAACTCTTTGAGTATCTCTCCGGGATGTGGTGGATTATGCATCATGGTAGTAGCTCCTTAATGGTAGTCAAGATAATCAACATCGGTAGCATCCTGACCCTCAAAACGAAAAATAACACGCCAGTTTCCGCTCACATCAACAGCGTAATAGTTGTTTAAAATTCCGCTTAACTGGTGGAGCCGTAGTCCGGGTAAGTTCATATCTTTCGGTTCGGTTGAGGCATGCAGACGACCAAGTATAAGCCTGAGCTTCTTCTCGTGCTGAGGCTGTATCCCTGATTTATTCCCGGTTGAAAAGTAATTGCCGAGACCTTTGTGCTTGAAGCTGATGATCATGGTCGAAGTGTAACCCGGTGCGTTACGTTTTGCAAGGGGGATGTTTGCGGGTGTTATATTTAAAAAATACAGAGAAAGTGTTACAGAAAACGCACGAAGACCTGATTGGAAAGTAACATCCCCCGCTTGGTCAGGCTGAGGCGATCAGGGCTGCAGACCAGTAATCCTAACTGTTGCAGCTGGTTTATTTCTTCTGAAAAACGGTGCTCAAGCCGTTCATCAAATTCTTCTGCAAAACGGTCAAGGCTGATGCCGTCTGCCATGCGCAGGCCAAGAAAGATGGTCTCTGACACGGCATCATCACGGGTCAGCTGCTGGTGCTGCGTTTCGGCCAGTCTGTTGTTGTGGATGGCAACGGCCCAGGTGTCGTAATCGCTCTGGTTGCCCCAGCGGGTACCCCACTCCTGCTGCAGAAATGAGTGGGCGCCGGGGCCGATCCCCAGATAGCCGTCCCGTTGCCAGTAGCCGCAGTTGTGTTGAGAACGGCAGCCGGGACGGGCAAAATTGGCTATTTCGTAATGTTCGTAGCCGTGAAGGGTCAACTCGGTATCGGCCAGCTCCAGCATGGCAGCGGTCTGGTCGTCATCCGGCAGTCCGGCGCCGCCAGGGTAGTTGATGGCGAAGGGGGTCTCTTCCTCAACGGTCAGGCCGTAGATGGAGAGGTGGTCAGGTTTGAGGGTGCAGGCCCGTTTCAATGCGGTGTGCCAAGCTTCCTCGGTCTGGCCGGGCAGGCCGCAGATCAGGTCTAGCCCAACCGTAGAGAAGCCGACCTGTCTGGCCCAGATTACGGCGTTGCAGCACTCTTCAGCTGTATGAACCCTCCCTAGCAGCTGCAGTATCCGGTTGTCAAAGGACTGCACCCCCAGTGACAGACGGGTGACTCCGGCCTGATAATAACCGTGCAGGGACGACCGGGTGACTGTGCCGGGATTGGCCTCCAGGGTGATTTCCGGGGAAGCGGCATGGCCAAAGCAGCGTTGGGATGCCTGTAGCAGCGTGTGCACCTGTTGTGGTGTCAGCAGGGAAGGGGTGCCGCCGCCCAGATAGATCGAAGAGAGCGGTTGGTTGCCGGGGAAGGCAGCAGCTGCCAGCTCCATCTCCCGGATCAGCAGTAGGCAGGTCTGGTGCAGGTCGTGTCCGGCAACGGGGCGGGAGTGAAAGGCGCAGTACCCGCATTTGCTGAGACACCAGGGGATATGCAGGTAGAGGCGGGAAAACATCAGACGCGGCAATTCTGCGGTTGCAACCGGTGAGGTCCGGCAGTACTATGCTGCCGCATCTGCATGGAAAGGATGATGATCATGAGAGTTGGTCTGCTGCTGTTGCTGTCTGTGATGTTGCCTGCCGTGGCCCTGGCAGAGATGCCGGGCGAAAAGCTCTTTAAACGAAAGTGCACCATGTGCCATCAGGTTAACGGCAGGGGAGGGGATATTGGCCCTGACCTGAGCAAGGTGGCATCACGCCTTTCTGTTGCCCAGCTGCAGGCCAAGGTGCTGTATCCCAAGAAATCGGCCCCTTCAACCTCCATGCCCTCGTTTGCCACCCTGCCGACAGCGGAGATGGATGCGCTGCTTGCCTATCTGAAAACCCTGCGTTAGGGGGTTGGGATCGGACGTCCCAACTCCTGCTCGCAACCGATATCAGCCACTTCAACCTGTCGGGGCTGGTTTGACAGCTTCAGGGTCAAGGGACGGGTCAGCTCTTCGGTTGCCCGCCCTTCTTTCAGCTGCACCTCACCATGAAACAGCGTCCTGCCTGAAAAACGGATTGCCTGCTGTGCATTGCCTGCCGCCACATAGGTGTACTTCAGGTCACAGTAGTAGCGCAACGGTCCGTTCAGGTTCTCCGGTCCCCGTACCCGCAAGGTGCCGTTCAGGATGCACTCGTTTGGTTCCAGCACCCCTTTGTTGCAGGTGAGGGTAGGCATGGTGATCCTGATGGTGACCGGATCAGCAGCCTGGGCAGGCTGTGCGGAAACAAGCAGGGTGCCCAGGAGTCCGGCTGCGGTGAAGGTTTTGCAGATGCTGTTCATGATTACCCCCTGATCGGCCACCCGGTTTCAAATCCGGGCGGGAAGAAGTTTTCTTTGGTGCGGTTGTAGTAACCGAACTGGAGCTTCGGAAATTCCCGCTTCAGTTCAGTAAACAGGCGATACATGCCAATGCCCCGCCCGGTAACCTTCATGGCCTGATTGTAAAAATCAGGATCAATGGAGAGGTTCCGCATCTGGATCATATCCACACCGGTCTCGGCCACAAACCGCTTCAGTTCTTCTACCTCTTCCGGTGCATCACTGACACCGGGGGAGATCAGGTAGTTGATCATGGTGAAGCGGCCGGCCTTTTTGGCAATCAACAGCGATTGCCGTACCGCCTCAAAAAGGTACCCCTTGGGACGGTAGTAGGCGTTGTAGCGCTCCTCCAGCACCGAGTTCAGGGAAAAGCGGAACGAGTCCATACCTGCATCGCACAATTCCTGAATCCGCAGCGGCAGTGAACCGTTGGAGTTGAAGTTGACGGTGCCGCGTGAGGTGGCAACCTTCAGGCGCCGGGTGGCCTCAGCAATCGTCGGGGTCTGCATGATCGGGTCACCTTCGCAGCCCTGGCCGTAGGAGACAATGGCCTGATCGGCGGTTTCCAGATGGGGCAGGGCCAGCTCAACGATCTCCTCCGGGGTGGGGACAAAGCTGATCCGATCATGGTTGGAGGGGCAGCACTCGGAGGCCTGCAGCGAGATGCAGCCCAGGCAGGCTGAGTTGCAGACCGGCGAGGTGGGCAGTGGCGCTTCCCAGCGTTTGAAGAACAGGTTCTTGGCCGCAAAGCAGTGGTAATCAATGGCGCAGCGGGCCAGTTGTTCCAGCAACCGATTGTCCGGCAGCTCTGCCAGTCGCTGGCGTACCAGCGGGTCCAGCAGGCGGTCATCGTAGTTTTCCGGGTTCCAGTTGGTGTTGCTGTCTACCCTGGTGGCGGCCACCACAAAGCAGTCCTGCTCTTCATCCCATCCCACCGCAGTGTAGGACCAGAGCGGCAGCACCACCTGCTTCCTGGCGTAGTCACAGGCCGGTAGCAGGGTGCGGGCATAGCCCGGCGCCATAAAGGCCGAGACCGCCTGTAGCCCACCCCGGACACCAGGGGCCTTTTCAACCGTGACAAAACGTTTGGCGCGACCATCCCAGGCAATCGGCGGTGTGTCGGGGATGGTGAACAGGCGGCTTCCCTCCGGCAGCGGGATCAGCTCGATAGATTCCGGCAATACCGCCTCCGGGCCGCTCATGCCGGCCATGGTCAGGGAGGGGTGGTCGTAGATCTGGCCTTGGCGGTCGGCATAGACCAGTTTGGGGAGGGTGCGTTTCATGGGGTAGGGGCTCGATACCCGGTGGCGCTGCCGGTGCCGATGCCGAACAGACCGGCCAGGTTGAAGTTGACGGTCCAGGTGCGGTTGTTGGGGCGTTCCTGGTAGCCGACGATCACACTCCAGCACTGGTGGCGGTACTCAAGGGTGTAGTTGGATTCGAGGAAGTCCTGTTTGTCAAAGGAGTAGCGGGTGGTGTAGGCCAGATGGACCGGGTTGGTCAGGGCAATGGTGGCTCCGGCCTCCAGATACTCAAGCTGGCGGTCGGCCATCCGGTAGCTGATCCGACCGGTGGTGCCGCGGGCGTTGTTGTACTCAAAACCGGCTGCAGTGCTGGCAATCCGGTGGGCATAGTGGCTGTAGCGGGCATCGGCCAGAAGCCGGAAATGGCGATGCAGCCAGGTCTCGCTCTCCAGGGTCAGATCGCCCCAGCGCCGGGAGTCGTCAGTCAAGGTCAGCAGGTTTGAGCGGGTGCCGCTCAGGCTGTAGGATTGCAGCAGCCGCAGGGTCAGCAGGTTGCGATACTCGGCAGTGCCGCCTTGCTTGGCAATCCGCCCGCCGATATGGTTCACCAGGGAGAGAGTAACGGTCTGCTGGGCATTCATCCGGTCAAGGTGGTCAAAGTCCGGTGCCGTGCTTTGATCCTTGTCGCCGACATAGAGGAAGGAGAGGGTAGGGACCAGTTCGTGTCGCAGTCGCTCCAGATCCAGTAGTTTGATATCATACAGGCGGCTGAAGGCACTGGACAGCTGGGCTCCGGCTTCGGGAACTGCCACCAGCTGATCTTCCTTGATACCGGTGCCGACAGCATTGTCAGTGTCGTAGCCCCGCAGCTGCAAACCACCGGACAGGGACAGGTTCAGGCGACCGTCAAACAGTTCCTGGGTGGTGGTGAGCCGTGGCGCAAGGACCATCCGCTTGCCGTCCAGCCCCTTCTCCCGATAGTAGTTGGTCAGCATCAGGTCGAGATCAAGGTAGAGACGCGGGATACCGGGGATCTGTTCCCGGACGCCGTACAGCGAGAGTTCCGGTGCCCGTTGCAGGGTGGTGGTGTTGCTGCTGCTGTAAAAATCCTGGGTGTAGATGGCCTGGGCGCTGGTCAGCCATTGGTCCCAGAATTTGGTCAGTACGATCCGTGAATCATAGTACTGGCGGTTGTATTCGCCGCTTTTTTCGGCATAGTCCTGCAGAAAGGTGCGGTCACTGGTAAGGTTGAGGCTGGTAATCAGGTTGAAGCTGTCGGAGAACTGTTCTTTGTGGAACTGAACCAGCTGCCCCCGCTCTTTCTTCTCGTTGTTGTCGTAGATCAGATAACCGCCAGCAGAGCCTTCACTGGTGCGGCTGCGCAGGTAGCGGTAGTCAACGCCCAGTCCGACACCTCGCTTGGTCTGTACGTCCAGATCAATGGTGGCTTCCTGGGATTCAGAGATGGCCCAGTAGAACGGGATGTCTACAAATACCCCCCGCTTGGACGAGTTACCGAACTTGGGAAACAGCAGCCCTGACTGTCGTTCACGCTTGACCGGCAGGATGATGTAGGGGAAGTAGAAAACCGGAATATCCTTGACGTAGAAGACGACATTACGACCGGTGGCGTACTCTTCAAGGGAAACATCCAGTTCTGAGGCGCCGAACTTCCAGCTGGGAACTGCGGCGTCACAGGTGGTCAGACCACCGTTGCGCAAGGCGTAGTCGGACTCTCCCAGTCGTGCTATCTGCTTGCCGTCGGCCCTGAAGTTGCCCTGGGTCATGAAGATCCGGCCGTTTTCCATCTCGGCCCTGCCGGTCTCCGTATCCATCACCAGCTGATCACCCCAGAGGATGTCGCCGGCCTTGAGCAGATAGACATTGCCCGTTGCGGTGAGGGTCTGGGTGGTGCGGTTAAAGGTTGCGCGGTCAGCGGTCATGATCATGTCCTGCCAGGTCATCTCAACCGTGCCGTCAGCCTTGACAATGTCGCTGGCCAGATCGTGGGACATGGCATCGGCACGGATGACCATGCCCGGTGCAGCAGCCTGCTCGGCAGCGAACAGCACGGCAGGCAGCATGATGGAGAGCAGCAGTGTTATGGCGAAACGTGTGAGCATGAACGATGGTCTTTCGTATGTAATTATCCACGTACCGCTTCGCAGGGAACTCCTGCCAGCAGCGCCTTCAGTTCTGCAATCAGAAACAGTGAACCAGCCGCCACCAGCAGCTCGCCCGGCTGCATAATGGCACGAGCCCTCTGCAGTCCCTCTGCGACAGTGGCTGACACCTCAACGCAGGGAAACCCCGCTGTCCGGCAGGCGGCAGCCAGTTGGTCAGCAGGTAGCGAGCGATCCTGGTCCGGCGTAACCGTGATGACCTGATCGAACTGTCCTGCAAGCGGTTGCAGGATGCCGGTTGGTTCCTTGTCCGCCATCATCCCCAGCAGCAACAGCTTGCGTGGGCTTGTCCCATCGGCCAGTGATCGGGCAAGTGCCTGTGCACCGGCCGGGTTATGGGCGCCGTCCAGTAGCAGGTTGATGCCGTCATCCAGCCTGATCAGCTCCATTCTGCCGGGCCACCGGGTGGTTGCCAATCCGTTCAGCATTGCTGAAGGAGAGACCGGGAAGCCGATGGTTGCCAGCTGCTCTGCGGCGGCAAGGGCAACAGCGGCATTATCGATCTGATACTGCCCGTTAAGCCCCAATCGTACCTGCGGCAGGCTGGTGCCGGTGCTGCAGTAGCTTAGTGAACCATCCTTGTCGGCAGCAAGGGTGAAATCGTGATCCTGTTGCAGCAGCCTGCACTGACGGTTCAGGCAGTAGTTGTTGATGACCTGCTGGACAGCGGTTTCCTGCCGGGCAGAAACTACACGGCTACCTGGGGTGGCTATGGCAATCTTCTCGGCAGCAATGGCGGCTGTTGAATCACCCAGCCATTGGCAGTGATCCAGCCCGATCGGTGTGACAACCGTCAGGGGGGCGGGCACAGCCGCTGTCGCATCGGAACGGCCTCCCATACCTGCTTCCAACACGGCTATCTGTACCTTGCAGGCGGCAAACCAGAGGCAGGCCAGGGCGGTGGTCAGCTCAAAAAAGGTCTCCTCCGGTGTAGCGGTATCCAGCAGCAGTGAGGTCAGCCGTTCCAGTTCAGCTGACGGAATCTGGACACCGTTCACCTGAAATCGTTCGGCGTAGCTGATCAGATGGGGAGACGTAAACAGGCCGGTGGTGTACCCGGCCTGTGTCAACATGGTGGCCAGCATAGCGGCAGTGGAGCCTTTGCCGTTGGTGCCGACCACGTGTACTGCGGTGAAGCGCTGTTCCGGGTGGCCGTGCCGTTCCAGCAGGTTGTGGATCCGCTCAAGCCCCGGTTTGATGGTGAAACGTCTGCGACCGAACAGCTCGGCAAGACGTGTCGCGCCGGACACGCAGGCTACGACTGCCTGGTCAGCATGGACAGTACCTGCCCCAGCGTACGCCGCATATCCAGACGGGAGACGATCATGTCGACCATGCCGTGCTCCAGCAGGTACTCGGAACGTTGGAAGCCGGCCGGCAGCTTCTGGCGGATGGTCTGCTCGAT
>DKFG01000256.1:23144-23265 GCA_002452325.1 Geobacter sp. UBA6802
GCCATCTGCATTAGAGACAGGATTGATTCCTGCATCCGGGCGCCGCCCGAGGCAGAGATGATCAGCACCGGTTGCTGTTTCTCAAGGCCGCGTTCTATGGAGCGGGTGATCTTTTCACCCA
>DKFG01000098.1:0-589 GCA_002452325.1 Geobacter sp. UBA6802
TGGACAGCGCCACCAGCGACCAGGTAATGGGGCTGTTTGATGAGCTGCACCAGGGGGGACAGACCATTGTAATGGTCACCCACAACCCGGACAACGACCGCTACGCCCAGCGCACCATCCGGTTGAAGGACGGGCTGGTGGTATGACCGCTGGTGGCTTGTAACCTTTTACCCCTCCCTGTTCCTCTCCCCGGCGGGGGGAAGGGACAGGGAGGCTGAAAAAACAGCTATTCCTGATCGCTAGCAGGAAAGCTTAAACTGCGACATCAGGCGGCGCAGTTCTTCACCCAGCTGGGAGAGACTGCCGGCGGCTGAGGAGGTGTCCTGCGCCCCCTTGGCCGTTCCTTCGACCACCTCGGAGATCTTGTGAATGTTGTTGGTGATCTCGCTGGTGGTGGCGGTNNTAGCGATCTGACTGACCTGCATGGTTACAGCATTGACCTGCTCCAGAATCTCCATCAAGGCATGCTCCAGTTGCCCTGCCTCAGCGGCCACTTTTTCAGTCCCCTTGACCCCTTCTTCCATGGAGACAATTGCCTGACGGGTCTCTGACTGGATCGCCCGTATCATGTCGCTAATCTCTTTGGTTG
>DKFG01000098.1:645-3981 GCA_002452325.1 Geobacter sp. UBA6802
GCAGGTTGGTCTGGTCGGCAATATCTTCAATCGTGGCCACAATGGCACCAATCTGGTCAGATCGTTCGCCTAACGAGGCAATGGCCTGGGCATTCTGTCTGGTTAATTCCCCCCGCTGCCTGATACCTTCCACCGTATACTTGACCACCTCAAAGCCCTTCTGGGTTGTGTTGGCAGCCATTTGAGCACTGTCGGCAGCATCATGACAGTTGTTGGCAATATCGTTACTGGTAGCTGCCATCTCTTCACTGGCCGTGGCCACGCTGGAGGCCTGGGCAGCAACCTCTTCGGCACTGGTGGCCATCTGGTCGGCGGTGCTGTTCAGCTGGTAGACCGCAGTGGCAAGGTTCTGGGTGGTGCCGCAGACCGTAGACAAGGTTCTGTTCAGTTTCTCAATAAACTGATTCAGCCAGTGGGCGGCCATGGCAAACTCGTCCTTGCCGTTCACCAGCAGCCGTTTTGTCAGATCCCCTTCACCAGCTGCGATATCCTTGAGCCGCTCCACCATCTCGTTCAGGGACTTCTGCATCAGGCGCCAGAACACCAGTAGCAGCAGGTTGATCAGCACCACGGTCACCATCAGGATGCCCATGGTCTGGAAAAAGATCTTGTCAGTATAGTCGTTCAAACCTTTGTACTCGGCGACCATATCTTTTTTGAGATCCTTTTGCAGCGCAATGATCTTATCTTTGATCTCACGCCATTTGGGGGTCTCTTTCTTGACCAGCAGCTCTACTGCTGCGGCCTGGTCACCTGCCTGCGCCAGCTTGATAATCTCATCCTTAAGATTGCTTCCCTCCTGCCAGAGCCCGGGAAAAACCGCCAGTTTCTGGGTATATCCCTGCAGCGGTCCGGCGATCTTCACTGCCTCGCCTTGCAACTTCACGAACGATTCAGAGGCGTTCTTGTAGTTGCTGACTGCCTTCTCATCCTTGGGGTTGAGGATCACGTTCCGCACTGCCTGCTCGGTCTGAATCCCCTGGGTATGCATCTCGCTGACCGTCAGGGCCAAGGCCTGGTACTGGTCTGTAAAACGGTTGAAGCGCTGGTTGGTCCCCTGCACCCCCAGGTACGAGACCCCGATCACCACCAGCAGTAACAGCGTAGCCAGGCCGGCAAAGATGGAAAATTTCCAAAACAGGTTGATGTTTCTGAAGAATGACATTTGACACCTCCGACATGTATGAGACAAAAGAGTACCAGTGCAGATTCAGACCAACATTTAAATTAATTTTACGTTATTGTGACATTAAGGGCAAGACGGTAGTTTAATGAATTGAGATGCAAGCAAAATTGCGGTGCTTGGTTCGGCTGAAATAGCATAGAGTTCAGGCTGTTATTTGTGTAGCTTAATCAGTCAGGTCTGCTGCAGGGTTGGCAGCTGCTCAAACGGGTCGTCCTCTGCAGGAGAGGCGGCCCGATCGGATGACTTCCTGAAAATAAAAGCTGTTTTTCTGATATGCAATTTGTTCTGCTGCATTTCTTTTCGGCTTGGTATATAAACACGGCCCAGTTGCAGGATTAGCAGATACCCTTTGATTGGTCAGGATATATGCCCCGAAAGTTTCTGAAAAAATGGACGCCCAACCCTGAATCGCTCAAGGAGCACAGACACCTGCGCTTCCTGGGGACTGCTTTGCATGCGGCCCATCTCTGGCAGCTGAACCGGAGTACGGTGGCCAGTGCCTGCGCTATCGGCGTCTTCTGCATGTGGATACCGGTCCCTTTTCAAACCGTGTTGGCGGCAGTGGGGGCGGTACTGTTCCGCGCCAACCTGCCGGTTTCCGTGGCGCTGGTGTTTATCACCAACCCGTTTACCATGCCGCCCATGTTTTATTTTACCTATAAGGTCGGGGCGCTGCTGTTGGGGCTGCCGCCGCAGGGTTTCCACTTTGAGCTGAGCCTGGGCTGGCTGACAACCGGCATGCTGCAGATCTGGAAGCCGTTTGTGCTGGGAACCTCGCTGGTTGCTGTGGTAACCAGTCTGATTGCCTATTATGGTGCCTTGCTGCTCTGGAACCTGCATCTGTTCAAACGGCTCAGAGAGCTGAGAGAACTCAGGAAGATCAGGAAGATTAGGGCAGAGCGGGAGCAGTAGCAGGACTGGTATCCCCGAATACCTCGGCCGAGAAGATGTAGATTTCAGCCTCTTTTTGCCAGGCTTCATCAGGCAGACCGGCCTTGCGGCAGGTCTGCCGCAGAAAGGTGTCGCGGTCCCAGCCGTATTCAACCGCCACCTGGGGGAGCAGTACCCCGTGGTTGTGCCCCTTGATCAGATAGAGACCGTGGATGCCTACCTTGATCTCATCAACAGACTGAATCAGCTGCAGGGGTGACAGCACCGAGATCTCCAGGCTAAAATCGGCCAGATCATCAGGCTTCATCGGGTAGAAACGGGGATCACGGCTGGCGGCGGATACGGCCATCTCCTGCACGGTCTGCCAGAGCGGCTGCCGGGCAACAAAACTGCCGATGCAGCCGCGTAGCTGCCCCTGCTGTTTGATGGTGACAAAACAGCCGGAGTGGCTGCAGAGCGCTGCAGTGGGTTTTTCAAACAGCGGCAACGGTTGTCTGGTGACGGCGGCACAGATGGTTTCCCTGGCCAACTGCAGGAGCTGGTTCTGCTCTTTTTTGTTCATCGTTCCCCCTACGAGTAGTTCTTACGGCGGAACAGGCCGGTACTGATGCTGACGATCCGGTCCAGAAACAGCATGCCGTCCAGGTGGTCCAGTTCGTGCTGGATTGCCACCGCCTCAAAACCGGATGCCTCAAGCTCACGCTCCTCACCACTCCGGCTGTCAAGAAAGCGGACCGTTATTTCGGTGGCCCGTTCCACATCGCCGGTGTAGTCCGGCANNTCATGCAGCCCTCCCGCATCACGGCACTGCCGCTTCGGGCAATGATCTCCGGGTTGATCATGCAGAGCAGGCCGTGGTTGTTCTCCTTGCCATGGCGGCTTTTGGAGACATCTACTACGCAAACCCGCAAGGCCGCCCCGATCTGCGGCGCGGCCACACCGACCGAGCCGGGACCGGCCCGCATGGTGTCGATCAGGTCCTGCACTAGGCTGGTGATCTCAGCATCAACGTCATCCACTCGGCGGGCCAGCTTTTTCAGAACCGGGTGGGGGTATTTCAGGATGGTCTGGACCGCCATTTACAACTCCACCGGGGTGACGATCCGCACGCCGATCTCTACCTTAAGTTCATCCTTCAGCCCATTCAGCAACCCTTCCACCGTCTCCGGGGCTACGGTTTCAGGCAGGGCCGCCTCCAGCAGCATGACGTAGACCGGCGCATCATCGCTGCCCACCAGCTTGGTCTGCAGATCCATGAT
>DKFG01000098.1:4007-5101 GCA_002452325.1 Geobacter sp. UBA6802
GTAGACCGTGATCTGGCAGATCTCGGCATCGGTCTCGTTGCGATCTTGCTCCTGCAGCGAAAGGGGACGGATGGAGAGCGTCATATCCATCCGCTCACAGACCGGTTTAAGCTCTTCCTGCAGCTGAGCCTTGGTAAACGGCTTTTTGCGGGAGACGATCAGGATCATGGCAAATTCGCCGGCCAGCATGGCGCAGCTGGAGTCGGCAATATTGCAGCCCAGACGGAAGAGGGCCTCAGTGATCCCGGCCACGATGCCGGGGCGGTCGGCGCCGACAACAGAGACGGCGTAATGTGCAAGTTCGCGATGGGGCATGGCTGACGCTCCTTCAGGCAATGATTGGTAGGCGTGCGGGTGATTGGTTACCATTATTAGAATTCCCCTGCAACGGTTTTTGGCAATTGACAAACCTGTTAGCCGCTCTTTAGAGTGAACCTCATATGAATAAGACACAACTGAAAGAACGAATGCTGGCGATTCTCTCGCTGGACAGCCATCCTTCCAACATAGCCGCCGGGTTTGCGGTGGGAGTCTTTATCGGCTGCACCCCGCTGTTCGGCATCCATACCGCACTTGCCATTGCAATGGCCTTCATCTTTCGACTTAACAAGCTGACCACCATCACCGGCTCCTGGGTAAACACACCGTTTACCGTATTGCCGATACTGACGGCCAGCTACCGCCTGGGTGAATGGGTGCTGGGGCGAGAGCCGCAGCCGGTCACCTTTAGCTCTCTTGAATGGCACCACCTCAAGGAGTACGCCGCTGCACTGTTTATCGGCAGCTCCCTGGTCGGCCTGGTTGCCGCACTGATTTCCTACGCCCTGTGCTACTGGCTGGTGATCCGGTTTCGCAGAAAGGATCCCGGCCTGGCCGAACTGACCAACGAATCGCTTTTGACGGGAGAAGACCTTGAACAGAAACAGCAGGCACGACATGACCCGTGAACGGATCATTGAACGGGTACGCAAACTGCTGGCTTTGTCCAACAGCAGCAACGAACACGAGGCTGCCCTGGCAGCAGCACATGCCCAGCGGCTGCTGGCAGAACACAACCTGGCCATGTCTGAGCTGGAGATGCAGGAGGAAGGGGC
>DKFG01000098.1:5115-5327 GCA_002452325.1 Geobacter sp. UBA6802
CGGTTGCCAACGCCTTTGACTGCTTCCCGATCGTGACCACTACCCCGTCAAACAGCCGCCTGCGTTTTATCGGCGTAGGCGAAGACCCCGGCGTGGCAGCCTGCACCCTGGAGTATCTGGTCAAGGAGTTGCGCAGACTGGCCTCAGGGTATCAGCGCCAGCTTGAGGCCCGTGGGGGCCGGCTGAGCCCTGCAGACCGCCAGCGGGTGCGC
>DKFG01000288.1 GCA_002452325.1 Geobacter sp. UBA6802
ACCTGTATGCCACCGGCACCACTGGCAGCCTGCTGGCAGAGTCGCTTGATCTGCAAGTAACGCGGTTGCAGAGCGGTCCGCTGGGTGGTGATCAGCAGATCGGGGCCATGATCTGCCAGGGGGAGATCGACTTCGTCATCTTCTTCTGGGANNTGCGGATAGCAGTAGTCTGGAATATTCCGGTGGCCTGCAACCGTGCCACAGCCGACTTCATGATCTCCTCATCACTGATGCACGATCCGTACGACCGGCTGATGCAAGATTATGAGGAGTACAAGCGAAGACTGAAAAATGTGGTCTGAAATGCAACTTGAAACGGTGGTCGTCCATTCCTGGGAAGAGCTCCAGCAGGCACTGTATGATGACTCGTGGAATCAGCAGCTTGGGAGGTACCGCTCCCGTTTTGCTTTCAGGGGGCTTTCAGATGTAAGCTACCGTCTGGAGACTACCCTGATGCGGCTTGGTGGCCCCTACGCCGAGCTTGAACGGCACCTGCTGCGTAACTTCAAGAAATACGCCCACGGGCAGGTTGTTGAACGGGATTCGCTCTGGCACTGGCTGTCGGTGGCCCAGCACTACGGTCTGCCGACCCGTCTGCTGGACTGGACCTATTCTCCCTTCATCGCCATGCACTTTGCCACGGCTAACATAGAAAAAAGCCATATTGACGGTGTGATCTGGGCGGTCAACTACGTCAAGGCCCATCAGTTGCTGCCGCATCTGCTTCGTGAAAAGCTGGAACAAGAAGGGGCTAATGTGCTGACGGTTGAGATGTTGTCTGAGGAGATCAACTCGTTGCCTGAACTGTCTGCGCTTACTCAGGAGCCGGTGGCGATCTTCTTTGAACCCCCCTCAATTGACGACCGGATTGTCAACCAGTTTGCCTTCTGCTCGGTTATGACTGCCCCTGACCTTGCGCTGGATGACTGGCTGGAACGTTACCCTGAGGCAGGGCGCAAGATTATCATACCGGCTGCGCTGAAATGGGAGATCAGAGACAAACTGGATCAGGCCAATATTACCGAGCGGGTGCTGTTTCCCGGTCTGGATGGTTTAAGTCGCTGGCTGAAGCGGCATTACAGTCCCCGCAGCGTCTCAGCCGAACAGGATTGAGGAAAAATATTCGCCGTAGTAAGCCCGGTTATGTTGCTTATACTGATCTGCAAGTTCCCTGAATTTGGCTATCCGGCTATCCAGCAGCCGGTACGGGAACAGTATGATCAGTATCTTCTGATACCTTGTCATTACGTCTTCCTTGTCGGCACTTCTTTTGCCATCAGGAAGATACCGCTCATCTTGAACAGCATACCGTTGATCTGACTGACCCCCCGGATCTGCACCTGAAGATCGCGCTCTCTGGTAAGGTGCTTCAGACAGCGCAGAATCAGGGCTATCCCCATTGAGTTAATCCTGCCGACGTCGCTGAAATCGAGTATCAATGACGGTCCGCTGACCTGCTTCTGCAGCTCGCCGAAAGACGGTTCCGCCTGACTGTCAATGGTGCCGGACAGGAACGCTACCTCCTGCCCGGCATCTTTTGCAAGATCGTAGCTGAAATGTTGTTCCATTGCACTCACCTCGCCACCGGCTGCAGCAGCAGGCTGCCGCCCACCACCGTCTCCTTGCCGGGATAGATCCGTACATACAGGTGATCAAACAGCCGCCACATGAAGAACAGCCCCCGACCGGTCCGGTCAGGATCCGGCTCGGCCTCCTGGGTGTTCACTGCCAGGTGGGAAAAGACCTGGCCCTGAGTCAGGCTGCCCCAGGAATCCCGTACCTCCAGAAACAGATGACTGTCGTCGTAACGATAGCGCACCGTGATCCGCTCGTCGGGCAGCAGGCTGCGTGGTTCACGCTGGGGAAACAGAGCAGTCCCGTCTGCCGTGCGGGGGGCTGCATACAGGGCGTTCTCCAGCATCTCATCCACCATCAGGGCCGCCTTCTGAGCCAGCAGGGCATGGGGGTCGTCCTCATCGCCGATCAGGGCGACCACTTCTTCAATCAGGGCTGGTTTGTCGGCAGAACAGCAGACCTGCCGCACCAGTGTGTCGCTGCTGTCGGGAAACAGCCCGTTAAGATCCGGCTTCATACCGCCGGTGGGGCCGATGAAAATCATGGTTGCGGCTTCATGCTGATTAGTGTGCATCATGTTTGTACTCCTTCGTATCTGAAACCGAGCTGACGGCTGGTGCGTGATCTGTTTCTGATGATGCCACCAGCAGCGTCACATCGTCTTCAAACAGATGGTTTCCGGTAAAACGCCGGGCTTCATGCAACAGCAGATCTTTCAGCTGCTCCGAACCGAGCAATCTGCCTTCCTGCAACACCTGGCAGAACCTGAAGGTGCCAAACGCCTCTGCCATCCTATTTTCAGCCTCAATGATGCCGTCACTGAACAGCAGGATCTTGTCACCAGGGGCAAACGGCACCGTGGTCTCTGGATACTCTGCGCCGTCATCAAAACCCAGCGGAAATCCCGGATCAAGTGCCACCTCTTGCCAGTCGGCATCTGCCGCTGCATAGCGCCAGGGGTAAGGATGACCGGCTGACGCCAGGGTGATCCGGTGTTGTTCAGGCTCCACCAAGCCGATCAGAGCCGTCATCATCAACTGCTGCGCGCCGGTGGCCAGGATGGCACGGTTGATACCCCGCAGTAGTTCGCCCGGACGGTTGACACCGTTGTCCAGCAATATTTGCAAGCCAGCCTTGGCTGCAGTGGTAACCAGACCGGCCTGCACACCGTGGCCGGTAACATCGGCCACCATCAGCCCCAATAGTGAGCCGCCCGGCTGGAACAGATCGTAAAAATCACCGCTGATCTCGGTTGAGGTTACCAGTCCGGCTGCAATGTCGATCTGCCCGTACCGTACCGGTGTCACCGGCAGCAGCTCGGCCTGAATGTGCTGGGCCATCTCGATTTCCCGGCGGATCCTTCGTGAAAGTTGTTCAAGGGTCTCCAACAGTCCGGCCTGAACTCGTGAAATGGTCATCATCAGATCGGCAACGCTGACTATGCCGGAACAACAGCCATCCTCCATGATCCCGAAACAGTCGGATTCAAGTTTGGGATCCCGTTGCAGCAGTTCTGCCAACCCCTGATTGACATTCAGATCTGAAGGCATGACCAGGGGGTACGGATCAAGCAGCATCCTGATCGGCTTGCGGTAATACAGATCACGGGCAAAGGGTTTGGATAAATGCTGTAAAAACAGATCCCGACGACTGGTCAATCCTTCCAGACGGCCATCGCTTACAACCGGCATGGCAAGCAATGTCTCATGCTGCTGGAAACATTCTATTACCTCATGCACCGTCATGTTGCCCGGTATGGCACGGGTTGTCTGGGCAATCTGACGAAGCAGTGGAATTTCATGATACATCTTTATCTCCAGACCTTACTGCTTGCATGGCAAGCGGACATCGCTCCAGCGCTAAAAAAGTAGCATAGTACAAGATGATGGCAGGCAGGTGACAGGGGGGAAAAATATTGGTCACAACAAAAACGGAGTAATTGACATTGTGCTGATGACTGGTATTGTCATGTCAACGTATGCGCTTAGAAATTGATTCGGGCGGTATCCTCTATGGTTCCAGCACCCGTACACAAACAGATGAACTACCTGCCTGATGTAAGAATCTGTCTGGCGCTCACGGATCAGCTGCCGGTGCTGTCAGTCAGCGACAGTATTGAAGCGCTGCTTGGTTTTCCGGCAGAAGATTTTACCTCCCTTCGAATATCCCTGAAAGAACTGATTCACCCCCACGACCTTGATATTGCTGAAATGCTTTATTCAGACAACCTTCAGTCCGGTTCAGGCAGTTTCAATATCAGGCTCAGGCAGGCCAATGGCCGCATCCGTTGCATCAAAGGTTTCTACGAGAAACAAAACGGTTCCGCCGGAAACGCTCTCACAGTTGAGTTGCTGCTCCAGGATGCCAAGAGCCTGCCCAGAACCCTGGATGATGCGGCCTCTATGGCCAATTTCCGGGCCATGATGGAAAACACTGATGATTTTATCTATTTCAAAGATCGCAACCATGTCTTTACTGGAGCCAGCCAGACGCTGGTATCCATCTGCAGCCCGGCGGAACACTGGACCGACTTGGTCGGTATGACCGACTACGACGTATTTCCGGAGGAGTATGCTGACATATACTACCGCCTTGAAAAAGAGGTGTTTGCAGGGGTACCGGTTGCACAGGAGATCCAGGAAATTCTGACCACCAGCGGCAACAAGGGCTGGGTTGATAACCGGAAATACCCGATTCATGATGAAAAGGGTGATATTGTGGGGCTCTTCGGTATTGCTCGCGATGTTACCGGGCAAAAGCTGATGGAAAATAAGTTACAGGAGAGTGAAGAACGGTTCAGGGCGCTCAGTGATGCCTCTTTTGGCGGTGTCATCATTCATGACAAGGGACTGATCCTTGAATGCAACCAGAGTTTGTCAGACATGACCGGTTTCAGCCATCAGGAACTGATCGGCATGGACGGCCTCAAGCTGATTGCACCTGAATCCCTTGATACGGTTCTGCATAATATCGGGCGGGGCTATCAAGAACACTATGAAGTCAAAGGGGTACGCAAGGATGGATCAAAGTATCCCCTGGCAATCAAGGGCAAAAACAGCGCCTACAAAGGTTCTTTGGTTCGGGTGATTGAGTTTCGTGACATCACCGAGCAAAAGCTGGCTGAAGAACAGTTGCTGGAGGCTAACCAACAGCTTGAAGCGGCCATGACCCGCGCCACTGAGCTGGCTGCCCAGGCTGAAGCAGCCAACCGTGCCAAAAGCGAGTTTCTGGCCAACATGAGCCATGAGATCCGCACCCCTATGAACGGTGTGCTTGGCATGGCCCAGTTGCTCCGCTACACCAATCCAACCGATGAACAGGCAGACTATCTGGACAATCTGGAGCTGTCCTCAAAAAACCTGCTGGCATTGATCAACGATATCCTGGATCTCTCAAAGATAGAATCCGGCAAGATGGAGCTCGAGTACGCCGACTTTTCGCTTCACCAGTGCATGCAGGAGGTGGCTGCCAGTCAGAGCAGCCTTATCCGTCGGAAAGGGCTGCAGCTGTTCACCACCATCCAGGCCCAGGTGCCGGAACTGCTCTATGGTGATGCACTGCGCTTGAGGCAGATCCTGCTGAACCTGCTGGGCAATGCGATCAAATTTACTGAAACCGGTTCCATCACTATCTCGGTCATGGTTGCTGCATCACAGAACAAAACCTGCAGTATCAGACTGGAGGTCAGTGATACCGGCATCGGGATGACTGAGGAGACATTATCAAGAATTTTCAATACCTTTGAGCAGGCTGACAGCAGCACTACCCGTCGTTTTGGCGGCAGCGGCCTGGGGCTCTCCATCTGCCGCCGTCTTGCAGAATTGATGGGGGGAACCATCCGGGCTGCATCAACGCCGGGCAAAGGATCAACCTTCATTGTCGAATTGCCTTTTAAGATCTCTGCGTCAGAGCTGGAGAGTATGGCGGACAGGCAACAGGAACTGTCGGCTGTCCCGAACGTGACGACCGGCCTGAAGCTGCTGATTGCTGAGGATAACGCCATGAATGCCGCAACAACGGTTGCCATGCTCAAACGGCTCGGGCATCAGGCCGAAGTTGCCGCAAACGGGCAGGAAGCCCTTGAGCTCTGGCACACGGGGGGATTCAACGCGATCCTGATGGATATTCAGATGCCGGTCATGGATGGCTGTCTTGCCGTATCAATTATCCGGCAGCAGGAGCAAAAGACAGGGGGACATACCCCGGTGATTGCCATGACCGCCTATGCCCTGCACGGAGACCGGGAACGGTTTTTGGCCCAGGGCTTTGATGGCTACATCTCCAAACCGGTTGATATACACCTGCTTGGCAGAGAACTGATGCGGCTGGCGGCAACAGCAGAATCAGCTCTTGTATCAGTGGAAACGTAAAGGTACAAAGGCCCTTCAAATAATATCGCAGCAACTGGTACATTCACACTCCCCCTGGCAGTTGTTCAAAGGTTCACGGACAGTTAGTTGAAATGTTGCACACTATAATAGCTCGCAGGCGAGCAACGGATGCTTTTCGAGCAATGCGCTGCCCACCAACAGATCCTGTAGCCACTGATGAGAGGCCTTGCAGATGTCCCTGAAAACCGTCCAGACATTACTTGAACGCCAGCTGTTGGCAGAAGATCTGCTGCGGCGTCAGGAGATGCAGCGCCATGAACTGGTAGAATCAACACTGCACAAGCAGCATAAGGCAGAGCTGCGATCGCTGCTTGCCCTGCAGGAAAACAGGGAGCTGGCCAGGATTCTTGAGGAGCTGCCGCCTGAAAGCCTGGCCATGGTCTGGGAACAGATTGACCCCAAACGTACCGATGACCTGCTGGCCGAGGTATCGGAAGGGACACGGGAACTGCTGGCTACCCACAGCAGGGCACTGAGCATTGATTGCCAGGTAAATGCCTTTGAGCTGGCCAATGGCCGCCTGCAGCAGACGACCGTCACCTCCCTTGATGATCTTGAGGGGTTACAGCCGGTCTGGGTTGACATGGTGGCAACCACTAAATATGACCGCCGCAAACTTGGGCAGCGGTTCGGCATTGAGCTGCCTGATCCGAAAGAACTAACTGATATTGAGACCAGCGCCCGTTTCTATATTGAAGAAAACGGCGAGATGCATCTGCACTCCGACTTCCTGCTGGACCGGGAAGGGGATTCCCGTAACGTGCCGGTGGCACTCATCCTGTACAAGGAGACGCTCTTTACCATCCGCGAGGAAGAACTGCCGGTCTTTCGTCTGCAGCGTCTGCGCGCACGGATGCAGACCGGCTATGTGACCGACGGCATGGATGTGCTGCTGGATCTGTACGCGGTTGATGCAGAATACTCGGCTGATTCTCTGGAAGAGATTTACACCGCACTGGGAACCGTGGGCAAACATCTGTCAGGGGAGGCGATTACTGATGAAGAGGCTGCCCACAACCTGGCTGATATCTCAGCGGTGGAGGATCTGAACGGCAGGATCAGAAAGAACGTGATGGATACCAGACGGGCCTTGACTTTTTTGATCCGCACCAAGAAGCTCTCCCAGTCGCAGCTTGATGATGTACAGCAGATCCTGCGTGATATCGAGTCACTGGACGGCCATACCTCCTTCCTGGTTGAAAAGATCAACTTCCTGCTTGATGCCACGGTCGGCTTTGTCAATATCAACCAGAATAAGGTTATCTACCGGCTGACCATCCTCAGCATCATCTTCCTGCCGCTGAACCTGATTGCTGGCATTGGGGGCATGTCTGAATACACCGAAATGACCAAGTCCATCCCCTGGCAGATTTCTTACCTGGCATTCGTAATCTGCCTGGTGCTGATCGGCTGGATCACCTACTACGTGCTCAAGCTATTCGGCAGCAGACGGCGGATCAGAAGGCAGGAAAACAGTTAGCCGCGCCGCTGGGTGGGGGAGAAAAAACGGGGTAGAATAAGGCAAAAAAACAGGGTGATTTTAGAGCTGATCTGTTTAATATCAAACTGTTATCTCAAAACTTCGGCATGCCGAAGTTGCTGCAAATAACCCGGAGAGAACAGCCATGCCCCAGAAAGACAGCTGATACTCATGGGCAGTTTTATCGAACCAGACGTGCAACCATCCGCCTGACACATTCTGCAAGTTCCGGGTCACTGATCATTTTCAGGGCCTTTTCGGCAGGCAGTACAACCCGCTTGCGCCATTCCATTTCCGGCCACTTTTTCAATACGGTAGTAACCCTCAGCGGATAGATCGAGAGTGTATTCTCGCCTTTGTGGCTGCAAACGGAGCGCAGTCCGGGGATGCAGGTGCCGATTACTCCGGCTTCCTCCATCGCCTCCATCACGGCGACCTCCTGACGGGTCATATCGGGCTCCGGGTGGCCTTTGGGAATAATCCAACGGGACTGGGCAGAGTTGGTTACAATCACAATGTGCAGCTGCCCTCTGCGCATTAGAAAGGGAAGCGCACCGATTTGATGCTTCTGGGACAGCTCATCAGGTATGCCGTGGATTGCCAGTGAGCTGTTCTTGTACGCCTCTTCTTCCGTAACCTCCTGCCCCAGATAGTCCGGCTTTACAAACAGCTCACTTTCGTCAACCGAAGAAAACTCTACCTCGGCAACCAGGAGCGGCTCAAGGGTTCCCAGATAGCGGTCAAGCTCAATCCGGTAGGCGCCATAGCTGATCCGCGAGCGCAGCTTTTCCAGCTGTCGTCCCTGCGTTGAAGGCCACAGCGACTGAAACTGCCGGTCTGATATCTCAATCTCCGTCTCACGCCGGGTCAGTCCCGATCCTTCTTTCACCGCAAGGAAATATTGGCTGCCGTACTGCCGGATACGTACTTCCATCTGGTCATCAAGGGCAAGATATCCCTGCAGGATACGGGTCCCTGCAGGGATATCAACATCATCAGGCATTGAGGTAACCAGAAACTTGCGTTCAATCTCGATCATGGTTGTGGCTCTGTTTCACTCAGGATCTCGTTACACAGCGCACGGTACGCCTGCGCCGCCTCGCAGCAGGTTGAATAGGCAAGCAGCGGCATTCTGCGCAGCCCCATCTTTTCAACATCCGCAGAAAAGGGAATCACGGTTTTCAGAAAACCGGGACAGGACAACGGCAGTTCAGCCATGATCTCACGGTGCAGTTTGTTCCGTTTTTGTACCATTGAAAAAAACGGGCGCAGTATCTCGCCGGGCAGCTCTTCGGCCTGGAAAAACGCGGTCAGCTGTTCAAGGGTGCGCTGGGAAAGCACCGTAGGGATAACCGGTATGACAATACTATCCGATGCCCGGAACACGTTTTCAGAGAGCAGGGTGATATTGGGCGGACAGTCCAACAGTATGACATCGTACTCTGACTTGAACTCCTCCAGTACCTTCCGCAGTCTTTTGCGGCTCTTGGTCATGCTGTCGAGCACAATATCAAAATGGCGGTAGGCAAGGTTTGAAGGGATGATGTCAAGTCCCGGAAAGTCGGACTCTCTGATATTGCTGCGTAAACCGTCTGCCAGGGCATCGGCATCCCGCATCCGGAGTTTTTTGGCACTGCCCATCCGAAAGTAAAAGGCAACAGCCCCCTGCGGATCAAGATCAAGCAGCAGTGTCCGCCGCCCGGACTCCTGAAGCGCATAAGCCAGGTTGACGGCAAGGGCCGTCTTGCCCACGCCGCCTTTAATACTGTAGGAAGAGATAATGGTCATAGTGTTGGTTACCTGTAGACGGTTATACCGGAAGCAGATGCTGGCAACTTGAAGGTCTGCCTGAACAGTGCCGCTGTTGAAGCACTGCAAAACTCGTGCAGAGACTGTTCAATAAGACGTCGTGACTGTTGCTGACGCTGGTAGAGTACCGATACCAGCCCACCCAGCCCAAGTGCAATCTCGGCGTCCGGCTTGCGCTGATCCCAATACGCCAGTAATGAATGTTGCTGCACCGAGGCATCGTTGAACTCGCCCAGCTTGGTCTGTAAACGCCGTAACTGCTTAAGCACCGTTGCACCGGCATCTGCGGGAATCAGTTCATAGAAGAATTCCATCAGGTAGCGCATTTTTTTGCATTCAATACGAAGCCGATGTATCTCCGCATCCGGGGTTGCAGCCCCGATGCTGCCGGAAATTTTGACTATTTTCCGGTAGCGCCGGTAAATGGCGGAGAAAACCAGTGGTCCGACAGGGAGTTCGGCAGCAGGTGCATATCCAGACAGCTCGTTATTGTTACAGCTGATTGAAACTATATCAAGCAGACGACGAGCAGCTGACAAGCTTTTTTTTGAAACAACCCGGTGGATTTCTTTTTCCCGTTCAACAGCAAAATCGTCAAACATCCGGCTCAGAGCAGGACGGAATGAGGATGGAAGTAGTCCAAGGTGCTCCTCGCGGGCCAGCAGATAGACGTCAAGATCGCGCAGCCGGTTGGTTTGCCGGGCCAGATCGCCCAGTATCGTTCGGATTCGCTGCAGATCCTCTGCCGGATAGACCCCTTTTATCAGACTCAGCAGTGATCGAATCTTGCGCAGACAGATTCGGTAGTCATGCAAAAACTCGGTGTCCAGATCCTGCTGCATACCGGGCAGGTTGGAGGCAGCCAGTTCCAGCATGACACCCACAATCCGAGCGATGGCCTCACGGGCCGGTGTTGACGCATTCAGGCCACAAGCAGGCCGCAGGGAGTATCTGCGGGGCTGGTTGCCGGCCTGGCTCAAAAGCAGCTCCACAGGATGCTGAACACAAGGGGATGCGCCATGCCCGGTAAGGCACGCCAGCACTTCCTGGGCCTCTTTCTCGTAACCTCGCAACGGATGCAGCTGACATGACTGCAGTAACGTTCGACCGTGCTTTGCCTCAAGAACTGAACTCAGTTCAAGCCGACAGACTACTTTGCCGGACGTGTTACGCAGATCCCACTGTTGTCGCCGAAACATTCCTTCGGCCACCATAGCAAGACCTCTCAACCCAAGCGGAGATTGCAGTGCCTTGCGCATTGCCTCAGTTTCAAACTCATGCCAGAAGCGGCGTCTGCTTTGTGCCTGCTCCTCCAGCAAACGGTTTTCCAGCCACCCGTCGTGATACTCTGAAAGGCTGTAGCGGTTGTTGCAACGGTAAAGGAGATAGCCGCTAAACCAGAGCCCCCATTCAAAGGTATCCCAAAAAGAAAGAGTGCTTGTTTGCAGGGGGTGGCTACTCAGGGACCACTGGTGGTGCAGAGACTCAAAACAGTGCTCGTCCGGCACGTGCAAACGGGCAAAATCGCTCTTTCGCATCCTGTCGTCCATGCGATCCGGTTTGTTGTACGGTTTGACCATGCCGGTCACAGAATCAAGGCTTGCGTCTGCGAACAGCTCTGTCAGCACAGCTCTGCAGTTCTGAAAGACCTATTTCACGCAGGCGCATATCATTGTCACGACACAGCCGTCCGAGCAGTTCGACCCACTCATGCTTGACCGGCGAATCATACAGCGGCTGTTGTCTCAACTTGTTGGCAATTGCGGAGCATCTCTCTTGCTGTGTAGTCATGACGTGGTACTCCTTTTGTTTCCTTAAAGACAGGTAGTTGCTTGCTGATTGTGCGCTGAAGGAGAAGTGGAAATCAGCCGGAACGCAGCTGCTCCATGATGGCCGGGGCAATGCCGTTTTCGTTACAGTAGCGTTGTTCCAGATCTTCGATGTAGAACAGATCAAGCTTTGATTTGGTGATGAACTCCTGGCGCAGGGTGCGCTTGCCCCGCAGCACCTGGGGCAGGACCGCATTGGTATAGATTGCCTCCAGCTTGACCAGCTCAACAGCCCGGTTAAAAAGCTCCTCAGGGATATCATGATTGATCTGCAGTCGTTTGCGCAGTTCAATGACTACTATCCGTTTGATGGTCTCCCGCCCCTGGGGGCTGCTGACGGTTGCCTGATTCAGACGAGTCTGTTCTGCCACAAGGTCAACAACAACCATAAAAAGCCGCTCTTCCTGCTCCAGCTGTTTCAGCTGTTCGATCAGCTGCTGCACTGCCGTAAGATCGTACAGCTTCATGTCGCTGTTTTGCAACTTAATGGTCTTGATAGCGGCCAATCCATCCAGCAGTATCTTGATCCTGCGGCGACCATAACTGTCCAAAAGCGGACTCAGCAGCAGATCTTCCACAAACAGACGCCTGAAAAAGCCCGGCTCAAAAGAATCAAACAGCTCCATGTCATGCTTGAGCTGTACGAGCTCTTCAACATCAAGCTGTGTGCTGCCCATGAAGGCCAGGTGGTTGAGGTGACCGGCTGCGGCCTCAAGCTTATGGAAGTAGTCGGCCAGCAACAGCAGACGTTTTTTGATGGTTTCCGGGGCACCGGCCTGGATCTGTTCATCCAGCAGCTTGCCCAGGTCGAGCAAAAGGGCGTCAAATGAGCGGTCACCGGTTGCCAGTACCCTTTTTTTGGCACAAAGCAGCTGCTTGAGTTGCACAAGTGTGGGGTTCTGTATCTCGCTGCCCGATGGCAGGACCAACTGCCGTATCAGAGTCAGAGCTTGCTGAGTGGTCAGTTGATCGGGATCGTATTGGTGTGACATAGCGGCGCAACCTCAAGGGATAAAGGTGATACGATACGTCGTTTGCCTGGTTTTGTCTGTCACAATACCGTAACAACTGCACGTTGAGGGGGTGTCAGATGCGGTGGTGGTGGATATGAAAGCTGACCGTGGCACCGGTAACGGTGCTGCGACCGGTGTAAAAAAAGATGGCCAGCCAGACCCCTTGCAGGAAGATAATCATGGCCGGTTGCCAAAGCCCCTGCAGGCCAGCGGATAAAACCGGCAGCGGTGTGACCTCGCGATGCAGCAATGCGGCCATGACCACGGCATACAACAGGCCCGCCACGCCCATGATCTGGTAGGCGGATATCTTGCCTGCACCGCGATAATCGGCCCGCAAGGTCTCGGAGAAGCTGCGCCAGACCTGGGTAACGATGACGGCAAACAGAAAGGCGGCCGTATGGCGGGACGAAAGAAACAGGCCAGCGGCAATCAGGCCGCAGCTGCTGTAGAGCAGAGCTGTCATGGCCTGAACCGGTATCACGGGTACCCCTTCCAGACCATCGGCATAGACGATCTTCTTGGTACTGCCATGAAAGACAAACCCCCTGTTTTGCAGCAGCCGGGCCAGCAGACCGGTCTGTCCCTCCAGCGGTTTACCGTAGCAGCAGCCAAAGCTGATGCAGGCCAGACGCCCCAACCCTTCGCCAAAGGCGTAGGCAATGGCAATGGCAGCCCAGGTGGCGATGACCGGCAAGTGAAAGCCGAGGGGCGGCCCGGCAAACCGGTTCAAAAGCCAGATCACCGGCGGCGTAATGATCATGCCGACGAATACGGCCCCGCCCACCGTGAAGGTGTGGGCCTTTTTTTCCACCAGTTGTGCCACCAGGCGTGAGGCCGGTACACAGCAGAGCAGCATGGTCAAGGCCAAAAGCGCGGTTGCCCTTGGCGGTACGCCCACAGAGCCAAGCAGCACCAGCAGTACTGCCACCGCAACCAGATAGGCATTGGCGGTTAACAGGCCGTACCAGGTGACGTTGATACCGTGCCAGCTGCCCTGCTCATTTTTTGCAAAGGGTACGGTGGCCAGAAACTGCCGGTTCTCGGCAGACAGACAGCGAAAACCCCACCAGAGGTACATTCCGAGCGCAAGAGTGACGGTTCCCAAGGTTAATGATACGGACATACTGCCTCCCCGTTTATATTCGTGTTGCCAGATGCGAACGTACCCTGATGTCGGTCTCCACCAGCGGCCTGCCAAACCCCTGGCTGAAGCGGCTCTGTACGTCGCAACGTTGTTGGTTGTGCAGCAGATCGTCACAAAACCTGATCCGACCCGGTTCAAACAACAGGATATCGGTGCTGCTGCCGGGGCGGTAGAGGCTCTTGGGCTGCCCTTTTTCCAGAAACAGGTCCTGTTGCAGCTCTAGCGGATCAGCATAGCCTTGCCTGCTGTACGCCTGCACAACATCACCGATCATCAGCGCCACCACCTCAATCATCGCTACCAGTCCAACCCGGCTGCCCTGCTCTACATCGGTGTCAATGATCGTCACCACCCGTTTGTTTTTGGAAAACGGGGTTACCTCCCGCACTACGGCTGCCGGATTGCAGCTGTGGTAGCAGCCGTCAACCCCGTAATGGTCAACTACCCGACCAGCCACCGGGGTATGGTTGTAGTGGTATTTGTCCGGAGTCAGCCTGAACACGGCAACATCACCGCTGTGAAACCGCTCGTTCCATTCCTGTTTTCCCAGCAGTTCATCAAGTGAAAAAAAACAGCCCTTGATCTGCAGCAGGGTGTGCTGGTGCAGCGATCCTACCAGGACCCGGGCGTCGGCCGGGGAGACCATGGCTGCCGGGTCGTCCGGCATCGGACGGCAGGTCTCGTAGCGAATCTTCCGTTCAAAAATCCCACGGGCGGTGGTGAGGTATTCCGGTCGTTCCAGGCAATCGCTCAGATCAATACCGCACTGCGCGGCAAAGGCAGCGCTGTCCAGCAGCGGCCGGTCAAAATTGACCGCTGCCAGCACTGCCGAGGACCACGTACTGGTTAAAAGGCGGAACAGGGCGGAATTATGCTCCCGCACCCGGTCGTACAGCAGTCTGACCATCCGGTCTCCCAACAGCTGCTCGGTAATGACCTCCCCGCTAGACCGCTCGATATACTGGTGCTTCATGTTCCGCTTCTCCTGAGGGCAAAGAGGGGGCTGTCCCCTGCTGGGCATCGTGATAAATGGTAATCAGGAGCAGGTTGATCAGACGCTGTACAATGGGGAGCGGCGCCTGCGCCGCCAGGATGTCGTGCCGCGCATCAGCCAGAAGACGTTCGGCATCCTGATCCTGCAGTGTCAGGCGCAACGCCTTACCTGCCTGCTCATCCATATGACACTCGCTGCGGTTCAGCAGGCGGCAGCGTTTTTGCAAAAGTTCAAATGCCTCGGACAGATGCTGTTGCCGCAGAGTGGTGCGATAGTGCTGTTCTGCCGCCATGTTGAAGGTGCGGGCCTCAACAGACAGGGGCGAACGGCTGCCCAGTTCGTCAAGAATCCCCTTGTTCAGCCGTCCGGCAGCAGTCTGTAGCGGATTTCGCAGGCGCGTCTCCAGGTCGCTGACGGTAGCCTCGAGTCCCAGTGCCTCGATCAGGTGTGCCCCGTCACTACGCAGCAATGCCACCAGGGCCAGGCGGTAGCTCTCAATCGGTACCCGCAGATAACCGGGGTAGCGTCGACTGGAACGCACCCCGGCAGTACGGCTGATGATCCTGGCCAGAAAACGGTTGGCAGTGTCCTTGCGAATAAAGCAGGTAGGCAGGCCGATGGCGCTGCCAAAGAAAAACTGCCGACGTTCACTCTCCAGCGAGGGGCTGTCCGGAATGGTGTGGTGGTCGGTACCTTCGGCCATGTACTGGTACGCCAGGGCCGTGATCAGGACCTGCAGGTCGGCAGCCCTGCCCATATCGTCAATAAAACCCGGAAACAGACTGTAATGCCGGCCTTCAAATCCGGAGAAGCCCATTTTGGCAAACTCGCGCTGCTTGTACAGCAGATAGACCGACATCTGTTCGTCAAAGACGCCTGAGAGGGCCAGGTCACGGCGCAGACGATCGCTGTTGCCGGGTACGCCGCTTAAGGCCGGATTCTGCTCGGTGGAGAGCAGACAGACCAGATAATCCACCAGCCGGTAATCCGGTACATGATCGCCCCGCAGTCTGAAGGTGCGGCTGATCAGCCGATCCAGGGCCGGAGGTCCGAACGGGGTGATCGATTGCCCGAAGATGGAGATATCCGCTTTTTTGCGCCAGCGTCGCCAGAACATCCGCAGGTGGGTATAGTCCAGTTCATGGGGCAGAAAACCCAGTGCCTTCTCCGGGTGGAAGTCGCTGAATGACAGACGAAACGGAGCTGCGGTATAGGTGCCGACAAACAGTGGCAGAAAATGCTCGCTTATCTTAATTGCCAGATCGCCCAGCAGCTTTTCGTGGTGCGCCTTGAAACCGGAGCCGTGATCCTGCAGTGCGGCAGACAGCCGACGGCTGCCGATGCTGAGGTGGGTGCCGTTGTTGGCCAGGCTGACGTTGGATACGTTGGGCAGCACCACCAGATTGTTGAGGATGATCCCGGCATCCCGCAGCTTGGCAACCGCGTTGAGCTGACTGCGGGAAAGCACCTGATGACAGAGCTGCATGTAGCGGAACTTGTCTTCGCCCCGGTCCCAGCCGGAAAGACAGGGACTCATGAACAGCTCACGGTAAAAGCTATCGGGCAGATGGTCGTTCAGCTCTTTCTGACGTACTGGCGGATGGGGGGCAAAGTAGACCATTGCCTGCTGTCCATGGTCGGCAATACCAAAGGCCTGGTTGGCGTACTGCACCAGCAGCTGAGTGGTCAGAAAACGGATGGCCGTCTCTTCGGCAATGGAGCTGCCCATACCCTGCTCAGGGGTAAGCGATACCACGTTGAAGGAAAAGGTCTCCGGCGAGGTATTGTCGTTCAGGTAGTGATCCAGCAAGCGGATGCCGGTCTGGCGGATCAGCTCCGGCATGATCTGCTGGGAGCCGATAACATCGGCCAGAGCCAGCTTGATCAGGTAGCTGATCGGCAGGCGCAGCATCACCTGACCGTCCGGATTGTGGAAGAAGAAGCGCCCCGCATCGTCCCGTTGTCCCTTGGCCGGGTACTGCTTGTCGGCCAGAAGATCACGGTTAAGCACCTGCCGGGCAAAGGAAGAAAGCCGCTTCAGCGGAAAACGGACCCAGCTGTTTTCCCAGACATCCGTGGGATTATCCGCCAGAAACCGCTCAAGATCGGCCACCACCGTCTTCGGCAGCTCACCGGAGGCGGCCCGTTTGGTCATGGCAGCAAAAAAATTCGACTGTTCAATGGTCTGCGGCAGATCCACCTGATGGCGGCTGCCTGCCACCACTGCCTGTAACTCGCTTTCTGAACCGGCGGTCAGATCACCGACCGTAAACGGCAGCGACCCAATCAGGGTACGCGGGTCATCCAGCGTTACGCCGACCATCAGCAAGGCCTGCCGTATGCTGTGCGGTTCATGATTGCTTGCTGTGGTTTCTGCAGTATGTCTACCGAGGAAGGTGTCCGGCATCGGTGGCCCCATGGTTAGAAGGTGGTGGGTCTATGCGTTGGTATGAACATGCGAACCTGAGCCTGCACCGCTCTGCAGGATGGAGCTGTAGGTCTCAATCGGATCAGGGGCCTTGGTCAGAATAAACTGTCGTGCTTCAACGCTCATCAAGGAAAGCAGCTGCGGTTGAGTCGCCACCGTCCGGACTGCTGCTGTCAGCGCCTGCAGGTCTCCGGCCTTGAAGACCAGACCGGTACTGCCCGGCAGCATCAGCTCCCTGGGGCCGCCACTGTCCGAGACGATCACCGGCCGGCCTGATGCCTGGGCCTCCAGCACCACGTTACCAAAGGTATCGGTGGCGCTGGGAAAGACGAACAGGTCAGCCGAGGCGTAGGCCTGCTGCAGCTCCTCCCCCTGCAGGTAACCGGTAAACCGAGCCGGGTAGCCCTGCAGTGCCGCCTCCATCTCGGCCCGGTACGGACCGTCGCCGACGATTGCCAGTGAAAGAGCAAGCCCCTGGTCAATCAGGCTGCAGAAGGCGTCGCACAGCAGATCAAGGGCCTTTTCTTTTGATACCCGCCCCACGTACAGCAGCACTATCCCGCCGGTCAGCCCCTGATGGCGCCAGTACCCTGCCTGCCGCCGCTGCGGGGTGAACTGATCGGCATCCACCCAGCGGGGCAGCGGTTTCATCTTCTCCAGCGGCAAACCGTGGGCAACCAGCTGTTCGCGGGTACCGACCGACGGCACCAGCACCTCTTCCATCTGGTTGTAGAACCAGATCATGTACTGCCAGGCAGCCTGTTCCAGAAACTCATCATCGGTCAGACTGCGCACGTATTGCGGGATGTCGGTATGGTAGGTACCGGCTGCCGGAATGTCCATCAGCCGGGCAATCAGCAGCCCCAACAGCCCCATGGTGCCGGGGGTGCTGATATGGATGCGGGTGATCCCCTGCTGCTCGATATACTGCATGACCTCCAGAATCGGCGGAAAACTGAGTTTTAGTTCCGGGTACTCCGGCAACACAAAATCCCCCACCGCCCGGAACTGTATGACTCCCTCCGGAACCGGTGCGCTGCTGGCGCTGCAGGTCAGTACCGTCAGGTTGACACCCCGATCACGGGCGGTGCTGATCAACCGTCGGATGGTGATGGCCACCCCGTTGATCTCATCCAAGGTGTCGGTAAACAGGGCTATCTTCTCTTCAGCCGGTGAGAACGGTATCTCCGGCAGCCGTTCCCTGACTGCCTGCATCAGCTCTTTTCCTTTGTGCTGATGATGAAAGGCCAGGTAATAGGGGGAGATCATCAGGTGTACCAGCCCGATGGTGCCGGCGGTGTTGAGGTACTCGAAAAAACCGGCCCGCATGGAGAGCGACATCAGTTTGGTGGTGTAGTGGTACAGGATACGGTTTACCAGGCGGCTGGTGACCATAAAGACCTTACGGTTCAGATCGGCATCCCTGATCCCTGCCAGAAAGGCGTTGTCAGCCAGCAGTCGCCTGGCCTCGTCATCCAGCAGCTGCTCCAGGCTGCGTTCACGGCCTGGCCGGCCTTCCGGCAGGTTTTTCAGCACAAACAGACGGATCTTCTCCACAAATGAGCCTTTGTCGCTGCCCAGGTTGAAAAACCGATCCAGCAGCGCGCCGACAAAGGGGGTTGCACTGCGCCGACGGTCGCCGAACCGCTCCCGATAGAAGCTGTGGGCCACCCCGTACAGGCTGTGGGCCATGGTCAAGGGGCCGCCATGCTCACCTTCCACCCAGCTGTTGCCTGCCTGTACAGCGCTGATGAACGCTTCAACATGCTCGCCATCCAGTGTTGCGGTATGGGCCCGGGCAATGAACAGGCCGCCGTGATCATCGGAACCGGCCACAACCCCTTTGCGCCATGGTGTGCTGCCAAACGGTTCCAGGCCGTGACGGTCTGCCAACCGCTCCATGACGTCCGGTGTCAGCGAGGTGATCAGGTCGGCAGTGAAGTTGTTGAAACGGCGGGCGCGGCAGCCGTTACGGATCTCAAAATGAGAAAACAGCAGCAGGCATTTTTCGAGTATTTCAGGGGTCAACTTGTCGTTCTGGGCATACAGCGGATGGGCCAGGAAGTGGGTGATCTGCTCCTGCCGCAGGCAGGCGGTCAGCTCGTAAACGCTCTTGCGCAGCCGGTTGAGCTCTGAAAACTGTGCCTCCGTAATATTCAGTACTACGATATGCACCTTGCAGCCGTTTTCCGGAAAATGGCTGGTGATCTCACAGCTGATAAACGTGTTGGGCAGATGGGCGATCTCCAGACAGCCGCTGATAACATTGTGGTCGGTGATGGTGACGTAGTCCATGCCGCGCGCCAGGGCGGTCTGATACAGATGTTGGGGCGAGGTGTAGCTCTCCGGGCAGTTGAACTTGCGCATGGCCCAGTAGGTCGGCTTGTTGGAGTGGCTTGAGTGGACGTGCAGATCTGCTTTGAAGGTTTTCATGGAGGTCACCCGTGCGTGTTCTGACAGCGGGTGCAGGATAGCAGGGCTCTATGACAATCAGGTTGCAGTCAGGTAAATAGTTTGGTTGTCGGATACATTTGGGGAAACGCGATAGTCGGAGAGGTATGGTCTGATGTTTGTATATAGAGTAATCCCAGAAACAGCAAAAGCGACCGATTGGCCCCCTTTTGAATTGAGCAGGGTGTCAGCGGAACTCCAGCACATTCGCAATAATCGCACATAGTACGGTAATAATTTCTTTAAAGTGATATCACGACATGTTATCGTCTCTCTATGAACAGCAAACACCGAAAAACGCTTGAAGCCATATTCAATAACCCTGTAAACGGAAATATCGAATGGTCAAGGATAGAAGCGTTGCTCGTTGCTGTAGGTTGTACCGTGGTTGAAGGATCAGGTTCTTCGGTCACTTTTGAAAAACAGGGGAAACGTGCCTATTTTCACCGTCCCCATCCACAAAAGGAATCGTTACGGTACCGAGTGACAGACACTCGACATTTTCTCGAAGCTATCGGAGTAAAGCCATGAACACCATAAAATACAAAGGATATGCCGCCCGCATTGAGTTTGACGCCGACGACCGGATTTTTGTCGGACATCTGGCAGGGATACGCGACATCGTTGGATTTCACGGGTCATCCGTTGAAGAACTTGAAAACGCCTTTCATGAAGCGGTTGATGATTATCTTGCCGCGTGCGCCAAGCTAGGACAAAAGCCTCATGCTCCCGCGTCCGGAAAAATCTTATTGCGTATTCCTCCCGAAGTTCACTCCGCTGCAATCATGGCCGCCGAGAGCGAAGGTAAAAGCCTTAACCAATGGGCGGCTCACGTGTTAGAGGAAGCCGTACACTATTGTTAAGCCTGGAAAATTGTAGGATTGGTTCCGGTATCCCCTTTGGCTGCACGCAGGCGTTGCCGGTAGAGGGCAAGACTCGGTTTGTCCAGGTCTCAAATTACCATTTCAACGTGGTCAATCAAGCAGGGACGATCATCGCAGCAGCAGACTCTCCAGCCCCAGCGTCCGCCGGATATCCCACAAGTTCATGAAGAGCGGGTCAAAACGACCGGTACGCACCTGCTGCTCTTCCCGCTCCCAGAAAAACAGGGTGGCGGCAGGATAGAGATAGCCGAACTGATAGGCGGTCAGGCTGGGGCGTTTGCGTGCCAACAGCTCCAGCGGATAGCGGTAGCGTGCCTCCTGGCGCCGAACCAGCAGAAGCGCCTGCTGCCGGACCTGTGCTGCCGATGTCAGCAGACGGTTGCAGGCGGTCATGCCTCCGTCTGCATCGCGGTGCTTGACCATCAGGGCCTGCAGGGTCAGGCTGCGGTGGCGCGCCCGAAGCGCTGTCACCTGCAGTGCGGTGATCAGCTCTTCTGCCAGTGCGCGTTCTGTTCCGGCCAGTCTGCCGTGCCGGTGTAACTGCCTGACACGTTCAGTCAGGTATGCCGTCACGGTTTGCATGGCTGCAGCATACTGTTCAAGATCAGCCACCGGACCGGTGCGCACCGCTGCCAGCTCCTGCGCACCGGCTTTTTTGAGCAGCCGCCGCAGCGGAATTTCCGGATCAGGCTGAAACGGCAGGGTAAAGGGGGCCGGAAGTTCGGCAAACGGCGTGGCTGCCGCCATCAGGCGCATCAGCTCCTTGTCCTTGAGATAGTGATTTTGCAGGGCCAGTGCCTGCTGCCACTGCTGCTGAAGTGCCGTATCAGGGAACAGGTCCCAAAGCCGTGACAACGGTCCGTCTGGCCTCTGAATACCGTTTTCGGTGTAGCGCCAACTCCAGCGGGCGATACTCCAGTCAACCAGCCAGTAGCCCCACTCCCAGCCGGTGCTGAAGGTCAGATGCCCCTGCAGCCCCAGCTGCGCCATCACGCTGATGTCATCCCAACGACTGTCAAGATAGGGGAGCAGCAACAGCGGCACTGAACTGTCAAACCCCACCCAGTAGGATGACTCCGGCCAGTACCAGGTTTCCCGTCTGGTGCGTTCTTCTCTGGCAGCATCCAGCATAAAGCGCTGGTTACGGTTGCCATAGACCGGCGCCTTTTCTTCCGAAGCCGAATAGCACATCACGGTATGAATCAGGATGCCGCTGTCCGGGTGCAGGGGGCGTCTGACCGGTTGTGTGCCGTCCTCCTGCCGGATGACGTGGGTGGCGTACAGCAGGGGGCGTTGGTACTGTCCGGTTACCAGGGTCTCAAGGTGCCGCTGGGCCGCAGGGAGCAGCCTGCTGACCAGCGGCAGATGTTCGCCCAGCATTGATTCCAGACTGATGAAATCCCACGGCGCCTGAAACAGCCAGGCCAGGGTCTCTTCAACCTGGCGCTCGTAGGAAGGTATCGGCCGCAGCAGGGTGATGGCCTGAAAGGCCTGCTGCTGCAGCATGGCCAGTGAAATTTCTACTCCACAGCGGATGCCGCGGCTCTGGCCGTAAGCAACAATCCGGCGGATATGGGGAATCCAGGCAGTACGGTCAACACCCCGCAGCAGAAAAAACTGAAAGCTGTTCTGGCCGTTGCGGGCCAGCCAGTCCAGATAGGCAGCTACTTCTTCAAAGGCGCCGGGCCGGGTCGGGTCATGCAGCTGTTCGGTCAGCTCCATCGGATGCAGGGTGTGCAGATGGAAGCCCTGATGCGTGAAACGCGGATGAGCCGAAAAACGGAGATTGCTGTTGAGTGGCCAGTGTCGATGGCGCGGGATGATCGTCTGCCGGGGATGGATAAAACGGATGCCCAGCTGTTCCTGCAGCAGTCCGTAGAGTCCGGCGCTGATCGCTTCCGGTGTCTTGGCGGTCAGGTGCAGCATGATCCGTTGCCCCTGCCGGCTCGAGCGCCAGGTGTATGATCGGTCAGTATTGCCGGTGGCGGCAGCGAGCGGCAGCTCTGGCAGGGTGATCTGGATCTCGGCCCGGTGTTGGTTCAGGGTAACGCTGGCATCGGGAAAAGAGCGGGACAGGAGCTGCAGGGTGTCGGTAACGGCATGCCTCGTCACCGCACGCCTGTTTAACGAATCAGGAACGATCAGGGCAATACCGAGCCGAGCCGCTGCGGCGCTACCTGTCCAAAGATGCAGGATGAGAACGGCAAGCAGTAGCCGTAACGGTCGATTGTCGCGCATGGTCTCCCGGAGCAGGATCGGCAAAGAGAAACCTGATTAGCGCCAATCTTCCGCTCATGGTTCGACAAGCTCACCACGAACGGAAGATCAGTCAGTTGCAAGGACAAACCCGTTCACCCTGAGCCTGTCGAAGGGGGAACGGAGGGACAGCGGAAGAAGAGCGCTAATCAGGAGTTTTATTGAACTGTCACTACATACGTCAGCAAACCAGTGTAAAATATCTTTCAGATCAATCTGTGCATCATGCCACAAACCTGTGCTATCTTGGCATTTTGACTTAAAAACAGTGCCCCATACCTCAACAGGTACACATGTCTTGCTGAAGTCACCGGCAGATGCTTTCTTAACCGCAAGACACAGAGAAACTGCCAGCAAACAGACAACCCAGATGCATCAGTACGCGCGTTTTTATTGATTGTTCCTCCTCTCGTTCAGGTTTTTCTGTTTTCTCATCGTGCATTCGGCATACCAAACAGCAAGCATAACAATTTCAGGCTACTATGAGTGATCTTGGTGGCAACAGCCAACCGGCGTCCTGCAAACCGTTGGCTGTACCAAAAACCGTGAAAACCGGTTCTCTGCCAGATCCTGCGCAACAAGGTGACCATGATCCACGGTACACACACCAGCCCCAGGTTCCAGAAGATCATCACCAACTGGTAGTTGTGATTTTCAGGTTAAAGGGCCAGTTGTCATTTTAAAAAAAATATCGACGCCATGGCTCGACGTATTGATATACCGTTGCTGCATGGCTTTGTCAGCTTCGCTACCTTTCTAGTGACGCTCCTCTGTTATACCCCTACCCCTTGCGCCGACGCATCGCCACATCGGCCCAGACCGCCGTCAGCAGGATCAGCCCCTTGATAATGTACTGATAGGCGCTGTCCAGATTCATCAGGCTCATGCCGTTGTCCAGGCTGGACATGATCAGCGCGCCGATCACGGCTCCGGTGATCTTTCCTTCACCCCCCATCAGGCTGGTGCCGCCGATCACCGCTGCGGCAATGGCATCCAACTCCATGTTGACCCCGGCCGAGGTGGTGGCGGCATTCAGCCGCGCGGTCATCACCATGCCGGCCAGGGCGGTCAGCCCGCCGAACAGCATGTAGAGCCCCATCAGGTTCTTTTTCAGATCAATACCGGAGAGCAGGGCTGCCTCGCTATTACCGCCAATGGCATAAAGCCGCCTGCCAAAGACTGTCCGCTCGGCAACAAACCGGCAGACCAGCACCACCAGAACCAGCAGCAACACCGCGTAGGGGAACCCTTCGTTAAAAATCATTACCCCGCAGACCGCCGCAATGGCCAGGGCCGTCAGCCCGATCCGCAGGCTGTCCAGCCCAAGCGGCAGCACCGGCAGGCCGTGGGCGATCAGGTTACGCCGTTTTCCGGCCTCCATCAGCAGGTAGATGATCAGGAAGGCAATGGTCAACAGGGCGCTGGTGTCGTTGAAACTGGTGCCGTCAAAGCGGATATCCGGCAGGTAGCCGGTGCCGATCACCTTGAAGCTGTCATGCATCGGGCTGATGGTGGAGCCGCCGGTTACGGCCAGGATGGCGCCGCGGAAGGCCAGCATGCTGGCCAGGGTGACAATGAAGGCCGGCACCTGTTTCCAGGCCACCCAGAACCCGTGCCAGGCGCCGATGGCAACCCCGGTCAGCAGCACCGCTCCGATGGTCGCAACGGTTCCCCAGCCGAAATTGACCTGTAGCACCGCTGCCACTGCCCCGCAGAAGCCTGCCACCGAGCCGACGGAGAGATCTATGTTGCCGGTGACGATGATCAGCACCATACCGCAGGCCACAATGGCCACGGTCACGGTCTGCAAAAACAGGTTGGAGAGGTTGCGGGGACTCAGGAAGACGCCGTCGGTGGCAATGCTGAACAAGAGCCAGATCAGCAACAGCGCAGCGATCATGGTGAACTGGCGCATATTGGTCTTGAAGAGCATCTTCAGGTTTACTGTTGTCTGGTCATGCATCGGTTGCTCCCTTTTCAGAATATCCGGTGGCCAGCAGCATGATCCGCTCCTGGCTTGCCTCGGCCCGGCTCAGCTCGCCGGTAATCCGCCCCTCATGCATTACCGCAATCCGGTCACACAACCCCAGAAGCTCCGGCAGCTCGGAGGAGATCACCAGAACAGCAATACCATCGTCCACCATCCGGTTGATCAGGGCATAGATCTCGGCCCGGGCGCCGATGTCGATCCCGCGGGTCGGCTCATCCAGAATCAGCACGGTGGGATGGGTCATCAACCACTTGGCCAGCACCACCTTCTGCTGGTTGCCGCCGCTCAAGGTGCCCACCGGCTGTTCCACTGTGGCACAGCGGATAGCCAACTGTTGCCGGTAGCTTTCTGCCTCATCCAACTCCTGCTGTTCATTGATCACCCCACGGCGTGCCACCTGCGTCAGGTTGGGCAGGGTGATGTTGCTGCGCACCGACTGCCCCAGCACCAGTCCGTACCGTTTGCGGTCTTCAGAGGCCAGGCTGATACCGGCGGCGATCACCTGCTGCGGGGTATTGGCCGCAAGCGGCGCCCCTTGCAGCAGCAGACTGCCGGAGGTTACCCTGCCCCAGGCCCCGAACAGGCTCATCAGCAGCTCGGTGCGGCCTGAGCCCACCAGACCAGCAAGCCCCAGAATTTCGTTCTTCTGTACGGTCAGCGAGACATCCTGCAGCCGCAGGCTCCCGCCCGAGGATTCGGCGCACCAGGAACGGATCTCCAGCACCGGCTCACCAACAGTCCGCTCCTGACGGGGATAGATGCTGGCAAGTTCCCGCCCCACCATCAGCCCCACCAGAGCCTGTTCGGTCAGCTCGCTGCCGGTCTTTGTGGCGATGCTGCGTCCGTCGCGGATCACGGTGATCCGGTCACAGAGGGAAAGCACCTCCTGCAGGCGATGGGATATGTAGATACAGGTCACGCCCCGTTGCCGCAGGTCACGCAGGATATCCAGCAGGATATCAGCCTCATCGTCCGACAGGGCTGCAGTGGGCTCATCCAGGATCAGGATTAAAGCCTGCTTCTGTAGAGCCTTGGCAATGGCCACCTGCTGCTGCTGCCCCACCCCCAGCTCCCGCACCAGTGTGTGGGGCGGCAGATCCAGCCCCACCTGCTGTAGTACCCGCTCACTCTCCTGCAGCGCCCGCTCTTGGTCGATCACCCCGAAGCTAGACGGTTCCTGCCCCAGCAGGATGTTCTCGGCAATGGAGAGCTGGGGCACCAGAGCCAGCTCCTGATGGATGATGGCAATTCCGGCTGTCTCGCTCTCCCTGATGCCGCGAAAACGGCAGGCAGCCCCGTTTACCAGAATCTCTCCCTGGTAGCTGCCGTGGGGATACACACCACTCAGCACCTTCATCAGGGTTGACTTACCGGCCCCGTTCTCCCCCACCAGACCATGGATCTCTCCTTGGATCACGTCAAGGGAGACACCGTCAAGCGCCCGTCCACCGGGGAACTCCTTGATAATAGAGCGCATCTCCAGCAGCATACGGTTCACGGGTTCCCCTTTCCAACGCCCCGGGGCCCCAGGTCTTCCGGCTTCAGGTAGCCGCTTGCCACCAGCGCCTGCTCAAGGTTGTGGCGATCCACCACCACCGGCGTCAAAAGCCGGGACGGCACCTGACCGCTGCCTCCGAAGGTGGTGGTGGTTACCCCCGGGTCCTGGCCGTCTGCCAGTTTTTTCGCAGCAATCACCGTCTCTTCTGCCAACCGCCGGGCATCCTTGAAGATGGTCATGCTCTGCTTCCCTTCCCTGATACGACGGGCTGCCGACACCTCGGCATCCTGACCGGTCACCGGCACCTTACCGTCCATCTTCTGTGCTGCCAGGGCAGCAATGGCGCCACCGGCAGTGCCGTCGTTGGGGGCCAGAATCCCATCCACCTTGTTGCGGCTGGCGGTTAACGCGTTTTCAACCAGCTTCATCGCCTCGGACGGCAGCCAGTCCTTGACCGCCTGTTCCATCACAATGGTAATATCCCCCCGTTCCGCCAGGGGACGGATGAAGCGCATGGCGCCGGCCTTGAACTGGGCCGCATTGTTGTCGGTTGGGGCGCCGGAGAGCACGATATAGCTACCCTTTGGCACTGTACGAGTCAGGTACTCCCCCTGCAACTCACCCACCTTCTCATTGTCGTAGGAGATGTAGAGATCAACCGGGGCGTTGCGGATCAGCCGGTCGTAGGAGATGACCTTGATACCGGCCCGATGGGCCTTTTCCACAATCACCGAGGCTGCCCCTGCATCATGGGGGGCCACCACCAGCACGTTCACCCGCTGGGCAATCAGGTTCTCGCACTGACCCAGTTGACGGGCGGCGTCGTTATCGGAGATCTGCAGCTTCAGTTCGTACCCGTGCCTGGCCGCTGCCTCCCGCAGGTAGCGTACACCGCGCACCCACCCCTCTTCCCGCTGGGTCGGAATAGAAACGCCGATTACAAATCGCTCTGGTTGCGGCTGATTGCAGCCGCACAAAAGCGCCGTCAGGCAACAGAGGATAGCAAGGATATGCGGGGAGGAGAATCTGATCGTCATAGGCTTGTCACCGTTGTATCTCTTGGTATCGTCAATAGCGAAGGTTGTGCAGATGACGCTACCGGCATCAGAAACAGCATACCTGTTGTTCCTCTCTCAGCGCCTGCTATTTCTTCGTCGTTTCAGCCATATCCTTCTTAATGTCCTCGATAAACCGGTCAATGGTGTCAACGCCTTCGTGCTGCATCACGATGTCATGGGCCAGATTGCCGCCAAGACGCAGATCAAAATCCGGGGCAAGATCCCACTTGCTCATCACCCACTGACTGGGGCGTTTAAAGTAAACCGTGTTGGAAAAGTCGTTTCTCCAGGCCGGATACTTCAGCTCGTCAAAGCGTTGTTTGAGATAGGCTGCATTCTTCAGGATCATGGCAGACTGCTGTCTGTAGCCGTCAAGCCCGGTCTTTTGAATCTTCCACCAGAACTTGAGCGGCCCCAGGGCGGAGCGTGAGCAGGTGATGGTGGGGACGGCATCGTTGAGATACGAGACCTGAAACGGGTTCTGACGCTTGAGTACGTCGTTGGTGGTGATGAAGAAGCCCAGCGGCTCGTCAAACCCGAAGAATTTATGGCCGCTGACCGCCACTGAGTCGAAGTGATGTTTTGTCCTGTCCACCAGATCTTTATGGTCGCTGAACGGCAGATACCCGCCAAACAGGGCTGCATCAAGATGACGGTACACGGCAATCGGCTTTTTCTTCTGTAGTACCTTGTTAATGGCAACCTGATCGTCAATACCGCCCTTGAAGGTGGTGCCCATGGCAATCACCACCAGGGCCGGACGTTTGGGATCAAGGGCCTTCTCAAACTCCTTGATATCCATCTGCCCCTGTATGTCGGCCTTGATCAGCCGCATGTCCAGATTCTGCAGGTCTCCCAGCTTTTTGATGGAGTAGTGGGCCTCTTCGGAAACGTACAGGATCGGCTTTTTCTTGCTCTTTGAAAGCAGGTACTTGACACCGAAGTAGACCCCGTGGTTGTTGCCATCGGTGCCGCTCATGGTGACGATCCCCCAGTAGTCATCCTTTTTGAACCCGAAGTTGGGGGCAAAGAAGTCGATCACCTCATTCTCGAACTGGTGGGTGTTGAGGTGGATGATGGCCGGTTTGCGGGGGTTGCCCACATTATTCATGGCCACGTTGGCAAGGCCGGTGTCGGCAAACCAGCGGTAAAACTCCTGCAGGTCAACATTCTGGTTGATCGGGTAGCCGATGGCCTGGTTCTTGGATTCAACCATCTTCTTGGCAAAGGCGTTCAGGCGGTTCATATCAACCTCACCGGCAGTTGCGGCCAGAGCTGTTGCAAGAACCATACATCCGGACAGAATGTACTTTTTCATTTCTTTCTCCTTTTTATTTGAGGGGTGGCCTGAAACCGCCCCGCGATTGCGCGTACCCCTTTGAGGCTCTCCATTACCGGGTCAGCGCTGGAAAGTCCGAAGTGGTAGTACACATCGGGGTATTTCCCCTGAAGAACGCCATCGAGAAACGCGTGGTTGATGTTTTTGTCGTTCATGAAGTCTCCAATAATGTTGCTCCAGGCTTAGCGTATTGCCCCTGACGGGCAGACATGCCTGCAGAGTGAACAGCCGCTGCAGCGCTCCCTGTTAATAACCGCCAAAGATTCGCAGAGGCTTATGGCCTGATAGCCGCCGTCACGGCAGGCTATCACACAGACACCGCAGCCAGTGCATCGCTCAGAAGAAACAGCCGGGTGGCATTCTGCATCTGTGGGCAGTTTCCCGAACCCTGTTGCCGCATTCCTGCGGAGGCCGATGAAATCATCCGTGCATCTGAAGCCATGCCACCCCATGAACTCTTCCAGTTCGGCCATCATCTTTTCGACAATGCCGTACCCCTTCAGCATCACCTCGGTGCAGACCTGCACCACCGGGGCGCCAAGCAGCATGAACTCAATTGCGTCAAAGCCGTTTGCAATGCCACCGCTGGCCATGACCGGCAGGCCGGGCGACTGGCACAGTTCACTGACCGCACGCAGGGCAAGGGGCTTTATGCCTGGCCCGGAATAGCCGCCGTAGCTGGTAAAGCCGCCGATATCCGGTCTGGGGCGCAATGTCTTGAGATCAAAACCGAAGAAGGATGGGACGGTGTTTATGGCGCAGAATCCATCGGCGCCCGCTGCGGCAAGCTCCTCACCGATATGCCTGATATCCGCCACAGCGGCAGTCAGCTTGGGGATTACCGGAATCCGTATGTCGGGGCACTCCTTTACCCAGCGGGTTATCTGGGCCGCATATTCGGGATTCTGGCCGATGGCAGCCCCCTTGCCCCGTTCCGGGTAGCCGTGGGGGCAGGAAAAGTTCAGCTCAAGCATCTCTGCACCAGCCTCCTGACATCCCCGTGCCATACTAATCCACTGGTCAGGAGATCTGGCATCCCCCATGATGCTGCCAATCAGAACCTTTGTGGGGAATTCCCGTTTGAGGTCTGCAATGGCGGCATACCATGCCTCCGGCGTAATCTCGCTTAATAGTTCAAGGTTTTCAAAGCCGGTTATCCTGTTGCCATGCCTTATCACGGCAAAGCGGTTCTGCAGATTGTTCACAGGCTCAGGGATCAGGGTCTTGATCACCGCCCCGCTCCAGCCGGCCTCAAATGCCCTGCGTATCATGTCAGGCCCGGCGGTGGGTGGGGCAGAGGCAAGCACAAAGGGGTTTTCAAAGGTGATACCGCAGTATGAAACAGCATGATGCATATCAGCCTCCTGAAAGGATCAGAGTTTAAAGAAACAGCACAATAGTCCGGCAACAGGGGTCAACAGTTCTGCCTTCGATTTCGTTCAACAACTTCCTGAAACCGGATGGGCGGTTAAGCCGTTCGTACTTCGACAAGCTCAGCAAGAACGGCTTAACGGATCGGTATTGCATTAAGCCTTGCAATAATGCTGGCCGAACAGCTCGGGTCCGCCCCCCGGCAAGGCAGGTCTCCATACTGTTCTGCCACATTGTCTGAATCGTACAAGATCTCTCTGTCCTCTCCCGTTGCCTAAAAAACCTCTCCCAGCATACAGCGGGCGCTGCCGCCGCCAATGGCCTCAATGGTCGGGATCTGCATTGGCAGCAGTGTGCCGAAGCGTTGCAGTTCTTTTCTCTGCTGAGGAGTGAAATGGTCGTATGCGGTCTGGGACATGACAATCAGCGACGCCGGCAAGCGCAAGCTGCAGTAGTCTGAAGAAAACAGTCATAGCATCCCACCTCCTGAGTGCTGGTTACTGCTTTGGTACAACCTCTCTCTTAATTGCCTGGGTCGTGCAGTGGGCTGCGCCATAGCCGCCGGTCAGGTTATGAAAATCCATCCAGACTGCATCCACCCCGGCATCGGCAAGCCGCTTTTTATACTCGGAGCTGACGCCGTCAATGGCCAGAATCCTGCGTCCGCTGGTTGCCAGAAAATTGATGCCGTACTTGAGCTGGTCAGCGTTGCTGACCGGAATCAGCCGCATCTTGAGATCCTGTTCAACAAAACCCTGAAACGGGATATTTGAAGCTATCTTGACATAGCTGTCGTTCTTCAGTTCGTACAAGTCAACCAGGGCACGTTTGGCCGGATCAGCCGGTTTAGCGATCCTGCCGGTTGCATCGCGCTGATCGATCCGCTCTTCCACAATCACGGCCAGATCTTTGTCAATGATGTTGAAGTAGGTGTCCAGATGCATCTGATCCTGGTTCTTCCAGCTGTCCTTCACCACTGCCACCCGGGGGGTGCCAAAGACTCTGTTCTGCAACAACTGGCGGATCGCCTCAGGATTGGTGCGCAGCCCCTGGCCGATCAGAGCGGTGTCTCCGGCCGGAATGAAGTCACCACCCTCAAGCCGTGCTGTGCCGGTCACAGCATAGACCGGCGTGATCCCCAGCTTGCCATAGGCAAACCGGACGATCTTTGTCTCAAGCTCACGCTGCGGGGCATTGAAATGACCGATCACCAGACCTTTTGCCGTGGTGATCACCTGATCCCGCATGAAATAGAGGTTCATGAGCGGATGTTCCGAGTAGTCGGCCTTCAGGCCAGTGTTGTGTCCGGCGGTTGACTGCAGGGTTACGGCAGGCCGTTGCAGGATAATTGCCACCAGCTCACGGGGATGCAGGGCTGCAATCACCTGCTTTTTGTAGGCAGCCTGACCTGCGGCCAGTTTTTTCGGCAGTTTTGCCGTGTTATAGCGCAGCGCCTCAAGGGCCAGTGCCTGCAGCTGCTCCAGATGTTTTCCCGGCAGCGGCCTGTCGGAGGCATCCAGGGTGCCGGCCTGCAGGATATCGGTCAGACGCAGCACCTGTACCCCCCGCTCCTTCATCAGGCAGATAAAGGCCTGATGCTCCCTGCGGGCCCCTTCAAGTGAAAAGGGGCGTTCATACAGGGCTGCTGCCGGATGGGCCAGCCCGAAAAAGATCTCGTCCCCCGGTGTGTGCACCACCACTGTCTTTGCCTGCTGCCATTCAGCAGCGCTGCCGATTTGACCGTAGCCCTTGTCCAGCATCTCCTGGCTGATGGATGCCTGACATTCCACTGATGCCGCTGAAACCGGACCGATTGACGCCTGCAGCGCCAGTAGCAGCGCCAGTACCACAATCTGCAGATAGTTCATGATCTTTTCCTTGCGTTTATTTTTTCAGACAGGCATCCACAATACCGGCTGCTGTTACGCTGATCATGGCAAGCCCCCCGGTTGACTGGGCCTTGCAGCTGGTATTAGACATGTCAAGCCAGGTTTGCAGCCCTGGGTTCAGCGAGGTGTCGAAAATAGAGGTAACTGATCCGAAATTTCCGCCACTGTTGGCAATGAAGTTGCACCCTGTAACCGATGGATCACTGTCCCGCAGATCTGTGGCCCCCAGCAGAGTCAGCATTTCCATGAATCCGGCATATCGTTTTTGCGAGTTGACACTGTTGTTGACTATCATTTTTGCGGGATTGTTGGGGTCTGCAATCAATCTGCATTCCGGTCCGCCGTTGACGATCTCGATGGTGATGTTGAAATTGTTCTTGACGCCGGTTACGGCATCGTATGCCAGACCGAAACAGTTGGCGCCACCGGTACAGGTCTGAGGTGGTCGGTATCTGCCCAGCATCACATCATGGATGGATGGTTTGGGTGGCTGGTGGGTCATCACAAACCAGAGTGCAGAGGTATAAAACATGGTGCCGTCCCAGGCCACCATGTCGGGCCATTGCAGCAGAAAGTCGTAATTGCCGTTGAAATAGGATGCAGAGAAACCGGCATAATTATAAAAATAGGTCAACTGCTTGGGGCCGCGACCGTAGTAGCGGGCATAGCTTCTGCTGCAGTCAAAGGGGGTTTTGTCACAGTTGATCTCAAAATTGGCCTTGCCTGGAGCTGTATTGACAAAACCGTATTCCCTCAGCCAGGTAAACGAACCGTAGATGCTACCACCTCCGGTCTCCTGGGCAGCATGTCCGAACAATGAGGCCAGTTCATGCCTGCAGGCCTCGTCAACCGTGCTGAAGTACCCCTTCTCACCGCAGAAAAACGGATATTTGGCAACTGCTGCAAGGAAGTTGTTGTAGGCGTTGGCTTTGAAACCGGTCTCAGCCGGCCAGGAAACAAGCTGCCCGGCAGTATTGATGTATTTAAGTCCACTATCTCCGCTATACGTGTAGGTGGCCAGCTTATCCCAGGTTGCCTGCGGCATGACCCGCTTCACCGTTGCAACGTTGGCCGGTTCGTAGGCAGACAGAACCGGCGAACAGGGCAGCATGTATTCCCGGTACAGCGCCTGTTTATCAGCTTCGGTAAAGCCGCCTGCAGGCGCAGCCTTGGCCAGAGCGCCACTGGCGATGGATGTGTTAATCAGGTTTATGATGGATGTCTGGTCATAATCCGTGGCAGTACAGGTTTTCAATACAGGATAGGAAGCCTTGACGGCAGGATAGTCATAGTAGGCAAACTCATGTTTCACGCTGGGATCAAAAAGCTTCCAGAGCCCGTCTTCAAAAAAATCGGGACAATCATCTTTCACCGGGCAGTGACCACGACTTGCATACCAGGAGTTGGTATAGGTACTCCCCTTATAACAGACCTGGGAGCCGGGGGTTGCGTAGGTCTCGTTAAAGCTGTACTCGGCGCAGCTTTCCAGGCAACCGCCTGCCGACAAGCTATTGCTGTCGCTGCTGCAACCGACGGCATGCAGCGCCAGTAGCAGCGCCAGTACCACAATCTGCAGATAGTTCATGATTTTCTCCTTGTGTGATGCCTGTGATTAACTGTTTCTACTGACAGCCAGTATGTCTCATCTGAACGTCACTTAATCTGTTCCGGCACGATCCCGACAGTTCTTGTGTAAAACGGTGGAAGGCTGGCAATCAGCGAAAGTAGTTCGGCCACGGTTCCGCTTCGCGGCCGGTACTGTTTTCAATAATGGCGCCACCAACCCCGAAGGTGCCGCTGGCGTTTGCCTCCTGGGCCCGCAGCAACGCCACCTGGGCAGCCGCTTCGGCAGAATGGATGCAGGTGGGGCAGGAAGAGTGGTCGGTATCAGAGGAACAACCGGCCAGTGCGAGCAGTATCAGTAGCGAAATATGGTGGAAAAACTGTTTCAGCTGTTTCATGGTTGTCTGCCTCCCGGTCAAAGGATTAACGTACAGGGGATGGCCTGAAACCGCCCCGTTTTCATTCATCTCTTCAGCCTGAAGGTATAGGCATCGGTCATAACCGGCTGTTTCTGCGCCGTGTTGTCGGCAGTATAAAACTTGATCTTCATGCTCAAGTCATCAACATCCATGGCCACCGACCAGATGGCGCGCACCGGAAACGGCGCCGCAGCACCTTCCGAGGCGTCATCAGCATAGCCATAGACCAGGCTCATGGCGTACAGACCGTCATCAAGGGTGTACTTCAGGAAGGCCGAGGCCTGCAGGTAGTCATAGAGCCGCATGTAGCGGTAAAAGGTGTTGTAGGACTGGGATTTGTCGTAGGTGTATTTTGACGGATCAGAGTTCAGTCGCATGGAATGGTTGGTGATGATGGTCGGTTTACCTGCAGGCTGACGGATCAGGGTGTAGGTCATCTTTTTATCAGCGTCGAGAAAAAACTCCAGAATAGCGGCGTTGCCGCTGCGGTCGCCGATCAGGAAATGGATGCCATCCACCGGAAAATAGACCTTGAGATTTTTCAGCAACTGCTCCACCTCATCAATAGTGGTAGCATTTTCCAGCAGCAGACGCACCATCTGCAGATAGCTCAATCCCTCCTGCACGGTCAGTTTGGTCAGGTCATGGATCACACCGCCCGGTGTAAAGGTCAGCGCCTGGTCCACCAGCCCGCTGATCACCAGCCCTTTTTCGTTGAATCCGTCGTAGGCCCCGTTCATCAGATCAAAGGTGCCCACCACCATGGCAGCATGGCCGCCATCCTGGGGATAGGTCTCAAGGATGTAGTTACGGGAAAAGAGCTTGTTTCCCAGGGCTGTTTTGCTCTTGCCCATGAACTGGTTGATATCCACGGTGTAGAAATCCATCACCCGCGCAGTAAACGAGTTTCCGGTGGCCGTGACCGCCTTTGGAAAGAAGATGGCAGAGCAGTTGACCGGAAAGATGTCGTACCAGAGTGAGCTGCTGTCGTACAGATCGGTTGCCCCCCAGCCGTAGTAGGCTTCGATACCTTTCTGGCGCTGGGCAAGGTACGGGAAGTTCTGCTGGATATAGGAATTTCTATCCTGCTTGGCCTGCTGGGTAGGAAAAGGAAATGGCCGCGCCTGGTACTGCTCCTTTGACAGCCTGGCAATGGCTGCGCCGATCTCCTGATTGGAGCCCCGCAGCACGATATGCCGCACCTCCTGATAATTATCGGCTGATTTGGCCAGAATCACCTCATTGGTAACGATGGCTCCGTTGCCTGAATTACCTGAGTCGCCGCAGGCGGATAACAGCAGAATCGGCAGGAGTAACGCCAGCAATGATGCTAATTGTTTGAACATGGGTAATCCCCTTTCAATGAACCTTATGGTGCAACCGTCTAAAAGCAGGACAACAATTCTGCATCATGTACTTACCAGAGCAGGTACGCCCCGTTCGTACACAGGGAAGGTACAGGATAAGGTGAACCGCCGCCATAGGTGATCTTAAACCTGGACGGATCCCCTGCTATTGCTGCCTTCCACTGTGCCCCTGTGCAGGGCCCCGACATGCCGTTCGGACAGGTGACCGTGTGGTCCGTCACAGGAAGATACTCAGCCTTGGTGACAATCGGCACAACATACTGCGGGCATACAGTGCCGCCTTGAAACGGTGAGCTGGGAAACGTCGTATGGTACGGGCCGAGGTGTGCTACCGCGACACCTTTGACGGTCGGCACAGACACCTGATCATCAAAGAAGGCATTGCTGAACTGCACCCCTTGCATCTTTGCGTTGTTGAAATTGGCGCCGAACAGGAAGGCGCCTATGAAGACCGCGCCGCTCTGGCCGGTTGTTGGGTCTGAAGAGAGGTTTGAATTGCTGAAATTAACCCCCAGGGCCAGGGCATTGGTAAATTTTGCCGCGGTCAGGGTGGCAAGGGACATGTCTGTACCGCTTAGATAGGCGCCGGTAAAATCCGTATTGGACATGGTCGCTTTATGGGCGCTGGCGCAGGAGGTGGTTTTGCAGTTGATATCAGGAACGCAGGAGTCTCTGGTTGTCATGCTGTGAAAGTTTGTATTGACGAATGAGGCGCCGCTCATCTCGGCATAGGCCAGATTGACATTCTGCAGGTAGGCCCCGTTTAAGGTGGCAGCCTTTTGCTGGATCGGATCCTTGTTGAGCTGCGCCCTGCACATATTGGCGCTCTTGAGGTTGGCATTGTCCAGACGGGCGTTCTGAAGGACGGCGTCAATCAGCGTAGTGTTGATGAGCGAGCTGTTTGACAGGTTTGCCCTTGTAAAGTTGGTTCTCCGGAAATCCCTGTTGTTAAGTGTATGGTTGGCAAGGCTGACATCCTGCAGATTGCAGCCGGGACAGTCGTTAGAAACGACCACCTCAATGGCCCGGAAGGCATTCAGGGATTGAATCGGCCCAAGTCCTTTAAACCGCGCATCATTGGCGGTATTGGGAATGTCAATACCCACCACCGCCACATTCCCTTTATACCCGCTTTGGTCAAACAGCTTGATGGTGGCATCATGCCCGACACGGATGGAGCGAACCGCAAAACCTGAAAAATCAACAGCAGGCAGGGGTGACTCCGTATTAAAAACCACGGCCTGGCCGGTAAAGTTTACGCCGGAATATAAAACCACCTCGTTTTTTCCAATTGTTCCAAGGTCTGAGGCTTTATCATAGAAGCGGTAGATCTCTTTGAGACCAAGTGTGTAGGAATAATTCCCCGGTTCCCAGCCCCAGCAGTTCTGGTAAAAAACATCCGTCAAAACAAAATTGTCCCCGGCCGAACCGTTACGCTGTTTCAGGGCAAGCGTACGTCCCCCCATACTGCCGGTGTCATAGCTTATTTGAAATTCATATTGATCAAAATAGGGGTTCTCGTAAAACGACTGCACCGAACCGGTCCACCTCGTTTTGGCCCAGTCTTTCTTGTAGTAGTCAGCACCGTAGATACCACCGTTATGAAAGGACTGCTGAATGGTAAAATCACCCACTGCATATCCATAACCGGCTTCCTCGGCCCAGCATCCGGTCCTTGCGCCGTAGTGCCAGTCTTTTCCGCTGTTGGGAGAATAGGCGACAATAGTGGCCTGATAGAGCGATTGTGGGCCAAGGGCCTTGGCATACAGCTTGTAAAGTTTCTGGTCGAGGTTATGGGGCACGAGACTCATCAGGTGAGCGGGATCTCCTATTTTGACGGGAGCGAAGCCACCTTCAGGGATAAGCGGATAGGCCTTTTTACCCATAAAGGTGATATCGGCCGATATACGGGTTATATATTGATTGTAAAAACTGATCGGCTGCGACGGCAGCTGGTCGGCAAGGCTCAGCAGATAGCCGCTGTTTTTGAAAAACTCCATCCTTTTTACGGTGTCTGTCCATTGCAACAGCCTGAAGGCCCTGAAGATCCCTTCTCCGGCGTCAAAGGGTTTCTGCCCTGCCTCCAAGACGGGTGGTAACGATTCCTCTGGTTTCTTTTTATAGATGAAAGAGGATGAACAATGATCCGGCAGGGGAGTTACCTCGCTGATGGTCAGCGTATAGCTACCCTGGGGAATGTCCATCCGGACAGAAGGATTCTGCAGGTTGATATGAAACAGCTCATTGCCGGTTGCATTTCCGGTCAGCTTCAGGCTCTTGATACAGGGATTATTGGTATCCAGCGTCAAGGTCATATCCGTATCGCGATCAAAATAATACGGCAGGTTATGCACCGTCTGCTCGCCCGGCAGGGACGATTTTGAGGCGGCCAGACGATCATCTATCCGCACCACCAGGGTCTGATCATCACGGGCATAAAGCCGGGGGTTGGCGTCAAACTCTTCAGAGTAGATCCACGGCTGGTCTGAAAATTGTGGCTGCGCTGCAGTGTCATAGTCACCGCTGCAGGCAGTAAGTGCGATACACAACAGATAGAACAGCCTTTTCATGGCGCCTCCCTTTGCTCTTTTATGGTGTTGAAGGTATCCATCTGCTTATGGACGGCTCGGTCACGGCAGGCAGAGACTGGTTAGTCATTTTCAGCGCCTCCATATTGGCTGAAAAGACATCACGCCAGTAACTGACGGCAATCTTCATGCCGCTGAAATTGCTGGTCCGCGATACAAACGTGCCGTCCGGCCCATAGATATCCAGATAGAACCGGTAGTCTGCCACATCCAGACGGTAACAGAGCAGATAGATATAGCCGGTGTACTCCGTCGCCATATCCAGGTACTGGTACTCCTTTGCGCTGTATTTGAGCGGGGCGAAATAGGACCTGCCGTTGTTGAATATCTTCATCGGGTTGCCGCCCGTATCAAAGGCCTGGATACGGTTATTGGCCGTCTCAAGGATCAGGATCTCCCCTTTGGGGGTCAGGGCGGCGCACAGCGGGCCGTCAAGGAGCCCCTCTCTGATACCCTGGCCGCCATAGACGGCGGCAAACGAGGCCTGGTCGTCCGTTGTGGGTTCCTGAGGCAGGGTAAGCACCTCTATCTTGCTCAAGGTGGCATTGATGCTGACGATCTTGCCGTTGGGATGCAGCAGCATGGCGTCCGAACTGAAATTGAGCCTGCCCCAGGCCCGGTTGGAGGCAGGCCCGTCAAATTCAGGTTTATTCCTCAAGGCCAGCCGGATCTGGCGGATCACATTGCCGCCGTCCACATCAATATAGAAGTTTCGCTGGGTACGGGAGTTGCCCATAAGGTCATAGGTGATCTTGACCGGTGAGCGCTGGCCGCATGACAGGGTATATGAATCCTCCGGCAGTTCGGTTGTGGAGATATTGGCAAAGAAATACATCTGCCCCGCTCCGCCCGAACATGCCTGGGACGCCTGACCGTAGGCCTGCCAGGCATACCCGACTGAGGCAAAGGTATTGCTGTCGGCAATATCAAGGATCTGACACAACTGTCCCTGGGTTTGGTTGCATTGTCCGATGGGGGTGGGAACAGGAGGGGTGGTCGTCGGTGTCCAGACATGCCTGCCCTGGCTGTCCAGGTTTGTCTTTTCCTTGTGCGAATAATAGGTGGCAGGGGTCAGGGGCACCTGGTTCTGTACGATAGTCATGACAAAGTAATCTTTGGTGTTGTCACCGTACTCAAGGGTTGCATACCCGGCCAGCCAGCCGGTGGGGGAGTAGAAGCCCACGGCAATGGATACCGAGCCGCCGTAGGGGACATTGGGGATTGTAGCAATAATCGGTGCTGTCCTGGTGGTGGCAGGCATCTGCGCCTTCAGCTGGATCGGGGTGGCGCTGTCAACAACCTTGCTGCCGTCAAGCAACTGGCAGGTGACCGTCACCAGATAACAGGTTGCCACTGAAGGGAACCCTTCCGGGTTTTTCGGGTCATGGTGTACTTCAACGTTAATATCATGGCTGAGCGACAGGGTTTTGACATAGCTCCAGGGAGAATTGAGTATCTGCGTGGTGGTCTGGGCTAACTGGGCTGCCGACGCAAGACTGGAAATCGCGCTGAATACGGCGCCGATGATCGGGATCGCCTTTGCTATCTGACTGACGCCGATTGCCGACAACAGGGCCGGTAGCAGATACTTTGAACTGACCGCCGCCAGCAGTGCCTTGCCAATTTCCACGGCCAGTCCCAACAACTTTTGGCTATTCCCGGACGACAGCGCCTCAATAATAATGGCATGCAATGAGATAAACAGCCTGATCACCTCAATGATCATGGCGGCATTTTTCTGCTTGGCAAACAGCTTGTACGAAGAGGCGGCACCTGCCAGCAGAAACAGGCCGGGTATGGCCAGATCAAAGACCGCCGTCAGGGTCGTGCCGGTCTGGATATGTTTGTAATGGTTGTCGCCCCGCCCGATGGTGCAGCCGATGATCTGGATCTTGCTGGCAATGGGCGGGATCGGGATGTCAAAATCGACCTCCGTATCCTTGACCTTAACGCCGAAGGCAACAAAGTTTGTTTCAACCACCCGCAATATGGTGTCGAATTCATAGTTGGGGCCGGAAAGCACAAATGAGGAGGGGCTGTATTTGGCAAAGAAATCATTGCCGATCAGCGAATGGGCGATCGGTTTGTTATTGGCGTTCAGGTATCGCACATGCATGGACAGGTGCCGTGTATAGCTGTTTACGGCCCTGAAACGGGTCACCGTATTCCCGGCATCCTTTTTTCCGGACAGGTACTGCAGCTTATAGCCGCCGCCGGTGCACACGTCCGTCAAGGTCATGCGCACATCACTGTTCAGGGTTTCAGCAGCAACCGTGGACGCATCGGTATAGCTGCGTCCATCCTGCAGGGTGCAGAGTTTCCCCTTCAGTTCTGATGGGTCGGTGACATCGGAGAGGTTGACATAGAGCAGGGGATCCTGCTTGACGGCGCTCAGTGAATCCTTGATGGCCACCCCGGCAAACTGCATGGTGGTTTCGCTGTACTGGATTATCTGGATAATGGCGCCGTCGTCGTCCCGCAACGGATTGCCCTGATCATCCTTCAACACCACGTTCTCCGACCAGCTGTTTCCCTGGGCCTTGATGATCTGTGCCAGCACCTCTGTCGCAGGCTCCTGGCTGATGATGTTGTGCATGACATGGGCTGCGCTGTCAGCGTCAAAGGACATGATCTCCGGGAAGCTGAAGACAATGGCCGACGCCGTATCAGTGGGGGCTATCAGCTCCTCCTCACCATCAAAGCCGTAGGCGCCGTTCATATCATTGACAAGCCCGTAGTATTTTGCCTTGAGCGCACCCCTGCCTGTCCTGTCCGAGGTCGGCAGCGCCTTGTCAAGGGACGCCCTGGGGACATGCAGGAACAGAGACACCGTTCCCCAGAGGCTGTCAGCGTTAGGGAAGGTTGGCACCTTTTTAACGTACAGCAGCTGGACATCATCTGCAGGCAGCGCCAGGTTTGGGAGCAGATGCGTAATATGGGAATCAGGCACTAACCTTAAGAAGTCATTTGACTTCTTTGCATCACGGATCAACTCCGGCGTGGTTCTTAGTAATTTGATCTCGTTTCCGCCCACGGAAAGAAAAAAATCATAGCCTGCATAGTTGAGGTGGGAATGGTCAAAATAGAGGGTTTTTATCTCCTTATTTCCACTGTCCCCACCGCTGCTTCCGCAGGACTGCAACAGCCCCGGCATGCCCGCCGCAGCAGTCAGCACCGCCATGGTCTTCATAAAATCGCGGCGTGACAAACCTTTGATTTTTTTCATGTTCTGGCCTCCAATCTGTTTAGCTGCTCTGTGTATGCCGGTGTCCGGCGCCACATCCTGCTACGGCAGCAGCAGCTCTGCGGTCTCCAGCACTACCCGTTTGTGACCCTTCGGGAAAAAACCACCGCCGCTGATGAGAACGCTGCCGTCCGGCAGTCCCAGGGCAAGGCAACTATCACGTTCCGACTGTAACGAAGGTCCTGCTGCAAAGCTGTCTGACGTTGGATTATATAATAGCGTCCGGCTGGAGCTCGTATAGTACCTCCCAAATTCAGTCTCGTAATAGGTGGTACCGCCGATGAGCGCTGCCGTGCCGTCCGCAAGCAGCACCATCCGATGCCCGGAAAGAGGCAGCGGCATGTTCGCAACAGGGCGGAAGGTCAGCGTGGACAGGTCGAACAGCTCTGTTGTTGACAGCAGTCCATCCCCGTTGCGACCGCCGCTGATCAATACGGCACCGTTGCGGAGGATATGTGAGGCATGGCTAACCCGTGCCGCCGACATCTGCGAGGCAACGGCAGTGAAGGTTCTGGTGGCCGGGTTATACAGCTCAGCGCTTGCAAGGGCATTCTGGGTATAGTTGTTCATTGATGAGGTCCCGCCGATCAGCAGCACCCTACCGTCCGGCATGAGGTGAGCCGTATGCAGTGTTCTCGCCACGGACAGGCTGCCCACCGGCACGAAGGTGCTGGACGCAGGCAGAAACAGCTCTGCAGTGGTGGTTGCCTTACTGTCGGCATCCTCTCCTCCAGCCAGCAGGACGTTGCCATCCTGCAGCAGGGTTGCGGTATGGTTACGCCTGCTGCTGTTCATGGCGGCTGCCAGGGGGGTAAAGCGGTTTTCGGTCGGATCGTACAACTCAGCCCGGTCGGTACTGCCACCTGCAAGCAGTACAGCGCCGTTTTTAAGTATGACCGGGGTATGGCCGTACCGGGGGGTATGCATCCCGCCGCTGATCGGCACAAACCGCCCTGTTGCAGGGATATAGCGTTCAGCGCTTTTCAAAGGTGTGCCCAGGGTGTCCAGGCCGCCGCTGATCAGGACCGAACCGTCATTGAGCAGCAGCGATCCGTCCAGCACCCGCTCACGGTTCATACCACCGCTGACGGTAAAGGCGGCGCTGACCGGGTCATACAGCTCGGCGCTGGCCCGCGAGTATTCGATCGTATCCCTGCCCCCGGCTATCAGTACGGAACCGTTCGCCAGCAGCGCGCCGCTGATACCGCCTCTGACAAAGTTCAGCGAACCAGTCAGGCTGAACGTGTTACTGACCGGGTCGTACAGCTCTGCGGTGCCCAAGGCACTCTGCATGTTTTCATAGAAAAATCCACCGGCAAGCAATACCTTGCCGTTTGCCAGCATTACCGCTGCATGACCGATGCGCCCGGTGTACATACGTGTACCAGTGGCTGTAAAGCTGTTACTTTCCGGATCATACAGCTCTGCATTGTCATGGGTGACAAAGTTCAGGCCTGTTCCTCCTCCGGCCACCAGCACCTTGCCGTTGTTCAGCAGGGTGGCGGTTGGTTTCAGGCGACCGCCGCCGCTGAAGTCCTTCGTCTGGGTAAACTTTTCAGTGCCCGGGTCGAACAGCTCGCCCCCGCGTGACAGATCGCCCAAGCCGGAGATGCCGCCGGCGATCAGCACCTTGCCGTTTTTCAGCAGGACAGCAGCATGTCCTGCCCTTGAATACAGCGGTTTGTTTTTAAGCAGGGTACACCTGCCGGTTTGCGGATCAAAGATCTCAGCCGAACTCACGACCGCCCCTTCATGGCTCTTCCCGCCGGTGATAAGCACCCTGCCGTCCGGCAGCAGCGTGGCGGTATGCATTATACGGGCAACCTGCATCGGGCCGGTGGGTGTAAAGCGGTTGGTAGCCGGATCGAACATATCAGCGGTATACAGAACGTTCTGATCATCCTGGCCCCCTGTAATCAGCACGCGGCCATCAGACAGACGGACAGCAGCGGCCTGATAGCGTGCCGAGCTCATGCTGTTTGCTGTTATGGTAAAGGTTTTTGTCGTTGAAGCAAATAGCTCGGCGTTGTCAAGGGGGGCAGCGTCGCCGGTGTCGTATCCCCCGGCCAGAAGCACTCTGCCGTCCAGAAGGGGTACCATCATATATTCCTGACGCCGTGACTGCATCACGCCGTCCGTTACGGCAGATTTGCGTACCGTTGGTTGTGATGGTGAGGAATCACTGCCGCAACCGGTAAAGAGAAGCGTCAAAAAGAGGGAAAAGGTTAGTACGGCAGTTGTGCATGTTCTGATCATAATAATAGTACCTCCTGACGGACTGTTCATATCAACGACGTAATGTCATAAAAAACAGTGGTCAGATTGAAGCATCAGATCGACACCTGACTTACCGAGGCCCGGGCTGCAAAACAGTATCCCACGCCATAAATCACGTTAACCGGAAAATCAGACAGGGTGCTTGCTTCAACCTTCTTTCGCAGCCGCTTGATCAAGGTATCAAGACTTCGATCACTGCCATCCTTGGGGCGGGGCAACGCTGCAGCAATACGGCCTCTTGGTACGGCCATACCGGGAATTTCCAGGAGCAGCCCGACAAACACCGCTTCGGAAGCGGTCAGCTTGACAACCGTGCCGTTGGGCGCCCGCAACTGCCAGGAAAGGGGATCGTAGCGCCAGGCCGGTTCCGACGGCGGCTGCGCCGCAAGACGCCGCAGGACCGAGCGGATGGTGGCCTCGATCTCACGTAAGTCAGCATGTTTGACCAGATAGGCGTCAGCCCCGCAATCAAGGCCGGTTAGTCGGTCTTCCAGGGTACCGCGACTGGTCAGCATGACCACACCGCAGGTACCGGCGCCACGCAGTTCACGGGCAAGGGTAAAACCATCGCCATCCGGCAGATTGATATCCAGCAGCACCAGATCAGGCCTGCGCAGCGCACTCAAACGCCGGTATTCGGCCAGCGACCCGGCGCCAACCACCGAAAAACCGGAGGCCTCAAGATACTCGACCAGATCGCCGCGCAGGGTCGGTTCATCCTCTAAAACAATGATATGTTCTGCGTCCTGGAACGTCTTCATAGCGCACCCTGTTTTTTGTACTCGATCAGCCTGCATGACTGCAAAGCATCAGTCATGACCACCCGCAGAGCGG
>DKFG01000262.1 GCA_002452325.1 Geobacter sp. UBA6802
GGCTGAGGCTGGCGGCCGCAACTAATCACCGCCTGATCGGCTTGAAAGCAGCAAACGGGGATGCGAGCAATCGCATCCCCGTTTTTTCATTTACAAGTCACTGAAAGACTTAACCCCCAGCAGTCGGCGACTATTCTCCCTTGAACACCGGCTTCCGTTTTTCCAGAAAGGCATCTTTCCCCTCTTGATAGTCGCTGCTGTCGTAAACCAGTCTACGTAAGCCTTGAACGTATTCGAAGGTCTCGGTACGAAGGGGATACGAATCTGCCAGCAGACGCATCTGCTCCTTCATGACACGATTAGCCAGCGGCGCGTTTGCAGCAATCCGATGGGCTAGTCCATAGGTAAACGGTTCAAGCTCTTCTACACTGACGAGATGATTCAGAATCCCCACCTGCAGCGCACGCTCTGCTGAGATAGGTTCTGCGGTATAAAACATCTCACGGGCAATACGGGGACCAACAATATTGAAGAAATGCATGACCCCGGAGATATTGTAAGGAAGGCCGAGTTTTGCCGGAGTGATGGCAAAGGAACTACTCGGACACCCGATGGCTATGTCGCAGACAAAGGACAGGTCACAGGCTCCTCCCCAGACTGACCCCTCAATCATGGCGATTACCGGCGAATGAAAGCGCTGTACCGCACGCAGAACACACTCCAACGGATCGTTATAGGATAGTGGGTCACGACCGGAAACCGGCAGTTCATGGATGTTAAAACCGGATGACCAGACATTTGATCCACCGGGCGCCCTGAGTACCAGCACCCTGACATCAGGATCAGCAGAAAAAGCTTCGATAGCGCGTAACATTTCTTCAAGAACCTGGCGACTCAGACTGTTTCTGGTCTCGGGGTGGTTGAAGGTGATGGTGGCGACATGCTGCTCTGAACTGGTTAAGATATGTTCCATGAGGTTTCTCCTCTGTGTGGTGGTCAGACGTCCGGAGTCAGGCCATACTGAAGCAGCTTGCGTTGCAGGGTAGTCCGCTCCAGGCCCAGCGATGTTGCTGCCGGATCAAGGTTCCAGTCAAACTGCTTCATTCTGGACAGAATTAGTGAGCGCTCAAACTCCTCGCGGGCGGCCTGCATTGTCTCTACCTTGTCAGAATCCGTCGTGTCGATGGGGTACTGATGACAGCTGCCACCCGGCATCAACTCCGGCAGGACGTCGTCCGTCACAACCGGCCCTGAGGCCATGATCAGAATCCGCTCCACTATGTTCTTGAGCTCCCTGATGTTACCAGGCCAATCATAGCTTTGCAGGCAGTTAAGTGCTGTTTCATCAAAGCGTTTGGGCTCCCAGCCCTCCCGGCGGTGGAACTGATTGACAAAATGCTTGACCAAGTGGGGTATATCTTCACGACGATCACGTAACGGCGGCAGTGCAAGCGGAACTACCTGCAACACCTGATACAGATCATCTCGGAACTGTCCCGCTTTCACCGCCTGTTCAAGTGGACGTGATGAAGCGGCAATCACACGCACATCAACCATAACCGGACGGGTGCCGCCACACCGTTCAAAGCATTGCTCCTTAAGCAATCGGATCAACTGTTCCTGCGCCTTGAGTGAAAGCTCCTGTATCTGATCAAGGAACAGGGTACCACCATCAGCAAGATCCAGACGTCCCCGCTTCTGATTGGTTGCACCGGTATATGCACCACGTTCATGCCCGAACAGCTCGTCGGACAGTAGCTGTTCAGGAATGGCACTACAGTTGACAACCACAAAGGACCGATCCCGACGCGTGCTGTAATGGTGGATAGCACGAGCCACCAGCTCCTTGCCAACCCCTTCTTCGCCAACAATGAGAACCGGCGTTGATGCCGGGGCAACCCGTTGTATCTGGCTGCGGACCGAGTCAAGAGCTGCAGAAGTACCGACCAGCTCATGCTCTTTGAGCGAGGCAATGCGCAGTGCCTCATTCTCCTTGCGCAGCTCTTTGTAAGACAGCGCATTACCGATGGTGATCAGGAGTTTGTCGAGAGAAAACGGTTTCTCAATGAAATCATAGGCTCCTACTCGTGTTGCCTTAACAGCAGTTTCAATGGTGCCGTGACCTGACATCATGACAACCGTCAGATCAGGAAAGAGGTTCCGAATCCGCTCAAGGGTCTGAATACCATCCATGCCCGGCATCCAGATATCCAGCAGCACCAGGTCAGGCACTTCTTCGCGAATCATATCAATGGCATCACTTCCGTTGTCAGCCAACAGCACCTGATAGCCCTCATCTTCCAGAATACCAAGCAACGAGGCCCTGATACTCGCTTCATCATCAACGACCAGAATAAGGCGTGACATATATTCCCCCCTAGCAAGCTGCTAAACCGGAAGCTCAATTACGAAACAGGCGCCGTTGGGCTTGTTGTCTCGCACCCGTACAAAACCGTTATGATCGGCAACAACACTGGCGACTATGGCCAGACCTAACCCGGTACCCTGTTGCTTTGTGGTGACGTAGGGTTCAAAAATGCGCGACTTCATATCAGCCGGTATACCGGGCCCGTTATCGGCAATGGCGCATGAGGCCATTTTCAGTTCCGGATCATAGCTGGTACTGAGGGTGATACCCCCCTTCCCCTCCATGGCTGCCACGGCGTTCTCCAGTAGGTTGATCAATACCCGCTTAATCTGATCACGATCTATTCTCAACAGCGGCAAACGCTGATCCGGCTCAAACCGGAAATCAACATCACGATGCCCCTCCTGATAGAGAGTCAACGTCTCCCGCACCAGATCGTTCAAACTGTTATTACTCGGTTGTACTGCCGGCATCCGGGCAAAATTTGAGAATTCGTTAACCAGCACCTTAAGTTCATCCACCGCTTTACTGATCATACTGGTACACTCATCAAAAACTCGACCGTCGTCTTCAGCGGTAAAACGGCCAAGGTAGCGCTTCCTCAGACGCTGGGCTGAGAGCTGAATTGGCGTGAGCGGATTTTTGATTTCATGGGCGATCCTACGCGCTACATCGCGCCAGGCCTGCATCCGCTGCCCCTTGACCATCTGGGTCAGATCATCAAGCACCAGAACCGACCCCAGGAAGACGCCCTGTTCATCACGCAGCATGGTCAGATTCATCTGCAGTACACGCCGTTCACCGCGCACATCAATGGTAATCTGACGGCTGATGGTCTCCTTGCGGGTCATGGCCATATCTCGCAAGGAATCACGTACGATCTCAAGGTGCGCATCCCGCAGCACTTCACGGAAATTTCTACCCAGTACACTGACCGTGTCAATCTGAAGCAGCCGTTCAGCTGAACGGTTGATGGTGGTAATCCCGCCGTCACGATCAACAGAGATAACCCCGGCAGCCACATTGCGCAACACGATCTCCATGTAGCGACGACGTGATTCAATTTCCTGGTTGCTACGGGTAAGTTCCTGATTTGTGGCGTGCAAGGTCTGGCGTTGCGTTCGCAAGTCCCTGATCATGGTGTTGAAGGAGCCGACCAGCATCCCGATTTCATCAGGCCCCTCAGCATCAATGGTTACATCAAGATCACCATCAGCAACAGCCCTGGTCCCCTCGACCAGCGCCTGTATCGGCTTGGTCATACTGTTAGCGAGGTAGATGCCAATCCAGAAAGCGAGAAGGACAATTACTGCAGCAATCAGAAACAACACCAGCAGGTAACCGGTGGTAATCGGTTTTTTAAGAATCTTGAGGCGCCGAAACTCCTGATAAGACGCTGAAATATCCTGCATCTTGCTCACCAACGAGTGAGGTACATAATAGTTGACTACCACCACCCCTACCACATCCCGATCATTGTAAGTGGAGTAGATCGGCACAATCCCACGAATCAGGTCTGCCTTTCCAACGGAATTAACCTTCGTCAGATCTTTGCCGGACAAAGCCTGATTAATGTCTTCAGAAGTAGGGCTGGTGATATCACCGGTTGGAACGTCAGGGTTTGAAGCACGTATAAGCTCCTCACGCTGGGCAGAAAACACTTCAACGATACCTAGATTGTACTCTTTCTGCTTGGCACGCACCACCTCCTTCAGTAAAGGTAGTTGTGCGTCGTTCATCAAACGATCGCGCTTGATGGTTTCGCTTAGCCGGTGCGCATAAAAAAGGGCATTAGCAGCGTAAGACTTGTAGTAGGTTTGCGCCACTTCAAGTGATTCGTTCAGTGAAGTCTCAACCTGTACATTAAACCAATTCTGTACGCTATTAGTAATAAAACTGGCAGATGCAAAGAATAACAGCATGGTGGGGACAAGGGAAAGGCCAACAAAAGAAATTACCAGCTTGGTACGTAGCCGGGTAGCCAGTAACTTTGACCTGCTCTCAACGAGCAGCTTAATAATATTTCTGCTGATAAGATACACCAGAAGAACAACAAGCAGCACGATAACATTAATCATACCGAAGATGACGACGTTACTGGAGAGAGGCGCCTTAGAACTCAGTTGCGTCAAACGGATTTCAATGCCTGTTAGAAGAACAATCAGTACGACAGCAAGCACGATAACAGCTGCTTCACGAATCCTTTTTTTACGCTCCTCTACAGTAAGCACCAGCACTCCTGTTCATAGCTTCGATCATGTGAGACTAGCACAACCAATTGCTGTTGAAAACCTGATTCATGCTGCTATACTGACACGTAATCGCTGTTAAACAAGGAATAACCACTATGCGCATTGGCACAAAACATGATGCACAAGAACTCCGCAAAGGACAGGGGGCTGTCTCCACCAGAAAGACAGGAAACAGCCTTTTTTCGATGTTTTCAAGTGAGCTTAAAACCAGAGAACAGGAACAGAACGGGTTTGAGCAAACCATTGACGGACTCAGGGAGGAACTGGATAGCGTAGGGAAGATGCTCGAGCAGGACCCTATCATCCAGAACTTCAAATGCTTTCGTGAACTTCTGAGCAGGATCGTCAAGCAGGTGTCCGGCGAGGCATATCGTCTTGAAAAGATCGGCGGCACCCCGTCGAACCCTAGATACTATGAGATTATCACCGTTATTGATAAAGAGGCTGACAAACTCTATGAACTGATCGTGAAAGAGCAAAAAGATCGAATGGCTATTACCGCTTCAGTAATCGGCATCAAGGGCCTGGTTGTGGATCTCATTACCTGACACCTGTAGCGTTCTAAGATCGGGTAGGAGGCGGAATTACTTCCGCCGTCCTCCCACACCACCGTGCGTACGGTTCCGTACACGGCGGTTCACGTTGAATGCTGAAAGCGGTAAAACTGGTTGAGTAGTGAGAGTAGCCCCAGTTTCGTGAAGTAGGATATATCCCCCAGGGGCCTCTTTTATTCAGGGCACTTCTCCATGCCCTCGCCTCTGACAACCCGCGTTGCATCAGTTTCTTTGCCCTCGCGAATGGTCGCTTCAATTGCCGCCATATGATGCAGCGCAGTTTCCGGCGTATCCATTCATCAAGTTCCTCAAAGGGTTTCTTTACTTCGGATAGTTTGAAGTAGTTAGACCATCCACGCAGTATCGGGGTGATTTCTTCGATGACATGCTTCAGGTTTCTCCCTCTCCCTTTGCGGCTGATTTCACTGATTTTGGCTTTGATACGATCCAGCGCCTTTTTCCCTATTTTTTAGTTTGGGGGTGCGGTGGTACGTCATGCCATATCCAAGAAAGATTCGCTTCCAGGGACGGTCTACAGCACTTTTGTCCTGATTGACCGTGAGTTTTAGTCGTGTTTCAAGGAATGTGGTGATGGAGGCCATAACCCGTTCTGCTGAACGCTGAGTTCTGACGTAGATGTTGCAGTCGTCGGCATAGCGGCAGAAGGTATGATTCCGTCTTTCCAGCTCCTTGTCCAGTTCGTCGAGCAGAATATTCGACAGCAGGGGTGATAACGGCCCTCCCTGCGGTGTCCCTTCTACTCGTTGGGTGATTACTCCTCCCTCGAAAAGGCCGGCTTGCAGGTAGCTGCGGATAAGATGCAGTACCCGCTTGTCTTTGATTCTCCTCGCTACCCGCGACATGAGGATGTCGTGGTTGACTCGGTCAAAGAATTGCGCACGGTGAATGTCTACCACCCATCTCAAGCCACCTTCTACTGCTTTACGGGCGGCTTGTACTGCCTGATGGGCGCTCTTGCCGGGACGAAACCCGTAGGAGCTTGCACTAAAGCCGGGTTCAAACAACGGCCCGAGTTCTTGATGCACTGCCTGCTGGATGAGACGGTCAAGGACGGTGGGGATACCAAGCATCCTTGTGCCTCCTCCTGGTTTGGGTATTTCTACTTTCCGTACCGGTTGGGGTTTATACGTTCCATTCAGCAGTTCTTCTTTGATGCGCGGCCAGTCTGTTTGCAGGTGGCCTTTCAATTGACCGGTAGACATGTTGTCCACACCTGCCGCTCCTTTGTTGGATACCACCCGATTGTAGGCCTTTTGCATGTTGGCGCGACTGATTATTTCTTCCATCAGGCGCGTCTCCGCTTCCGCCCAGTAAGTCTCTCTCGTTACCGTGACGCCTGATGCACCGTTGTTATGCTCTCGGGACTTCCGGCCCCTACCCTCCAACACGGCCCCCGGTATCTCTTCCGGGACTTCTGCCTTTGCTCGCGCCATCGAAATTCAAGGCTCCTGTTCGTTCCATCGTGTTCAGCCCTTTGCCGGGTGGTTAGTCCAGTTCGTATGGCTTCTGCTGACTTCTGCCGAACATGAGGTCAATCTGTTTCCAGATCGCCATGCCCCGGATTTCGCCCAGTGCTGGACGGCAGATCTCCCCGGGTAATGCGCGTGACCTTCACTCCATATACCCGCCGCATCTACAGACATATCCTCTTGGATGGTTATGGGGCTTTGAAGAGCAAGGCCTTCTCGCCAGGATATCCTGCCTCGTATGCGATTTCTGTTCGTCGGGCCGGAGTTTTGCCTGCGGCTTCCTTCAGATTCCGGGTCGCCCCGGACACCCTTGCCGTTCGGCTAACGGTTCCCACCATCAGGGTCCGTAGAGGACTTGCACCTCCAAGTCACAAATCAGCTACCATGGCTGATTTGATGGGGCTTACGCCCCACGCGCCCTGCCGGGCGCACCATAAAAAAAAGCGACCTCGTAGAGGTCGCTTGTGTAAAGAACAAATTGCTATTTATTAAGCAGCAGCCTGCTCTTCAACCAGCTCTATAACTGATAAAGATGCAGCATCACCGAGGCGCTGTCCAAGCTTTATAATGCGGGTATAGCCACCTTGGCGTTCTTTATAACGAGGAGCTATTGTATTAAACAACTTGGTAACCACTGCTTTTTCACGAATATAAGCTGCTGCCTGACGATGGGCATGCAGATCACCGCGCTTACCTAGAGTGATCATCTTTTCTGCAACAGAACGAATCTCCTTAGCCTTGGCATCAGTAGTGATGATTCGCTCGTTATTCAGCAACGAGGTTACCATATTCCTGAACATGGCAATACGGTGACTCGTGGTGCGGCCAAGCCTTCTGCCTGATTTATTATGACGCATTGGTTCTTCCTTTCTACTTTTCTACAGATGTAAGCATCGTCCTGATGCTATTCTTCATCCTTCTGCTCGCCACGGAGACGCTTCACTACATCAGGGTCAGGGAAACCGTCCAGCTTCATGCCGAAGGTAAGTCCCATCTCGTTCAGAATATCTTTTATCTCGTTGAGAGACTTTCTACCAAAATTCTGGGTCTTTAGCATTTCTGCTTCAGTCTTGGATACCAACTCACCGATCAGCTTGATACCTGCATTCTTAAGACAGTTGGCAGAGCGGACAGACAGTTCAAGCTCTTCAACAGTACGATACAGGTTTTCGTTTATCTTGCCATCGTCCTCAGCAGCCTCGTCCAGCTCCTGCGGTTCAGATTCTTCATCAAAATTTATAAAGATAGACATCTGCTCTTTAATGATTTTAGCAGCGTATGCGATAGAGTCCTCAGGGGAGACACTACCATCAGTCCAAACCTCAAGAGTCAACTTATCATAGTCAGTCATCTGGCCAACACGAGCGTTGGAAACAACAAAATTAACCTTGATAATCGGTGAAAATATTGCGTCTATCGGGATAGTTCCGACTGGTGCCTTCTCGTCACGGTTACGATCAGCAGAAACATATCCTTTGCCTATTTTAACCGTCATCTCGATTTCAAGTGACGCATCCTTACCGCAGGTGGCGATATGTTGCTCAGGATTCATAATCTCCACATTATGTGGAACCATGATATCACCAGCCTTCAGCGTGCCGTTTCCCTTATGGATAATCCTGATGATTGCCTGATCGCTGCCGTGCAACCGCAACCTGACACTCTTGAGATTCAAAATAATATCAGTAACGTCTTCAGTAACGCCAGGGATAGAAGAAAATTCATGCTGAACACCTTTAATCCGTACCGATGTAACAGCAGCACCCTGTAACGATGAAAGCAACACACGACGTAGCGAGTTACCTAATGTTGTACCGAATCCACGCTCAAACGGTTCTGCAACAAATTTCGCATAGGTTGCACTCAGCGTTTCTTTTTCTACCTGAATTTGCTTCGGTTTTATCAGATCACGCCAGTTTTTATACA
>DKFG01000054.1:0-15581 GCA_002452325.1 Geobacter sp. UBA6802
TTACCCGTCTGCTGGATATGGAACTTGACCCGTTCTCCTTCTCTGATGCCATTCTCTGTATTCTGGCCCAGCGTCTCTGCCGCCGTCTCTGTGACTGCAAACAGGAATACCAGCCCGACCGCAAAGAGCTGGAAGATATAATTTTGGAGTATGGCGTGGAAGATTTTAAAAAAACCGGTATTAATCCAGCCACCATCAAGCTCCACAAGGCGGTTGGCTGTGCAAAGTGTGGTGATTCCGGCTATAAAGGACGCTTGGGTATCCATGAGCTGCTCAAAGGCACAGATGAGATGAAGACCTTGATCAAACGCAAGTCAGAGATTGAAGCGATACGTAAGCAGGCTATCAATGACGGTATGACCACCCTGAAGCAGGATGGTATTTTAAAATGTTTTCAAGGGCTTACAGATTTAAAAGAGGTTCGCAAGGTCTGCATAAAATAGCGACAAGGAGGTGATATACCAATGGCAACCTGGAAATGTGCCTGCGGCTTTAGCAAAGAAGGCCGCTGCAAACCACAAAAATGCGAGAAATGCGGGGAAACNNAAAAAGGGAAGTTTGCAAAAGTTGAATAAAGATGGCAATCAATGTTCAAGGGCTTATCAATATAAGCCCTTGAAAGTATTTCAAAATAACTCTCACAAAAAACTCGGCAACATTTGCTGTCCCTATCTATACTGCCTAATCTTTAATCACCTCAATCAAATTTTTAATCGCAATTAATTCATTGAGTTAGATAAATTTCTTAACTGCTTTTTCCTGTTTGACACATCCTCTGTAATGTGTAAACTCACGAATCATCATTTGGGATGAAAACACACAACTGCCAGCGCCTATACAGGTAAGCCAGTAACTCACCCTGCTGAATTTAAATCACCCAAAACACACTTCAGGTTCAGACAGATATTTTGGCAGATATCTTGAATAGATCAATTATGTTAGAAGCACCTCAATACAGATATCATCACAAATCCATAGGGAGCTAAATCAGATGGAAAATCTTATCAACCTTGATCAGGCCAGTGAACTTGCGCCAGGGGTCTATTGGGTAGGTGCAGGCACCAAAACCTTTCTTAGCCGAAACAGTTTTTTGCGTATTTTTAAAGGAAATGGCACTACAGGAACGCTTCTGATAGACCCAGGTCCAACCAATGATCTGGACAGCCTGTCTCAAAAGGTGTCAGCCGTATTGCCCGGAGGCCTGGCCAAGATAAATCTGGCCTTTATCAACCATCAAGACCCTGACGTACTCGGGGTGTTGCCGATGCTGACCAAGCTGAATCAGAACCTCACCGTTATAGCCACTGAAGATACCTGGCGTCTGGCAAATCTGAACGGCATGTCACAAACCCCTTTCCGGGCGGTTGACAAGGTTCAGGGACAGCGGGTGGTACTACCCACAGGTCATAAGCTGCAATTCATCCCTACCCCATTCTGTCACTTCCGTGGGGCCTGCATGATCTATGACCTTGAATCCCGGATTCTTTTTACCGGTGACCTGTTTGGCGGTATCGCAGCAACAGAGTTACATGCTGTTGAAGCCAACTGGGCCGGTATCAAGGCATTTCATCAGTTGTATATGCCCAGTAATGAAGCAATCAGACTGGCCATAAAGAAAATCCGTGCCCTTGAACCTGCACCACTTGCTTTGATGCCACAACATGGAGGATTGATCAAAGGAGAACTGATTGAGCTCTTTATGGATAGAATGGAAGAACTGCAGGTGGGACTTGATATCATCTCATCACTCAGCGAAAAAATGCCTGTCCTTATTGCAGCGCTCAATGAAATTTTGATTCAGACAAAAGAAGTGTTGGGAGAAGACGAGGTGCATAGAATTATGGGGTACTTCAAGCCGGATGGTACCTACCCTGCCATGTTTACCCTGGGACATGACGAACAGGTGAAAGACATCAAGGGCGAACCGGTTGAGGCAGTTGAGGCGCTGTTACGTATTTTTCTTAGGTTTGCTTCAGAAAACCAGAAGGAGGTGCTCAGCCCCAGAATTCTTCAAATTCTTCTGCAAAGAGGCTTGCCTCCCTTTGATTTTCTGCTTACCAGAGACGACAAACCAATGGAATTAAACATAGAATAGGATCATTATTTTTCTAATTTTGCACCACAGTATGTGCAGGAATCCAACTTCCATGGATACACAGCACCGCATGTCAAACATTTGCGGAAGTATCCAGGCACCTCACTGATTGGTTTCTGAAACCAGAGAATAAAGATACAAAATGGAAACGGTGCAGACAAGAGCCCCCAGACCAGGGGGTTCTTTCCTCTGGTGCGGGCTAACCATGCGCCCAAAACACCCGGCACCCCGAAAAATGCAAAAACAAATAAATATTCTGATAAGCCCATATATACGTCCTCCTGGTGGTTCAGGTCCCAGTCCCCCTCAAAAATATCGCTTTAAAATACAGTCACTGCTGCATAGGCTACTACCTGGTTATAATCGCCTGACACCTCACCGCTGGTTGTGTAGTCCACCAATTCTGTACTGGTGGCCCCCAAAACTTTGGCTGCCACCAGCATGACTGCGGCTGGAATTACCCCGCACATGGTAATCCGGTTACTGCGACAGACCTGTACAAGGCCTTGAGGATCAAGAGCTAAAGCACGTTCAAGAGCCAGGCTATCTTTTTGTTTGGCACTTTTCGCAGACTCGTAATGGGTCATATCAGAACTGGCCAAAATCAGCACCGGTTCTCCAAATTCTCTGATGGCAGCTGCAATACCATTTCCTACAAGTTCACAACCGGCATAATCACCAAAAGCCAGGCAGAGCGGCACAATAGTGACATCAGGACGCAGATACTGCAGAAATGGCAGCTGTACCTCAAGCGAATGTTCACGAAGGTGAGCAGCAGCATCTTCCTGAATGGCTGGCACCTGCTGCTGAATCAAGCCAGCCAATCGTTTTTCAATCGGCACTACTCCTAAGGGTGTTTGCCATCCAGCTTCTGGTGAAAGAGCAGCCAGGCAGCCAGTACCATGATGGTTGGGGCCAAGAATGATGACGGTGCGAGGCATGGAAATGCCAGCCAGCAGTTTTCCTGCTGTGCTGCCGGAATAGATATACCCGGCATGGGGTGAGATCACGCCAATGGCCTGTTGTTTAAGGAAGGTCTCAGGGATAAGCTGCTGCAGCTCCTGACGCAACGCCTGTTCTGTGCCAGGATAAAACTGGCCTGCTACTGCAGGTTGCCGGATCATGGCTCTCCTCTCTGTTCTCCCCCCAGAGGCAACTCTTCCTGAACCTCAAAGATCGGTACTTCATCCAGAGACTGGATCTCACGTAGGGTGGGAAGACCTTTCAGGTCCTTCAGGTTAAAGACTTCAAGAAATTCACGGGTGGTGCCGTAGATAATAGGTCTGCCAGGAATATCTTTTTTTCCCAGGATCTTAACCAGCTTTTTTTCAAGTAATGTCTTAAGTACAGCACCGGTATCAACACCTCGCAGGTATTCAATCTCCTGCCGGGTTATCGGCTGACGGTAGGCTACGATGGCAAGGGTTTCAAGGGCTGATTGAGAAAAACGGGCTGGCCTGCCTTTCACCATCCGCGAAAGATAGGGCATTAACTCTGGTACAGTACGCAGTTGCCAGCCTCCAGCAACTTCCACCAGATGCACGCCCGCACCACGCTGTTCATAATCATCACGCAGTTCCTGCACTGCCAATCGAACCGAGGCACGCTCGTAATCAGGAAGCAGCTCGGTTAAGCGGTCTAATGTCATTGGACCGTCAGAGACGAACAGCAACCCTTCAATTATGGCATTAAGCGAAGGGAAGTGCATCTGAAGCTCCATCATTGTCAGTTGCTGCTACTGACGGGAAGATATGGATCGTTCCATAACGACTGTTTTGTATTACTTTCAGCAACTTAATTCTACATAGCTCAAGTAGTGCTAAAAAAGTAACGATCATACGCTCCCTGCTCATATCATCCAGAAACAGAGACTCAAACTCCATTGATTCATGGCCGTCCAATCGGGAAAGGATCTCATTGATGGCATCAACAATACTTAAGGTATCCTGCCCGGCCACTTCATGGGCACGGGCTGTGGGTATTCTGGCTAACAGCTGGTTAAAGGCCTCTGATAGTTCAAACAGATCCAACTCAATCGGGCCATCATCTGCAGGTACGAAACCTTCCAGGCAGCATCCATCGGCACAGGGACGAGCAAAGACTTCACGACCAAGCAGCTCCCGCGCTCCCAGCTCCAATCCTGCATCACGGTAACGCTGATACTCTATCAGGCGACGCACCAGCTCTGCCCGTGGGTCTTCCTGCTCCTCCCCCTCTCCTTCTTCCGGGTCAGGCAACGGCAACAGCATGCGCGACTTGATCTGGAGCAAGGTTGAAGCCATGACCAGAAAATCGCCGGCCAGATCAAGGTTCAGCTCTTTCATCAATTTGAGATAATCAAGGTACTGGCGGGTAATCAGGGAGATCGGGATGTCATAGATATCCACCTCGTTCTTGCGAATCAGGTGGAGTAACAGATCAAGGGGGCCTTCAAAGGCATCCAGCTTGATGCTGTAGCCCTGCTCTGCCCCCTCGAAGAGTGATGTCGGAGATGTTTCAGCCGCTTGCGGCATGGTTACACACGTAGTGCAGCCCGTACTTCCTGCATGGTCTGGCTGGCCACCTGCGCAGCCTTGCGACTGCTTTCTGCCAGCAGATCATCCACAAATGAGGCGTCCTGAGCTATTTCTTCACGACGTGCCCTGAAGGGGGCCAGACGTTCATTCAGATACTGGGTAAGAATCTTCTTGCAGTCAACACAGCCGATTTCGGCATTTTTGCAGGCTGGTATGATTTCATCCTGCTTGTCCTGCGGCAGATAAATCCGATGCAGGTTGAACGCCACGCACTGTTCTGGATCACCGGGATCAGCACGGCGGACACGCTGGGTATCAGTCACCATCCCCTTGATCTTGGCAGCGGTCTCCTCTGCTGTTTCAGACAGGTAGATCGAGTTGTTGTAAGATTTACTCATCTTGCGCCCGTCAAGGCCAAGCAGTTTGGGAGTCTCGGTCAGCAGCGCCTCAGGCTCGGGAAAGACCTGACAGTCATAAAGATGGTTGAAGCGCCGGGCAATCTCGCGGGTGATCTCAAGATGCGGCAACTGATCATGACCGACCGGTACACGGGTGGACTTGTAGAGAATGATATCGGCTGCCATCAGGACCGGGTACCCCAGAAAACCAAAGGTAGAAAGATCACGCTGTTCGATATTGTCCAGCATCTCCTTATAGGTCGGGTTACGCTCAAGCCAGGAAACCGGGGTAATCATCCCCAGGATCAGGTTCAGCTCGGCATGCTGGACAACCTGACTCTGCTCAAAAACTACGCACTTTGACGGATCAAGCCCGAAGGCAACCCAGTCCAGTACCATCTCACGAGCAGAGCCTTTAATCCCCGAGGTCTCGGCATATTCAGTGGTGAGTGAGTGCCAGTCAGCAACAAAGAAAAAACAGTCAAACTGTTCCTGGATTTTGATCCAGTTTTCCAGAACACCATGGTAATGACCGATATGAAGACGTCCGGTAGGACGCATACCACTGACTACACGTTGTTTTTGCATCTTAAGTAGCACCTTTTCGTTAATTACATGACCTTGAAACTTGCAACTTTGAACACCAGCAAACTATGTGGACCTGCCAGCAGCTGAATGCCAGCCATCAGCAACGGCAGCAGCAGGTATTGAAAAATCGGCGTAAAGAATACCAGTACAATTATCAGGACCATGCCATAGGGTTCAATCCGGGCCAAGGCGGCTGACTGGCGATACGGCAATAGCCCCATCAGCACATGCCCGCCATCCAGAGGCGGAATTGGTATCAAGTTAAAAAATGCAAGCAGCAGGTTGATATAGACAGAAAAAGCCACCATATAACTGAGGGGCTGCAGTATGAAGTTTATCTCAGCACCGCTGCCGGGAGGAACCATCAGGATAAGCCGTAACACCCCTGCCGAAACAATGGCCAACAGAATATTGGTGACCGGCCCTGCAATTGAGACCCACACCATATCTTTCTTGGGATTACGAAGATTTTCGATTACCACCGGCACCGGTTTGGCCCAGCCGATGCCTACAATCACCAGCATCAGAGTACCAAAGATATCGATATGCTTCAGTGGATTAAGGGTCAGTCGCCCCAGCATGCGGGCCGTTGGGTCGCCGTAGCGCCAGGCAATATAGCCATGGGCGACTTCATGGCAGGTGATTGCCAGCAAACCGGGCACCAACATTATTGACAGCTTGAAGAGAATATTTTCAATCATGTTTTTTTCCTGTCATCAGTAAAGCATACCTTCTAACAGATGCGGCAGATGAAGTCAATCAAGCCCCGGCAGGAAAAGAAAAGGGCGGGATTGCTCCCGCCCTTCCGGTCTTCAGGTCTCAAACATCGATTAGATGTCGTAGTACAGAGCAAACTCAAGTGGAACCGGACGCATACGAACCGGGTTAACTTCAGCTTCCATCTTGTACTCGATCCATTTTTCGATAACATCAGGAGTAAAGACATCGCCTTTCAGCAGGAACTCATGGTCGGCCTCAAGGCATTTGAGCGCTTCATCCAGGCTACCCGGAGCAGACGGGATATCTTTCAGTTCTTCTGGTGACAGACCGTAGATATCCTTGTCCAGAGGCTGACCCGGATCGATCTTGTTCTCAATACCGTCAAGACCTGCCATCAGCATGGCAGCAAAGGCAAGGTAGCCGTTGCAGGACGGGTCGGGAGTACGGTACTCAACCCGCTTGGCCTTGGGGTTGGTGGACATCATTGGGATACGCAGTGAAGCTGAACGGTTACGGCTGGAATAAGCCATGTTCACAGGAGCTTCGAAACCCGGCACCAGACGCTTGTAGGAGTTGGTGGTGGGGTTGGTGATAGCGCACAGCGCCTTGGCATGTTTGATGATACCGCCGATGTACCAGAGGGCCATCTGGGACAACCCGCCGTATTTATCACCGGCAAACAGGTTCTGGCCATCTTTCCAGATGGACTGGTGGCAGTGCATGCCGGAGCCGTTGTCGCCGTAGAGGGGCTTGGGCATGAAGGTCACGGTCTNNCCATACAGCGGCTTGGGCATGAAGGTAACGGTCTTACCATTACGCCAGGCAACATTCTTGATAACATACTTGAACCACTGCAGCTGGTCAGCCATGTCAACCAGCGAAGAGAAACGCATATCGATCTCAGCCTGACCACCGGTGGCAACTTCGTGGTGCTGGCACTCAACACGGATGCCGACCTTCTGGAGTTCCATAACCATCTCGTTCCGCAGATCATTCTGGGAATCGGTGGGAGCGCACGGGAAATAACCTTCCTTGTGACGCGGTTTATAGCCCAGATTGGGGAACTCCTCACGGCCAGTGTTCCAAGTCCCTTCGACCGAATCCACCATATAGAAAGCCTGATTGGAGCTGGAGTCATAACGGACTTCATCAAAGATGAAAAACTCTGCCTCAGGACCAAAGAAGGCGGTGTCGCCGATACCGGTAGACTTCAGGTAGGCCTCAGCTTTGCGGGCGATATTACGGGGGTCACGGGTGTAATCTTCCTTGGTGATCGGATCAAAAATATTACAGATCAGCGACAGAGTCGGCACAGCGATGAACGGATCAATCTTTGCGGTGACGGGATCTGGCAACAGAATCATATCAGAGGCGTGGATCGGCTGCCAGCCACGGATGGAAGAACCGTCAAAACCCTGGCCCTCTTCAAAGGTTTCCTCTTCAAATTCAGAAATCGGTACTGATACATGCTGCCAAGTACCGATAAAATCCATGAACTTGTAGTCCACCATCTGAACGCCATTCTCTTTTGCAAACTCTACAACCTGCTTCGGTGTCATAAAACGTCTCCTTTCAATATGGGAAGGTAAACTGCTAACGAAGTTAGAGGGCATCTTCTCCGGTTTCGCCGGTTCTGATCCGAACCACTGCCTCAACCGGTGTGACAAATATCTTGCCGTCACCGATCCGGCCGGTTTTTGCTGATTTTTCAATTACATCAACCACTTTGGGAAGCACAGCATCACTCACGATGATTTCAAGTTTGATCTTGGGAATAAAGTCGACCACATACTCTGCACCACGATACAGCTCAGTGTGCCCTTTTTGACGTCCGAATCCTTTTACTTCGCTGATGGTAATACCCTGGATACCGATCTCATTTAGGGCCTCCTTGACCTCGTCCAACTTAAACGGCTTGATGATCGCCTCTACCTTTTTCATCACAGACTCTCCCTTCGCGGCAGTTTTAGACAATAAGGGTACAGCTTCACAACGACATCTGGCTACAGCTATGCAATCAGATTGCCAAATTTACACGGAATACAACCATCTAAAATAATACAGATTATTTATTCAACAACAAAACAGACAACACTACTGAAGCACATTTTTTAAGCACTGCATCAAGCATGTGGCGCGATTTTAGGCGCTACAACTTGAAAAAAATCAGGCTGCAAACTCTTTAAGCTCTCTGATGATCTCAACCTGCCGCTGGTTGATATAGTAGGCCAGAGCCTGCTGGGAGTGTCGATCGGGGTGGAATTCCATGATACAGGTGAGATCGGGGGCATCCCCCACGATTTTGGTGACAGTGCCGGCAACGCCGATTTCGCAGATTGATGCAGCGTCCTTCGTCTCCAGCTTAAGAATCAGGTTCACTTCGGCGTCAGAAGCTATGTCCAGCACATCTGCAGAGAGACGCAGGGCCACGCCACCAAGGGAAATATCGCGCACCGTGGCCGCAACAACCTCATTACCGCAGTGCAGATCAGCATCAGCGCGATGCCCTTCAAGGCAGACCCGCACAAAGCGCCTCAAGTCTGAGCGGATGCGGGCGTAGTGAAAGTTAGTAAGTATGGTCCTTTTTCGGGCAACATTGACATAAAACGCATCACCCACCAGATCGTCCGGTATCGGGCTTTTTTCATGGGCACGAATCAACGCCTTTTTTTCAAGGGTGATCACTTTGGCCTGGTATTCATGCACCTCAAACTCGACCATACCGTTTTCAACCGAGAGCAACCGTGCGTCATAGGACACCGGTATTTCTTTGTAGTAGTTAAGGAATGAAAAGGTCTGGCCAACCATCCCCTTGAGAAACTGAAGGATAACCAGATTGTCTTCAGTCTCAGTCCCGCGCACTATTTTATCATAGTAGGAAAAGGTCACGCCGCCATCCTTGTGGGCTTTGAATCGCTGGAGGAGACCGTAAAATTTGCCATACCGGTCCTGAAGCAGTATAGTACAAGTAAACTATTTGTATGTATCAGAAAATTTCCGCCATCACAAGCTGAGAATAGAGGCGCATTATTCATGAGACACAACCTCTGTCAGAGTAAATTTACCATCCTGTCGACCGGTTGGCTGCTGTTTTTTGCAGCCCTTGCACCTGTCCAGGCCGATATCTACCGCTTTGTTACGATTGACGGTATTGAAACATTTACCGATGCCCCGCTGACCAAAGACGCCGAAGTGGTCATCAAGACCCGCAAGACGCCTGCACGCAGGGCTAAAACCGCCCAGGCCCTGTCAAATGAAAGCAAAAAGACACCGGCGCCCTCATTGAAAGAGATCATTGAAAAGACCGTTGCAGCCCAGATTAACCCCACCGCGGAGCGGTCGAGTGCCATACATGAGAAGATATTACCGGTGAATGGCACCATCACATCCGGTGTCGGCATGCGTACCGATCCGATTGACGGCACCTGGCGCCACCACAACGGTATTGACATTGCCGTCCCCACCGGCACCCCGGTTCAAAGCGTAGCTGATGGTGTTGTCGTGTATTCTGGAATGCGTTCAGGATATGGCTTGACCGTGCTGATCGAGCACGACAACGGCATGATTACCCTGTATGGGCATAACAGTGCCAATCTGGTTGAGCCTGGCCAGCTGATGAAAAAAGGGGCAACTATTGCCCTTGCCGGTAGTACCGGCCGTTCCACCGGTCCCCATGTCCATTTTGAGGCGTGGCAGGCGGGTAACAACATAACTACTGCCTTCATGCCCGGCAGTAGCATCAAGATAGCCTCTGCAACCCATACTCAACGCACCAGAGCCCGTTTTCGCAAAGAGGTGCTCTCGGATGGTTCCCTGTTGATTACCAACATCCCTGACTCAATCCCCTGAAAAGAAACCACAATCGGGTAGGAGGCGGAATTACTCCCGCCGTCCTCCCACACCACCGTACGTACGGTTCCGTATACGGCGGTTCATGAAATGTGTTGAAGTCGGTGGTGTCGGTTCATAAGCGAGACCAGCCCCAAGTTGTCGAAGTAGGATTTCCGAAGCGCCTTCTGCATATGTGCGGCTCCTGAGTTCCACCAGGGGCCGCGGCCGTTTGTGGCTGATTTCCATGCCGTTGTTTCGGGTATCCCCAGTTTCATCAGGTTCTTTGCTCGGGTGTAGGACCGCTTCCACTGCCGCCATACAATGCACCGCAGTTTCCGTCTCAACCACCCATCCAGTTCATCGAAGAGTCCCTTTACCTCTGCATGGCGGAAGTAGGTGATCCACCCCGTGAGTTTCGGGGCCAGCTCTGCGATGACGGTGCGGATGTTTCGTCCTCTCCCCCGTCGGCAGGTTTCCTTGATTGCTGCCTTGAGCCGTTGCACCGATTTGTCCGCGATTTTCAGACGGGGAGTGCGGTGAAAGGTCATGCTGTAACCAAGAAAGCTTCTGTTCCACGGACGGTCTACCGCGCTTTTTGTTTGGTTGACCGTGAGCTTGAGCCGCTTGGACAGATATGCTGTCAGTGATGCCATGACCCGTTCACCGCTTGCCCTGGTGGCAACGTAGATGTTGCAGTCGTCGGCGTAGCGGCAGAAGGCATGGCCTCTGGCTTCCAGTTCCTTGTCCAGTTCGTCGAGCAGGATGTTGGACAGCAGGGGTGATAACGGTCCGCCTTGCGGCGTGCCCTCTACCCGTGCGGTGACAACTCCACCTTCGAATAGTCCGGCCTTGAGGTAGCGGTCGATAAGCGACAGTACCCGCGGGTCTCTGACTTTGCGTTTGACCAGTGACATGAGGATGTCGTGGTTGACGCGGTCAAAGAATTTCTCCAGGTCAATGTCGACTACCCATCTGCGCCCTTCGGCTAAATACTGCCTCGCCGCCTTGATGGCCTGATGGGCACTCCGTCCGGGCCTGAACCCATAGGAGTGGCTGGAGAATACCGGATCGAACAGACGGCTCAATTCCTGATGTACTGCCTGCTGGATGAGGCGGTCAAGGACGGTGGGTATCCCCAGCATCCTTGTCCCTCCTCCCGGTTTGGGTATCTCTACCTTCCGTACCGGGTGCGGGGTGTAGCTGCCCGCCAGCAGTTCTTCTCTGATGCGCGGCCACTGTTCGTGGAGGTAACCCTTCAAGGCTGCTACCGGCATATTGTCAATGCCGGGGGCGCCTTTGTTGGCTACAACCCGTGAGTAGGCCGCCATCATGTTGCCGCGACTGACGATCTCTTCCATCAGTCCCGTTGCCGCTCCCGGACAAGAGTTGTCCTTCCTTCCCGTGACGTTTGCCGCACCACAGCCATGCTCTCGCGGTTTCCGACCGCTACCCTCCGGGGTGGCGCAGGGTGTCTCATCCCTGCCTTCTGCTGCTCCTGCCGTCATCAAAATTCAGGGCTCCCGTCCGCTGTTTCATGTTCTGCCCTTCATCGGGTGGTCAAGCCGATTACTATGGCGTCTGCTGACTTCTGAAAACCCATCCCGACACCTCGCGATGCCGGTAGCACAAGGCAGGTTGACAGATCTCCCCGGGTAATGCGCGTGACCTTCATCCCATATACCCGCCGCATCTACAGCCCCACCCTCCCGGATGACTATCGGGCTTTGAAGATAATTGCCTTCTCGCCCGGATATGCCTGCCTCGTATGCGATTTCTGTTCGTCGGGCCGGGATTTTGCCTGCGGCTTCCTTCAGATTCCGTCTCACAACGGACACCCTTGCCGTCCGGCTAACGGTTCCCGTCATCAGGGTCCGTAGAGGACTTGCACCTCCAAGTCACAAATCAGTCACCACGACTGATTTGATGGGGCTTACGCCCCACGCGCCCTGCCGGGCGCACAATAAAAAAGGGCACCGTGTTACACGGTGCCCTCAGACAATACCGAATTATTGTAATTAGCAACCGGCAGTTTTACGGAACAGTTTGCTTTCTTTGTTGGTGTCTTCATACTTCACGCGTACTTCGTCACCAACCACAATGCGCTTATCCTTCAGCTTGTCCAGGGTCAGTTGATCCTTTACCACAACCTCATGCTTTGCACCGGTCTTGCCATCCTTCACAATTACGGTAGCCGCAGCACCCTGTACGTCAATCTTCTCGATAGGGCCGGTTACCTTTTGCTCTGCAGCAAAGGCAAGGGCAGAGATGCTCAGGAATGCAGCGGTCACTACTACGGAAATCATTTTTTTCATCGTGTGTGCTCCTTTTTGAGATTAGACAGTACAAATAGATACTAACTATTTAAGAGCTATTTAGCAAGCATATTCGTACAATCAACTGTATTAACGGGTTGTTACTCCCAGTTTTTCCTTCAGATTCACAACCACTTTCTGGTGCAGCTGCTGAACCTCTTCATCAGTCAGCGTCCGGTCGGCGGCACGGTAGCGTAGCCTGAGGGCAATACTCTTGCTTCCTGCAGGCAGTCGGTCGCCCTGATACAGATCAAAGATTGCCACTGCTTCAAGCTCCTTCACTTTGCTGCCATGTACACAGTCAATCAGGCTGGCTGCAGGCAGATCAAAGGGGGCCAACAGCGCCACATCACGCACGCTTTCAGGAAAACGTGACGGCGGTTCAATGGCGACACCCTTGCCGGTCAAGCGCACCAGCTCTTCAAAGTTCAGCTCAAAGTAGTAGACCGGTCGTTCAACCTCATAAGCGGCCTGTACATGTGGATGTAGTTCACCGACCGTACCGATAAGGGTTTTACCCGCAAGAATACGACAGGACTTCCCCGGGTGATAGTATGGCTCCGGTTGATCAGAAACCCAGGTAACGCTGCCGATCTGCAGCTGATCAAACAGATTTTCAACAATCCCTTTGGCGTCAAAGAAGTCAACTTCAACCTTGTCCTGGCACCACCCTTCCTTGTCACGCAACCCACTGATGATGCCGGCACAATACATCGGCTCATTGGGCAACTCCCGGCCTGAATCGGCATGATAAACCCTGCGCATCTCAAACAGACGCAGATCAAGCCTACGGAAGCTCATGTTGCGAGAGGCGGTTTCTAAAAGCCCCGGCAGCAACGTTGTACGCATAACCGACTGCTCAGTGGCCAGCGGGTTGCAGAGCCTGATGGCGTTGCGGCGTGGATCGTCATCTGCCAGGAGCAGCTTATCGGCAGCATCTGGACCGATAAAGCTGAACGTCACGATTTCATGCATCCCCTCTTCAACACAATGATTCCGCACCAGTCGCTGCAGACGCTGATGCAGGCTGGGACGATCCGAAATCACTCGGGCAACCGGCAGAGTGGCCGGTACCTGATCAAAACCGTTCAGACGGCAGATCTCCTCAATCAGATCGATCTCGCGCTCAATATCAATCCGGTAAGAGGGAATGGTTACCTGAAAACTGTTATTAGAAACCGGCTGCACCTGAAACTCGAGATTGCGGAACAGGTCTGCCATCCGATCCGGACTCAGTGACAACCCCAATATGGCGTTTGCCCGTTCAGGACGAAAGGTAACGGAAACCGCAGGCCGAGGAGCAGGAAAGTTGTCCACAATCCCCTTTGCCACATTGCCGCCTGACAGCTGGGCAATCAGACTGGCAGCACGATCAATCGCCTTTGTCACCATCTCCAGATCAGCACCCCGCTCAAAGCGATGTGATGATTCGGTATGCAGCCCCAGCCGTTTACTGGTGCGCCGAATGGTCGGCGGATCAAAGAAGGCACTCTCCAGCAGAATGTCGGTGGTACGGTCGGTGATCTCCGAATTCTCGCCCCCCATGATGCCAGCCAGGGCAACCGGACGCTCCTTATCGCAGATCATCAGATCAGCTGCGGTCAAGACACGTTCCTGACTGTCAAGGGTACGGAACAGCTCTCCCTCAACAGCCTTCCGCACAATGATCTGTCCACCAGCTACCTGAGTGTAATCAAAGGCATGTAACGGATGTCCCAGCTCGATCATCACCAGATTGGTCACATCAACCACATTGCTGATGGAGCGGACACCGACCGCATTCAGGCGTTTGACCAGCCAGGGAGGAGACGGCGCAATACTGCAACCGGAGATGAAGCGGGCTGCATAACGCGGACAACCGGTCGGGTCCTGGATCGCCACAGCTATCTTGCTGTCAACAGGCTCACCATACTCGGGCACCACTACTGACTGATAGCGAACTTTTTTTCCCAGTTTGGCAGCGATTTCACGCGCAATACCGATCACGCTCAGACAGTCGGCACGATTAGGGGTCAGACCAATCTCGAATACGGTGTCTTTCAGTCCTATTGCCTCAAAGAACGGTTTACCCAGTGGCAGGTCATCAGCCAGCACCATGATACCGGCGCTCTCCTCAGCCAGTCCCAGCTCTTTCTCTGAACAGAGCATGCCGCAGGACTCTTCCCCCCGTATCTTGGAGCGCTTGATCTTGAACTCACCGGGCAGCACCGCACCGACCTGGGCCAGGGCAACCGTATCCCCCTGTTTGAAGTTCTGGGCGCCGCAGACCACCGACAGGATCCCATTACCGCTGTCTACCTTGCAGAGTGAGAGCTTGTCTGCATTGGGGTGCTGATTTTTTTCAACAACCCTCGCCACCACAACCTCATCCATGCCACTGCCTAGGGAGGTGACTCCCTCAACCTCCAACCCCAGCATGGTCAGCAAATCTGCCAACTCCTGAGGTGTCAGGTCAAAATCAACAAACTCTTTCAACCAGTTATAGGTTACTTTCATATATTCACCAGACCTTAAAACTGCCGTAGAAATCTGACGTCGTTTTCAAACAAAAGCCGCATGTCGCTGATGCCGTACTTCAACATGGCTATCCGCTCGATCCCCATACCAAAGGCAAAACCTGAGATCTCTTCCGGGTCGTAGCCCACATGACGGAAGACCTCTGGATCAACCATACCGGCCCCCAGAATTTCAAGCCAACCGGTCTGTTTACAGACGCGGCACCCAGTACCGCCGCAGATAACGCAGGCAATATCAACCTCAGCAGAAGGCTCTGTAAACGGGAAAAAACTGGGACGCAGACGAACACCGGTCTTCTGTCCGAACAGTTGGTTGGTAAAGGTAGTCAAAATTCCTTTCAGATCGGCAAAGGAGACCCTGGTATCCACCATCAGCCCTTCAACCTGATGAAACATCGGCGAATGAGTTGCATCAGAATCACAGCGGTAGACCGTGCCGGGCGCTATGATCCTGACCGGCGGCCTTTGTTGCAGCATGGTACGAATCTGCACCGGTGAGGTATGGGTACGGAGCAGCAACTGGTTATCTACAAAAAAAGTATCCTGCATGTCACGGGCCGGATGTTCGGGAGGAAAATTCAGCGCCTCGAAGTTGTACCAGTCGT
>DKFG01000054.1:15671-18779 GCA_002452325.1 Geobacter sp. UBA6802
CACATCAATCCGCTCGGTGGCCAGCTTTTGAGCAATGGTGTCAAGGCGACTGCGATCCAGGGCCTGCTCAACGGCTGCCTCAACCTCATCTTTGACCTGATTGACCAGTTGACCGACCTGCGGACGTTCATCGGCAGGCAGCGCCCCCAACCCCTTCATCAGGCCGGTCAGCTCTCCCTTGCGACCGAGAAACCTGACCCGTACCTCCTGCAAAGCATCTTCAGTACCTGCGGCTGCAACAGCAGCCAAAGCCTGTTGTCGCAACTGTTCAAGCTGATCCCTCATGGTTTGATCCTTTAACCCGCTGAGAATGGAATAGAACGGAAAAAGGGACAGGAGAGCAGTCCCCCATCCCTTTTACCTACGCAACGTCAAGGTTTACAACTGGGCCTTGGCCAAAGCCGCTATCTCGGCGAAACCTTTCGGGTCGGTAATGGCAATATCAGCCAGCACCTTACGGTCAATCTGCACATCAGCCTTTTTCAATCCATAGATAAACTTGCTGTAGGACAGACCGGCAAGACGGGATGCAGCGTTAATACGCATGATCCAGAGCGAACGGAAATCACGCTTCTTAACGCGACGGTCACGAAACGCATAATTAAGTGCCCGGTCAACTGCCTCGGTTGCACTGCGAAACAGTTTACTCCGTGCACCACGGTAACCCTTGGCAAGCTTCAATACCTTGTTGCGGCGTTGCCGCGTCTTAAAACCACCTTTTGCTCTCGGCATCTTCTACTCCTTTTGTGATAGTTACCCGATCCGTAAGGGGCCGTTTCCTCACGATTCTGGGGCGAGACAGCAGGGCTGTCTCTGATTTACATATAGGGGATCAACGCACAGATATTCTTCTGGTCAACGGCAGCAACGGTGTTGCCCTGACGCAGATTACGCTTACGCTTACGGGACTTGCTGGTCAGAATATGGCTGGTAAAGGCGTGGGCCCGCTTCACCTTGCCGGTACCGGTCTTCTTGAAGCGCTTGGCTGCTGCGCGATTGGTCTTGATTTTTGGCATGGTCTTACTCCTTCATGGTGTCGATTTAACTATCAAAATTCAATACAGCTTAGTGTTTCTTCGTTTTTGGGGCAACAATCATAAACAGCTGCCTGCCATCTACACGGGGAGCCACCTCCACCACAGCTATGTCCGACAGTTCAGAGGCAAACTTTTCAATCACGGCCCTGCCGATATCCTGATGAGTAATCTCACGACCACGGAACACCAAGGTCACCTTAGCCTTGTTCCCCTCTTCCAGAAAACGACGCACATGTTTGATCTTAAAATCAAGGTCGTGATCATCGGTCTTAGGCCGAATCTTGACCTCTTTAACCTGTACCTGTACCTGTTTCTTTTTGGCTTCTTGCTGTTTTTTGCTCTGCTGATNNTTGAACTTGCCGTAATCCATAATCCTGCAGACTGGCGGCGTAGCGGTGGGGGACACCTCTACCAGGTCAAGTTGACGAGCTTCCGCAGCTTCAAGAGCCTCACGTAATGTCAGGATGCCCAGCTGTTCACCATCATGTGCGATGACACGTACTTCAGAAGCACGAATGGCGTGATTGATATTAACGGTTGCAGTTTTTGCCGGGGCAGCTATGGCAGCACCTCCTGAGATACAACTAACAGTAATAATTTCATTATTTAAACGCCTTACCTTCGGACTCGACAAACGCTATAAACGCATCAGGTGACATGGCCTGCAGGTTCTTGCCGTCGCGATAGCGCGGTGTGACCGTCCCCTGCTCAACTTCCTTGTCACCGATAACCAGCATATACGGTATCTTCTGCAGCTGAGCTTCACGAATTTTAAAGTTCAGCTTTTCGTTACGCAGGTCTTCCTGCACTCGCAGACCGGCTGCCCTAAGTTTTTTGAACACTTCCTGAGCATAGGGGATCTGGTTATCGGTAACCGTCAGGACAACCGCCTGTACCGGTGCAAGCCACAACGGGAAATTGCCGGCAAAATGTTCGATCAAGACACCAATAAACCGCTCAATGGAACCTAGGATAACCCGATGCACCATGACGGGCCGTTTCCGTTCTCCGTCACTAGCCACGTACGTAAGGTCAAACCGCTCAGGCAGGGTAAAATCGCACTGGATAGTAGCACACTGCCACCGTCTGTCAAGACAATCACGCAGCTTTATGTCGATCTTTGGTCCGTAAAAGGCACCATCCCCCTCATTGATCTCAAAGGGACGACCAGTATCTTTCAGTGCTCCCAACAAAGCGCTGGTGGCACGCTCCCAGTCCTCATCACTGCCGATCGATTTCTCCGGGCGAGTTGACAGCTCCATCTCATACTCGAAACCGAAGATACCCATCACATCGGAGACAAAGCCGAGTACCCCTTTGATCTCACTATCCAGCTGTTCAGGCGTACAGAGAATATGGGCATCATCTTGTGTAAAGCAGCGCACCCGCAACAGACCGTGCAGCACCCCTGCCCGCTCATGGCGATGCACCGTGCCCAGCTCAAAGTAACGCTGAGGCAGATCACGATAACTGCGCAGCTGTGACTTGTAGATCATCATATGGGCGAGACAGTTCATCGGCTTGACGCCAAAACTCTGTTCGTCCACCTCAGTAAAGTACATGTTCTCGCGATAATTATCGTAATGACCGGAACGCTGCCAAAGATCGGTCTTGAGGATCTGCGGACCGACCACGATATCATAGCCCCGCTTGAGATGCTCCTTACGCTCAAAATCTTCCAGAAGGGTACGCAGCATGGCCCCTTTGGGGTGCCAGATGGCAAAACCGGCCCCCACCTCATCATTGAACGAGAACAGATCCAACTCACGCCCCAGCTTGCGGTGATCACGGCGTTTGGCCTCTTCCAGGCGGTGCAGATAGGCTTCCAGCTCTTTTTTATCCGTAAAGGCGGTGCCGTAAATCCGCTGCAGCATTCTGTTGTTTTCATTGCCACGCCAATAGGCACCGGCAATCGAAAGCAGCTTGAACGCCTTCAGCTTGTTGGTGTTGGGTACGTGCGGACCACGACAGAGATCAGCAAACCCGCCCTGCGTGTAGATTGAAACCGTTTCAGCGCCGATATCTTCAATCAGCTCCTTCTTATACGGCTCCCCCATCTGCTCAAAAAAAG
>DKFG01000234.1:0-122 GCA_002452325.1 Geobacter sp. UBA6802
AACACGATCACTCTGGGTAACTTCAAGCAGTTCATACGGGATACCGAAGGTGATGTCATCCATCCCCTCCCGTTGAAAGATCACCGGCAGTTCAACTGACCAGTCAAACTCCCAGCCACTGA
>DKFG01000234.1:142-4825 GCA_002452325.1 Geobacter sp. UBA6802
TGGCCTGATAACCCTGACTTCACGACCAAGCAGCAGATGGCCGGCCAGCTGCAGGCGGTTGTATTCTCTGTAGCGGCCTTTCAGGTCTGCCAACGTGCGTGTTGGCTCGGGTTGTTCTTCATTGCAGAGCCGATAACAGGCCGTCTTTGCATGCTGCCAGGCATTAAAGGCGTAAGCACTTTTCCAGAATGCGCCTGATTCAAGCACAATGTACGGATCAGGGCCTTCATGGCGGTAGACCTCGAACAACGCACTGCCACACATGCCGGGTTTTAGTGCCTGTGAAAGGAAGTCGTCAATCAAATACTGGCATTGGCCTACGGCCTGATTTTCATCAGCGTATGCTGCGTGCTGTTCTACGGTTGTGGCGTGCCCCTTTGGGTTGCGTAGCGGGAGGTAGACAACGAACCGTTCCTCACCATCCGGATTACTGAACCTGCCAGCCCAAGGCCTGGTGGCGGTATCTATGATTTCGTCAGACATGCAGATTCTCCATCAACCGGCAGAGGTGGTATTCCAACAACTGGCTCACAGTCCATCAAAGATATTTGGCCTGCGGACAAGGGCCACGCCGGCAGCAATCAGCACCACCCCAGAGATGCCAAATACCCAGAGAGCACGAAAATCGCGGCTGGTATGGGCGCTGTCAACAAGCACGTGGAAGGTGACTGCCATGTTGCACAGCAGCCACAACCCTATGGCCAAAAAAACTACTCCCAGCAGGCGTTTGACTACATACGATAGTGGGGATGTCTTCTGCGCCATGCTTACCTCAGGGCAACCTGTCTCGGTATCGATTTCACTCTTCTGCCGAAGGCGTGGTGCCAGTCGACGGGTGGATTCTCATAAACATCCGCCTGCATCCCGTTTACAGTGCTGTTATCAATCGGTCTAACACATTGATGAGTTCGTCTAGCTGCCGGATGCTCTTGTCTAGCTGCCGGATCCTTTCGTCTGTCTGCCGGATCCTTTCGTCTGTCTGCCGGATCCTTTCGTCTGTCTGCCGGATCCTTTCGTCTGTCTGCCGGATCTCTTCTCTGTCCTGCCGGATGCTTTCATCTGCCTGCCGGATCCTTTCACCCACAATTTTAAAAAATATCTTGTCTATCTGCTTGCCTTTTTCGGGCAATCCGGTAGACAGTTTTGAGTACTTGTCAATTTTATAGCCGCAAAATTCTAGAGACACCCCACCCTTGAACTTGGCGTCCTTATTTCCTTTTCTATATTCATCGATATAAAGATTCATGTTATGTAATGATTCAAAATATTCTATCAGATTGTTTGCAAAAAACTTCTTTTCCTTGTCACTGATACCGGTGTTGTTGGCAAGCCCCTTCCGATAGTAGTCGTAGACAAGGAGCTGTCCGTTGGTGTTTAACTTCAAAAATGCTTTCTGGTTTAACTCGTTAATACCCGATGAGGCAAACAGGGCTTCAGGGGTGTCAATAGCGACAGGTTCTGCAACTGCAGTGGAAGCGGTCAGCAGAATACAGCACAATAGCAAACAGTAGAGGATACCGCTTTTCATACACAACTCCTTTGGCAGGCAGGTAAAAGGTTGGACGGATAGATCGGAATGGACGTTACCATAAAGAGATGATTGCCATGTATGCTACGCCGATTACGAGACCCAAGATAGCCATCATAATGCCAGTGTCTTCGTTTTTAAATACACACAGCCCCACCCCCCTGACAAACAAAATTATTCCATACAGTGTCACAGCGAACAACAGCAGAAACATGGTTGCTGTACCGAAATGGTGACTTAACTGCTCCCGGAAATAGGCGGTTACAACGCATAGAAACAGTACTCCTGCGCCTGCGGCCAGCAGTCGGAGTCCTTGCGCTACAGCCCCTGAATCTGTCAAAGCTGATGCAGTTTTTGTCTCCTCTGCATCTTCCTCGTCGGTCTCTCTGCGCCTGCTGAGCAGTTTTCGCAGCGCTTCTTCGCTGTCATGTATGCAGGGAATCTTCAGATCGCCGCTGGTGGTAAACGCTCCCCACGTGCCTGCGTCATCGCAGACCAGCACCGGCTCCCAGCGGTCCCACTCCGAGCCTGAAGATTCAAGTTGCCGGTAGCGGACAGGTATGATTTCCTGGCCGGATTGATCTATCAGGCCATAGTGTTTGATTGCCCCCTGCTGTAGCGTTACCTTTGCCAAGCCATCCCTAAAATGGATAGAGTCGTGATAGCGAGGCGGAATTATCCATTCGCCTTCCCGGTTTATCACCCCCCATCCCTGTTCTGTCTGAGCCGTGCAGAGGCCGTCAAAAAAGCCGCCCAGATACAGAAATGATGGCTCAATCACCCACGCACCGTCACGGTTGATCACACCGTACAGGCCGTTCAGTTTGGCTTCGGCAAGCTCTTCATGAAAGCTGCTGATATTCTCAAACTGCGCCGGTATGACGATCTGCCCCTGCTCATTGAAAAGTCCGGCCAGCGGCGGGTCGGTTCTGGTTGTGAATTTTTCGGTATCTGAAAGGCCGAAATGTGCGCTCCCCTCAAACAGCACAATCCTGGTCTTGTCGTGGGAAAAATAGGCCGTATCACGTTGGGTAACCCCCACTGTTACCGGTTGTGCAGCAGGATCATCGGCCAGCGCCTTGCGTATATGGTGGGCCAGCAGAGTATGCGCCCGCATATTATTGGCAAGGTGGCACAAGGTCGTTGCTGCCGTGAAAATCTTCCAGGTGTAGGGTGAGCGCCATTGCGGGCTGTTGGATGCAGCCCGGTCCGCATCTTCCTCACTGAAGTAGACCCCTTCCAGGTCGATCTCACCATCCAGGCGGTCTTTCTCCCAATGCAGGTAGGCCGGCTGATTACACCATCGCGGGTCGCTGAGCACAGTGTGCCACGAAGCGCCGCTTAACAGCTCAATGCCGATATCGTGCAGAAACGTTTGGCTCATACCGGGTTCCTGCGAATGTCCTTCGGAATCACCGTGAGAAGTACTGGTCATAGTTGTCTATCTTCTGCTGCAGGCGTGTTGCCAAAAACGGGCTTGCCCCGTGCAGGGCAGCATAAATCTGCTGTGCCTCCTGCTGGTAGCTCTGCATCTTCTCGGTTGTCCAATGGTTAGGTGGCGGTTGCAGGTTGGTGATCCGGTCGGCCAGTTTGACCATCCAGACCTCTCTGGGCTGCTGTTGGATGCGTGCCAGGCTGTCGGCCATCTTTTCGTGCTTGGGCAGGCCATCATGCTTGGTCAGGGCCTGAACACCGTTTGTCACTGTTTCACCGAAGATTTCTAGCAATGCCTCATACGCAACAGACGTATCCTCCAGCACGTCATGCAGCAGGGCGCACAGGATTGCTAGGTTGCCATCCAGCCCTTCCTCAACCGCCAGTGCAGCCGTAACCTCCATGCTGACCATGGTCAGGTGGGTGAGGTAGGGTAGTTCTGTGCCGGGAACCTTCTGGCTGTTGTGGGCATTGGCTGCAAACAGCAGCGCCTTGATATAGACGTCCTGTGACCAGCTTGTCATCTTCAACTCCTCCTGCGCCATGTTATGTTGGTATGGACAAAAAACGCCGGCAGTCTTACTGTTGCGTCACAAGCTCATCGAGACTTCTTTGCTTAAATAGCGTCAATATTTATTTAACGTCTCAATCTAGCCAATGTGTGAAATTGGTTTTAGTCAGCAACAAAAACAAGGGTATTATTCTCTTTGCAGTTTTCTGATGCATCTGAACCTTTAACAGAAGCACCGCTTTCACTGTCACGTGTGATAGAAAGCCAATCCTGCATTTCTCCCAACTTTATGCAAGCATCATGCGGGACCTTTTTTGCTGTAATACTAAAATGTTTAGGGTTAGTTGCAACTTTTAGCGTTACATTGCCATTCCATGGATTTTTTATGCCAGACGCACCGTCTCCTTTTTTCATGCTGTCTGGGAATAAACCAGCACTGATAGCAATAGTGTTTCCAGTTATTCCATCTGTTCCAAGTAATTTGTAATTTTGTTCAGAATTAAATTCCTGCTTTATCATCATTCTAATAACTTGAAGCTGTGTTAACGCTTCAATAATACGAGATGATTCTCGTTTTACACATGTAGCGGCTGAAACACTAACTATTATCAAGAAAACTATTGCTGTGCCGATGGTTTTAAACAGTTTGCTCTTTTGGGTAACATTCGTTGCTTTTGATGTGGCCATGCTGTTCCTCCTGGTTGGTTTTAGTAACAAATTTTATATCTGAGTTAGTTTTGATATCCGCACGTTATTTGCTGGATTGCCCCGCTGTCGGCATATACGGCTCGCAGATGCGCCATGCTGTGTTGATATGCGCTGCAGCCGCTTTTATTGCAGTTGACGCACCGGCCAGCTCGCTTGCCAGTTTTGGCCTGCCGCGTGCGGTATCCTTGACCGCATCGCGCTCCAGTTTGTCTGCCAGCATGGTCAGCAGCTCTGCCAGGGCGTTGTCAGATCCCCCATCTGCTCTGCAAGTTGCTGGTGGCTGCCGTTATAGTGCGGAACGCTGACAGTATGCTCCATGGCTCTCCCTCTGCAGAGGTTAGACGGACACCGTTTGCCGGCAAACTGAAAAAAGTGTGCTGCAGCGCCAGGCAAACAGTTCTATAGCGCATGCTGTTGAATTTGAACAGTCGTTCGCATACAGTAACGTCAGTAATCTGCGCTGCAGCGCCGTATCCTGTACCTGACTCCGTAGCGCGAAGTA
>DKFG01000028.1 GCA_002452325.1 Geobacter sp. UBA6802
GGCTACAAGCTGGAGGAATAACCATGTCATTCCGCTGGAAGCTGTTTCTGTCCTATATCGCACTCTCGCTGCTGATTGCCGGCGGCGGATTCGGCTACGTCAACCATCTGCTTGAACAGCGGCTGGTGGAAGAGAGCCGCTCCAACCTGCAGCAGCAGGCCCAGCTGGCAAGACTACTGGCTGAGCAACAGCGTGCATTGCCTCCACAGGCCCTGGCCCATAAGCTCGGGGCAGCCATTAAGGCCCGCGTGACCCTGATTGCTGCAGACGGCAGAGTGGTGGGTGACTCCGACGTGCGGGATGATCAGGTCGGTAGTCTTGAGAACCACCAAGGCAGGCCTGAGGTACAGCAGGCCCTGAAGACCGGCTCCGGCTGGTCCATCCGCTACTCGGACACCCTGCGTACCACCATGCTGTATGTGGCGCTGCCGTTACCTGCCGGCGATGCCTCGGTCATCCGCCTGGCCCTGCCGCTGGAATACTTTGATGCCGCCAAACGGGCCCTGCACAATCTGCTGGGAGGGGCCGTCACGCTGCTGCTGTTTTCTTCGCTGCTGCTCAGTATTTTTCTCTCCCGGATCACCGCCAAGCCGTTGCGTGAGATAGCCGATGCAGCCGCCCGGATCGGGGTTGGTGAGCGGGGGGTGCGGATAGCGATGGGCAAGGGAGAGGAGATTGACTACCTGGCCCGTGTCCTGAATGAGATGGCGGCCCGGATTGAAGAGCAGATGCACAAGCTGACCTCGGAACAGCAACGCCTGGCAGCCATCCTGCGTGGTATGGGTGAAGGGGTAATGGTGACCGATACCAAGGGGAATATCATCCTGGTCAACCCTGCCTTCCGCAAACAGTTCGGCCTGCCGGGGGAGGTGGAGGGGCGTCCGCTGGTTGAGGTCTGCCGGCATCCCGATCTGCTGCAGGCCTTTGAAGAACAACGTGAATCAGGCGATGAAGTCAGTTGCGAGATCACCATCCCGATCACCAATCTGGTGCTGATGGCCCACTGGGTGCCGTTGACCCGTGACAGCGGCAACCGTGGCACCGTGGCGGTTTTCCACGATATCAGCGATCTGAAGCGGGTAGAAACCATGCGGCGCGATTTTGTGGCCAATGTCTCCCATGAGCTGCGCACCCCGGTCGCCGTGATCAAGGGCTATGGCGAGACCCTGCTGGATGGCGCCTTGGAAGAGTCACCGGAACGTTCGCGCCGTTTTGTCGAGATTATCGTCAGCCATGCCGAGCGTCTGACGAACCTGATCAATGATATCCTGACCCTCTCCAAGCTTGAGGCGCGGGATGCGGCTCTGACCCTGCATCCCCTGGATCTGTGCGGTACCATCCGCAAGGCCCAGATGCTGATGGAGGACCATGCCCGCAGCAAGGGGATCCGTATTGCTGCTGAATGCCCTGACGGGATGCCCAAAGTGCTGGCAGATCAGGGACAGCTGGAACAGGTACTGCTGAACCTGCTGGATAACGCCATCAAGTACACCCCGGATGGCGGTGATGTTGCCATAGAAATTTCAACCAACCAGGGACGACTCCAGATCAGCGTCAGCGACACCGGTATCGGCATCCCCTCCAAAGACCTGCCCCGTATCTTCGAACGATTTTACCGGGTGGATGAAGGGCGCAGCCGCGAGCAGGGCGGCACCGGACTGGGGCTCTCCATTGTCAAGCATATTGTACAGCTCCACGGCGGCGAGATCACCGTCAGTAGCGAGGCAGGCAAGGGCAGCAAATTTACGGTCACCCTGCCGCCAGTCTAACCATCTTGCAATTACCTCAAAATGAGGTAGGCTTGGTGCTGGTTTGGCACGAGATCAGACTGGTGAATGCACAAGGAGTTCATATGGAACTGTATCTGGTACGACACGCAGAAGCAGTAGAGCGGGCTGAAGGGCTTGATGACCATGTACGCTGGCTGACCCCGAAAGGGCGTAAGCAGTTGCAACGGGCAGCGGTCCGGCTGAACAGAAAGCGGGTACGACCGGAGCTGGTCATTACCAGTCCGCTGACCAGGGCGGTACAGACCGCTGAACTGCTGCTGCCGGAACTGGGTAAACGGACCCAACTGATTGCCGATGGCCGTCTGGCTGCCGATGCAACCGTAGACGAGCTGTTGGCTCTGCTCAAGGAGCAGGAAGGGCTCGACTGCCTGCTGCTGGTGGGACACGAACCGCTGTTGAGCGGCCTGGCGACTGTTCTGCTTGAAAGCGAGCTTGCCTTTCCCTTTGCCAAATCAGGCTGCCTTGCCCTGCAGCTGCGGGGGAAAAAAGAGAAACCGGCCAGATTCCTCTGGTACACCCCAGCCAGCGGCAAGAGCATCCGTTCTGCCAAAAAGGCCTGTGTCCCGCGCTCCTGATACCCAGAGCCGCCCAGCCCTGCCGGGCAGCCGTCAGCTGCTGGAGGTCTACGGCACCTGTCTGCTTGCCCGCTGGGACGAACTGCTGCGGAGCCGCCACCAGGCACTCGGCTGCTTTGATCTGGAACAGATCCACGACCTGCGGGTGGCCAGCCGTCGCCTGCGCAGCGCTGTCGAACAACTGGGGCCGTTTATCGGCACCGAACCGGCCAACCGGCTACGTCGTCCACTGCGGCGACTGACCCGGCAGTTGGGTCATATACGCAACCTTGACGAGGCGCTGGTCTATTTCAGCGATACCGACCCTGCAGGGCTTGAGCCGCTGCTCAACCGGCTGCATGGACAACGCGGGCAGGCGGCAGAGCAGGGTCTGCGGCTGCTGCAACGCTTTGACTGCATGAAGATGGAACGCCGGGTCCGCGCTGCTGCCGCCGCCCTGGTCACCCCCGACAACATCGCTTCGCAGGGATTTCTGGCCCTGTTCTCAGAACGCAACCTGCAGCTGTACCGCCCCATTCATGACCTGCTGCCGCTGGTATCCCGACCGGAGATGATTGATGAGCGCCACGCCCTGCGGATTGCCGTCAAAAAATGGCGTTACTTCACCGAACTGCTGCAGGACACCCTGGGCAGTGACCGCAGCATACCGCTGCAGCTGCTGCGCCGCTACCAGACACTGCTGGGTGATCTGAACGACCGGCAGGTATTCTGTGAGCTGCTGCAGGAGACCCCGGAGCTGCCGGAAGAATGTCGGCTACAGCTGCAGCAACGGATCACCCGTGAGCAGCGCAAACTGCTGCAACGCTTCTGCGAGCTGCTGCAGTCCCGACCGCTGACCTACCACTTTGAACTGTAATGCCTAAGGAGTCGCCTGCATGAGCCGAGAACGCCTTGCCGCCATAGATATCGGTACCAACTCGATCCGCTGCATTGTAGTGGAGTGCCGTGAAGACGGCAGTTTTACCACCCTGGATGACGAAAAGGAGACCGTCCGTCTGGGTGAGGGAATCGCCGAGACCGGCCAGATTTCAACCGCAGCGATCATCAGGGCCGAAACCGCCCTGGTGCGGATGCGCAAGCTGGCCGAAGGCCTCAAGGTCAAGGCTATTGACGCCGTGGCCACCAGCGCCGTCAGAAAGGCAGAAAACGGTCCGCTGCTGGTTAAACGCCTGTCCGACATTCTGGGTACCCAGATCAGGGTCATCTCCGGGGAGGAGGAAGCAGCCCTGGCCGCCAAATCGGCCTTGCGCAACTTTGACACCAGCGGGAAACGATTTGGCATCATTGATGTGGGAGGCGGCAGCGTTGAACTGATCACGGCCCAGGGTAACCATGTTGAGGAGTGCTACTCTTTTGAGCTGGGTGCGGTGGTGATGACTGAGCAGTTCTTCAATGTCGATCCGGTCCGTACCACTGACCTGCGTCGTTTTGCCAAGCATGTCCGTGAAACGATCAAGAAGCAGCTGGATGGCGACAAGCTGTTCCTGCCGACCCTGATCGGCTCCGGCGGCACCATCAATGCTATCGGCCAGATGGCGCTGCAGCTGCGCCACAACCCGGTGGAGGGTGCCCACGGCCTGGAGGTGCTGCGTTCTGAAGTGGTGCATCTGCTGGCCATGCTGCTGCGCCGCGACCTGAAGGGACGGCGCGAAGTGCCGGGGCTTTCACCGGACCGGGCCGACATCATCGTGGCTGGTGTGGTACTGGTGGATACCCTGATGGAGCTGTTTGATGCCAACACCTTGCTGGTCAACGCCCACGGCATCCGAGAGGGGATGATCCTGGAGGCGATCAAACGACGCGGCATGGGACCGGAGGCCCCGGCCCCGAGCAGTTGGCGCGAATCGGTGCTGGCCTTTGGCCGTTCCTGCCAGACCGATGAAATCCACTCCGCTCAGGTGGCAACCCTCTGTCTGACCCTGTTCGACCAACTGGCCGCTCCGTTCAGCCTCAAAAAACGGGATCGGGTGGTGCTTGAGGCAGCGGCGCTTCTGCATGATGTCGGCTACTACATCAGTTACCACAGCCATCACAAACATTCCTGTCACCTGATCCGCCATGCCGACCTGTACGGCATCACCCCCCGTGAGCGTGAGCTGGCGGCAGTAGTGGCCCGCTATCACCGCAAATCACTGCCCAAGCGCAAACATGACGAGTTTCAGCGCCTGACCGCCAAGGAGCAACTCACCGTGGCCCGGCTGGCCGGTATCCTGCGGCTGGCTGACGGACTTGACCGCCGTCGCTGCTCTGCCATCACCAGCCTGACCTGCACGGTTGACGGGAACCTGGCCAACCTGACCCTGGCAGGCACTGAAGATCTGGCCGTGGAACTTTTTGGCGGCAGCGCCAAAAAAGATCTGTTTGAAAAGGCCTTCAACCTGCAGGTTGTCCTTGCAACCGCAGCACAGCAGGAAGCCACACCAAAGGAGTAAGACCATGACTGGCACCACACCAACCTACGCCGCAATCGCCCAGACATTGAGAAACCAGCAGCTGCAGGAGCAACCGCTGAAACATGAATGGGTAGAACTGCTCAGTCGCCTCTCCCGTACCGACGACCCCTGTCTGCGGGAACTGGGGATTGCCGAACTGACACGCTGTGCCGATCAGGCCACCCGTAACCGCCATGCCTGATTATCCGGTACTGCAGCAGTACGGCTTCATTGCCTTTGCCCTCAACGGCGAACTGGATCTGAACCGGCTGGCAACCAGGCTGGGGATCGACCGCAAATACCGTTGGGAAGAGCCGATGCGGCTCAACCCGGTCACCTTCACCCCCTCTGCCCCTGGTGACAGCGTCTGGATCTACCTCTACTACTTCGGCGGTCTGGTCTTCATCAACTGCAGTGATGATGTCATGGCCCGCTGCATTGAGGGATTCAAACAGCACGTTGAACAACTGAAGGAACAGCCCCAGCTGCCGTTCCGCGAAGAGTACCGCCTGGCGATCAACCCTGCGGTTGAGGCCACCATTAGCAATGACCGTGCCGTGCTGCCAGAGTTCAAGCAGGAACTGCTGGAGATCATTTGTTTCACGGTGGCCAAGTCGGTTGCCCTGGAGCAGATTGAGGAACGGGTAGACACGGTCCTTGACGAGATGGGGGTCATGATCAACCGGCTGGGGCAGGGGCTGCTCGAGTTGCCGGACAAACAGCTGGCCCGGCTGGCCTCCACCATCCTCAACTTCAAGTACACCTCCATCGCCCACATCATGGTGCTGGACAAGCCGGAAATCACCTGGGACAACCACGAGGCCGACCGGTTTTACCTGACCCTTTCCAACCTGTTTGAACTCCGACCCCGCTACCAGGAGATCAAACACAAGTCAGAGACCCTGCTGGATGTGACCGACGTCTTTTCCAGCCTCTCCCACGCCCGTCGCTCGGCCCGGCTGGAATGGATCATTATCCTCCTGATCGCCTTTGAGATCGTCATGACCCTCTGGGATAAATTCTGGGGGAAGTGATGAGGCTTTATGCCCGCCTTTACGAAACTGCATCTCCCTGATTAATAGTTTTTAAAGTTGTAACCTCATCGACCTTATTACGGCATATTGCTCCGTTATACTTCCTTGCGCTTATATCTGATCCACCAATCTGATACTCACACAACGGAGGAAAATCATGGACAAGAAGCATTTCACAACCGTAGGCATAGCCCTCGGGACAGCAACACTATGCAGCGCCCTGTTACTGGGCGGCTGTGGCAGTGACGACTCCACCGCGTCGTCCGACAAAAGCATCACCTTTACTGCGGTTAAGGTCCCGGAAACCGATGCTGAAAAACAATCGGTATTGGCCTCGTCAAAGGTCGTCATTGACGGCAAAGAATATGCCATCGGCTTCAACACCTTGATGCGCAGCGGCGACGTAATCGGCGGTGGCACATTCGGCCTGATTTACGATAAGTTCGGCAATCCGGTAAAAGCATCCGACGGTTCCAATTTCATCTCTAACGACAACGATTTTTCCTCGCTGATCTTCGGCAAGACCGATGGCAAGCTCTACAATATTTCACATTTCGAAACCGTACCAGGAGCGATGTACGTCACCGAACTGAATCAGGACAAGACCACCGGCAAGCTGACTCCAGTCCGCACCAGAAATATCGATTTCAGCAGCTTTAACGGCGGCTGGGTGCATTGCGCCGGGAGCGTTACACCGTGGGGTACCCATCTGGGTTCTGAGGAGTACGAGCCCGATGCACGCACAGTGGATTCGGTAACCGGCAAAATCAGCGATTACTACAAAAATATCGCAAAGTACTTCGGTCTCAACCCTGATGCAACCGATGGCTCGCTAAAAGCCCTGAACACCTACGATTACGGGTGGCAGATTGAAGTCAAGGTCAACAGCTTTACCGATGTAACCGCAACCAAGCACTACTCCATGGGACGGGTTGCCCACGAGCTTGGGTATGTCATGCCCAACAAAAAGACCGTCTATATCTCTGATGATGGTGCCAACGTCGGTCTGTTCCGCTATGAGGCAGACACCGCAGAAAATCTGACCTCCGGCGAGCTGTTTGTGGCCAAATGGAATCAAACCTCCAGCACCAACGGCGGCAGCGCCGACCTCTCCTGGATCAGCCTGGGCAAGGCCACCGACGCCGAGATCAAGGCCTATATTGACCAGAAGATAACATTTACCGATATATTTGACACTGCCACCCCTGACGCAACCACCAATGCCTGTGCAACCGGTTTCAGCTCCATCAACACCACCACCGGCCATGAATGCCTTAAGGTAAAAACCGGCATGGAAAAGGCAGCCTCCCGTCTTGAAACCCGTCGTTATGCTGCCATCAAAGGCGGCACCACCGAGTTTAACAAGATGGAGGGAATCACCCTGAATCCCGACACCAAAACCCTCTATGTTGCCATGTCGGTCGTTGACAAGGGAATGAACGACAATAACGCCACGTTTGACAAAGGTGGACCCAACCATATTAAGCTGCCCAAGAATATCTGCGGCACCGTATACGCTCTTGACCTAGACAGCAGCTACATTGCCAAAAACATGTACGGGCTGGTATCCGGCACACCTAAGACTTACGATGCCACAAGCGCTTTTGCTTCTAACAAGTGCGACATTGACGGTATTTCCGAACCGGACAACGTCACTTTTATGCCTGGCTACAACACCCTGATCATCGGCGAGGATACCGGCAATCACCAGAACGACATGATCTGGTCCTACAACCTCAAAACCAAAGTACTGACCAGAATACAAACCACTCCGTACGGTTCTGAAACCACTTCACCCTACTTCTTCCCCAACATCAACGGCTGGGCTTACCTGATGAGTACCATCCAGCATCCCTACGGCGAGTCCGACCAATCGAAACTGCCGGCAGCCGAAGCCAAGCGTGGTTATACCGGCTACATCGGTCCCTTCCCGGCCATGAGTAAGTAAGAATACGTCCATAGCACCGCACTTCCTCATACCAGGGAGACACACAATCTGTGTGTCTCCCTTCTTCATCGGTTGTGCGACAAGGAGCATACCAATGTATCATTCCCGTAAACTGGCCATACTGGCCTTTGTACTGATGGCAGCAGGATGCGGCGGTTCAAGCGGTGGAAATGTATCATCATCCCTGGATACCGCCGGAGCTGCCAAGGACCTCCGCTCTAAAGGCATGGTAAATGAAGCAGCGTACATCCCCTCCATGTGCTGGACCAAGACCGAAGGCGCTAACGGCACGATCCACAACCCCTGCTTTCCCTGCCACACCAAATCAGTTGAACCAAACTTCATTGTCAATGATCAGGAACTACAGCTCAGTTATGCCTTTCCCGACTACGCACGTACGAATCGCTGGACCAACCTGTTTAAATCACGCTCAAACCAAGTGGCAGCCATCAGCGATAAAGAAATCATTTCCTACATCCGTACCAACAACTATCTCGACAGCACCAAACAGATCAAACTGAAAAGCCTACTTAAAAATCCACCTAAGGGGTGGGACTTTAACGGCAACGGAACCTGGGACGGCTATCTGCCGGATGCCTATTTCAACTTTGATACCGAAGGCTTTGACAAGACCCCGGACGGCAGCTACACCGGCTGGCGTGCCTTCGCCTATATGCCGTTTCCCGGCACCTTCTGGCCCACCAACGGCTCCACCGATGACGTCTTGATCAGGCTTTCAAATGCATTCAGAAACAACGTAGCCGGAGCCTTTGACTTAACGGTTTACAAGATCAATCTGGCCATTGTTGAGGCATTGATCAAGCGCAGCGATGTGCCGATCCAGGCTGTTGATGAGAAAAAATACGGCGTTGATCTGGACAAGAACGGTACATTGGGCACGGCAACCAAGATCAAGTATGAATGGGATCCATTAAAGGGCAAGCTGATGTCCTATATTGGTCAGGCTGGCCAACAACAGGCTGCCGGTACCGTACACCTAGCTGCCGGACTCTTTCCCGAAGGGACCGAATTTCTACACAGCGTCAGGTATATTGACCTGACTGACACAAACGGTATTGCCCTTGCCCCACGCATGAAAGAACTACGCTACGCCAAGAAACGCTCTTGGTTCAGCTATGCGCAGTTACAATCGTTAGCCGATAAAGAGGTTAAAGAAAAACATGATTACCCTGATCGCCTGACCGTGTTTGTAGGAGACATGGAGCAAGGTCTCAGCAATGATCAGGGCTGGGTTTATCAAGGGTTCATCGAGGACAGCGGCGGAGATTTACGTCCTCAGACCTACGAAGAAACCGTTTTTTGCATGGGCTGCCACAGCGGCCTGGGCATCACCACTGACGGCACCTTTGCCTTTGCCAGAAAAATGGGTACCGGTTCATTCCAGGACGGTTGGTATCACTGGAGCCAGAAAAGTCTCAGCAATAGTATTGAGCCAAAAGTGATCATTGAAGGAGCAGGGGTTTATCCCGAGTTTTCCTTCTACCTGATGTATAACCGGGCTGGCGACGAGCTACGGGAGAACACCGAAGTATATGAAAAGTTTTTTACCCCGACAGGCAGCATCAAGAATGATATGCTGAAACAGTTGCACGACGATGTGACGCTGCTGCTGAACCCTTCACCCCAACGCGCCCTGCTCTTAAACAAGGCCTACCGGACGATTGTCGCTGAGCAGAGCTTTATCTACGGTCGGGACGCCACCGTCACCCCGGTGGTTAACGTCCATAAAACCGTTGATCCGGATCAGAGCACCAAGATCAAGAAAGCAGTCAACACCCTCGGCGTTATGGGACGTCATAATGCCGCACGAATTGCCGCCGACAGTTCTATTCCCCTGGTTGCTACTGCTGACGATAATAGTGCCAAAGTGACCGGCAACGGCATGGACGGACCGGACGGGTCAGTCTACACCGTTACTGCCGACGGCTTAATCTACAAAAGCAGCTACAGCATGGAAGGGGTCAACTATCCTTTCCCGGATCGGCTGACTCTGCCGGTGCAGACCATTGTACCGCTCAAGACCATCGCCTCCTGCTATACCTGCCACCGGATCAGTTACAACGTACCAGCAGGAAACCTCTCAGGACGGAGTCTGTATACCGCTCCGGTGATCAGCGGCACTGAAAACGGCAAGCTGACCCGGCTTACCACCTCAAGTGAAAGCGATCTCAACCCCCACTTCAGCCCTGACGGCAGCCTGATTGCCTATGTTTCCGGCCCTCCCGACAGCTCCCACATCTGGATCATGAACAGTGACGGCAGCAACAAGCGACAGGTCACCACCGATGCCGGGATGCAGGCTTGGCCGGAATGGAGTCCCGACGGCAGCCGTCTGGTTTACTGGGAATACAACGCCGCAACGCAAAAGTACGCCATCAGGACCATCAAGACCGACGGCAGCGCCAAAATCACCATCATCGAGACAGCAAACATCGTTGATCGGCCCGCATGGCGTCCTGACGGTCAGTATATCGCATATGCAGAAGAGCGTAGCGGCAACTGGGATATCTGGGTGGCCCGCAGCGATGCCTCTCAGAACTGGCGGATGACCAGTGCTGCAGACATGGAGACCAATCCGCTCTGGAGTCCCGATGGCACAAAAATAGCCTACAAAATGGCGGCAGCAACCGGCGCCTATACGTTGACGGAAGAATTCATCATGAGCGTAGCAAACGGTTTTGATGATCCGCGGGTGTACCTCTGGGATGGCCCCCAGTCGATCCAGATGAGCGGCTGGAGTCCGGACGGCAGAAAAATTGCCTACACTGCCGAAGCAGTATCAGGGACATCCGGTAAAGACCGTGTCAGCTATCTTGCCACCGTCTCCGACGTCAACCTCTCCGGCACGACTGCACAGGCAAGCAACACACAACTGCTCTCCACTATTACTCTGGGGGATCGGGGAGCACTCTTCTCACCAGACGGCACAAAAGTAGTCTTCTGGGGCTGGGATCCGTCATACCGTGCGCTGCTCTGGCTCTATGACGTTGCTTCCAGACAGGTAAACCGACTAACTACCGAAGGTTTTGACTATAATCCACGCTGGAGCCCGGACAGCAAGAGAATAGTGTTTGAGTCAAACCGTAGCGGCAACATTGATATCTGGACAATGACCGTAGAATAACCAATTACCGCATGTGACCAACTTGGCACCGGGCCGTAACGGTCCGGTGCCTTTTATGTGGTAAACTACTGCTGTTGTCATCTTGTGTTAAAGAGGAGATTGTTACCATGAAGAAAGACAAGGTGTTATTCGTCTGCATCCACAACAGCGCCCGCAGCCAGATGGCCGAGGCGTTGCTAAACCACTTGGCAGGGGACCGGTTTGAGGCAAAAAGTGCCGGGCTTGAGCCGGGCGCACTCAATCCATTGGCAGTGGAGGTGATGCAAGAGCTGGGGATCGACATCTCGGCCAATCAGACCAAGGATGTCTTCGGGATGTTCAAACGGGGCGAGATGTACAGNNNGCTATGTGATCACGGTCTGCGATGGGGCCAATGCCGAGCGCTGCCCGATCTTCCCCGGCATTGTCAGCCGTTTGCACTGGAGCTTCAGCGACCCGGCAGCGCTTGAAGGGAGCTGGGAAGAAAAGCTGGCCGCAACCAGACTGATCCGGGATGAGATCAGGGCTGCGGTAGAGGGGTTTATTGCTGAATACGCCTGATACTGCCAAAGAGATGGGCCACAGAGATCAAGACGACCGTCTGTGATCTCTGTGGCGACTGTCTTTTCTTAGCATCAGACCGGCGCCACCTGCTCTTCCAGGTTACCGCACCCGGAGAGGCAGAGCCTGCCGGTGTTGCCGTTACTGGCGTAGATACTCTTCAGTTCAGCGCCGCAGGCATAGTTGATCACTTCCATCCTGAACTTGGGCAGCACCTCGTCAACCGATTTGGCAATGGCGCTGCTGCCGCACTCCAGACAAAACTCCTTCAGATTTTTCATGTTCCTTTCCTCCTTGCGTTCTGAATACTGCATGAAGGAAAGGCTACCACCCGGATGTGTCATCAAGGTTATGGCTGTCAAACTTTTAGGTAACGAGTATGCGCCTGCAGTACTCACCCACTCTTACCCACTACCCGCTCCAGCTCATCTGCCAGATCACGGATCTTGAACGGCTTGGCCAGGTAGCCGTCAAACCCCTGGGAAAGAAAACGTTCCCGGTCGCTGCGCAAGGCGTGGGCCGTCAGAGCGATGATCGGGATATGACCACTGCCCTCCTGCTGTTGCCGCATCCGGATCACCCCGCAGGCCTCAGCACCGCTCATTATCGGCATCTGGATATCCATCAGGATGGCGTCAAACGGCTCTGCCTGCCAGCGTTCAACCACCTCACGACCATTATGCGTGACCACTGCCTGATGCCCCTGTCTTGTCAGCATTCCCACCAGCATCCGGGCGCTGATCGGATTGTCTTCAGCCACCAGCAG
>DKFG01000306.1:0-17931 GCA_002452325.1 Geobacter sp. UBA6802
CCCGGGCCGTGGTGATGTAGTCCTGGCCGATCACACCCAGCATGGCAGATCGCATGTAGCGGGAGACCCCGGCCAGAGAACCGAAGGAGGCCACGCAGACCGGCAGGATCAGATGCTTGGCAAGATCCCAGAGCCTGCCGGCCCAGCTGTAGGCCTCGTAGCCCAGCGTATGCAGACCGGAGATCGGCAGCCAGTTGAGTTTAACCCCAAAGAAGTACATCAGCAGCAGGGCCAGCCAGAAGGTAGGCACGGCAAAGCCTATGAACACAAAGACCGTGATCCCCTTGTCCAGCCAGGTATCGCGGTAGACTGCCGCCATAATACCGATCGGAATGGCCAGACCAAACTCAAGTACCAGGGCAATAATATTCAGCGAGAGCGTGACCGGCAGGCGTTCTTTGATCTTGTCCAGCACGGGCCGGTTATCACTGGAAAAAGAACGCCCCAGATCAAGCTTGGCCAGCCTGCCAAGCCAGGAAAAATACTGCTCATGCAACGGTTTATCCAGACCGTAGAACTTGGTCAGCCGCTCACGGGCCTCTTTGCCCACTTTGGGATTCATGGCCATCTGCATATCCACCGGTTCGCCCGGCGCCAGATGGATCACGGTAAAGGTGATCAGGGTAATTCCCAGCATCAACGGCACCAGCAGTGCTATACGTTTGAGCAGGTAGCGGGTCATGGCTGTCTGGAAAGAAACTCCTTAAATGCCTGTAATGCCTGACCGCGATGGCTGATCCGGTTCTTTTCTGCTACCGGCAGTTCAGCCATGGTCTGTTCACAACCATCCACCAGAAACAGCGGATCATACCCAAAGCCATGCTCACCCCGGGGCTGGTCAATGATCGTCCCCCCTACCCTGGCCTCAAACAGCTGTTCAGAGCCATCAGGGGTGACAAATGCCAGGCTGCAGACAAAGGCGGCTTTTCGGCTGGCTGCAGGACGCAGGGCCAATTCCTGCAATAGCTTGCGGTTGTTGGCGTCGTCATCGGCACCTTCACCGGCATAGCGGGCCGAGATCACCCCAGGGGCATTGTCCAGCCCCTCCACCACCAGGCCGGAATCATCGGCAAGGGTCGGCAGTCCGCCTGCCCGACAGGCCTCATGGGCCTTTTTCAAGGCATTGGCCTGGAAGGTGTCGCCATCCTCAATGGTCTCCGGCAGGTCGGGCAGATCAGCTGCACAGAGCACCTGATCCACCAGGCCATCGAGAAACGCTCTGATCTCCTTTACCTTGCCCTGATTACGGGTAGCAACCAGCAGCTGTTTCATCGCGCCAATGCCTCCTGCTGATGCAGAAACAGCTGACTGATCCCCTGCATGGCCAGGCCGCGCATGGCATCCATCTGCTCCAGAGTGAACGGCTCGGCCTCAGCGGTACCCTGCACCTCCACAAACCGGCCGGAAGAGGTCATCACAAAGTTCATATCCACCTCGGCAGCCGAGTCCTCCTGGTATTCAAGGTCAAGCAGCGCTTCGCCGTCCACAATACCAACACTGATTGCAGCCACCGCTTCTTTGAGCGGGTTCTCTGCAATCAGTCCTTTTGACAGCAGTGCAGCTACGGCATCGGCCAGGGCAAGGTACGCACCGGTGATGGAGGCAGTACGGGTACCGCCATCAGCCTGGATCACGTCACAATCCAGATAGATGGTACGTTCACCCAGCTTGGTCAGGTCGGTCACGGCCCGCAGGGAGCGACCAATCAGTCTTTGGATCTCCAGGGTACGGCCCGACTGCTTCCCTTTGGCTGCCTCACGAGGTGAGCGGGTGTGAGTAGCCCGGGGCAGCATCGAGTATTCGGCCGTGACCCAACCGGTGCCCTTGCCCCGCAAAAAGGGAGGTACCGTCTCTTCTATGGAGGCGGCGCAGATCACCCGGGTATCACCGAACTCAATCAGCACGGCACCTTCAGGATGTTTGATAAAATGACGGGTAATAGTGATGGGGCGCAACTGTTGCGGGGTACGTCCAATACGTGGCATCAAGGAAACTCCTTTGGCAAATGCCGAAAATGTACGGATAACCGCCTGCGCTGTCAAATAAAAAGGGGAGCCGATTCCGGCTCCCCTGTCTGACCTGCTTTTATGGTTCTTGTCTGATCTGCTACCCCAAGAAGGTGTTGCTGCTCCGTGCACGATTTGCCAGGATTGTGGAATCCACCAGCTCTCCGCAGCAGCTGCATTTCCAGGCATCAAAAGAACGAACAAAATCGTAATATTTTTCAGCATACATGCGGCCCTGGCAACGCGGACATTTCATAGCATACCCTCCTGAGGTTGATCAACTGACGCCGTTTCAAGCTGCCTTTGAGATGATCTCTTTACAGTATGTGTGCCAACTTAATGCCGGAAGCAGGGACCCCCCCTGTGTAAGCCTATAAAAATCAATCAATTTGCTATCTTGAGATAATGAGACAATTGTGCAAATGTTTTTTCTCCGATCCCTTCAACCTCTTTCAACTCTTCAAGCGACACAAAATCGCCATTTTTTTGACGATGCCTGATGATCCGTTCTGCCAGTCGCGGACCAATTCCCGGCAGTAGCTCAAGCTCGTAGGCCTGAAGACGGTTCAGGTCAAGCGGGATGCCCATAGTCAGCATCTGGGCGGGAGCCATGAACGACACCGTAAAAACCTTACGTAAATCAGGTGTGTTGCAATCAAGGTAGAGTTGATGGCCGGAAACTTGGAGCGGTTGCAACTGAATTGATGCTGCTGCAGCGCGATCAGGACAGGCCGGTTTCGCCATGTTTATGACGGAAGACGTCAATAAATTGTCACCATCTACTGTCAGAGCATACACGCCCGGATGATAAAAATCACCTTGCAACTGCACCCAACGTTGGGGTGCTGCAGAAACAGAACAGGCCGTCAACTCAGGATCTTCCCCGAACTGACGGCCTGTTACACCAGCGATCACAACTGCCACCAGCCCCACCAGCAACATGGCGAGACGTAGATACAGCATCGACTTATGCCGGCTCCTCATGATGCAGCTTGTAATCAATCGCATCGATCAACGCCTGATAGGAAGCATCAATGATGTTGTCCGAAACCCCTACTGTACCCCAGCAGCTGCTCTTATCACCGGACTCGATCAAGACCCGGATTGATGAAGCGGTGCCCTGGCCTGCCGGCAGCACCCGCACCTTGTAGTCGTGCAGCTTTACCTCTTTCAGCTTGGGATAGAACTTTTCCAGTGCCTTGCGCAGGGCATTATCCAGTGCATTAACCGGACCATGGCCTTCAGCAGCAGTATGCTCAACCTTGCCCCCCACCTTGATCCTGACAGTGGCCTCAGCAGTGGGCTGCTGGTCATCGGTGCGCTTTTCATCAATCACCCGGAAGCCCATTACCTGGAAGTATTTCTTGTGGGTACCCAGGGCCTTTTTCATCATCAGCTCAAAAGATGCCTCGGCTCCTTCAAACTGAAAGCCGCGGTTCTCCATATCCTTGATCTCTTCCAGGATCTCCTGGGTCACCGGGTCTTTGCTGTCCAGATTGATCTTGAACTCTTCGGCCTTGGCCAGAATGTTTGATTTACCAGACAGATCGGATACCAGCACCCGGGTTGCGTTCCCCACCAGTTCAGGACGGATATGCTCATAGGTTTCGGGGTGACGCTGAATAGCGCTGACATGAACACCGCCCTTGTGGGCAAAGGCAGCCTTGCCCACATATGCCTGGTGTTTGTTGGGGGAGAGGTTGGCCAGTTCGTAAATAAAACGGGAGACCTCCTGCAGACTCTTCAGTTGGGCATCGGAAACACACTCTTTCTGCATTTTCAGCTTGATGGCCGGAATAATGGAGCAGAGATTGGCATTGCCGCAGCGCTCACCAAACCCGTTGATGGTGCCCTGAACCTGCACAATCCCTTGCTCAACCGCTACAATAGAGTTGGCCACGGCACACTCGCCATCGTTGTGGGTGTGAATCCCCAGAGGGATCGTGATCTGTTTTTTAACTTTAGCAATGATTTCAGCAACTTCATACGGCATGGTGCCGCCGTTGGTGTCGCAGAGGATGATGCAGTCTACCTTGGCTTCCTCAGCCGCCTTAAGGGTCTGGATGGCATAGTCAGGATTGGCCTTGTACCCGTCAAAAAAATGCTCGGCGTCGTAAAACACTTCGCCCACGTTCTGCTTGAGGAACACCAGCGAATCATTGATCAGTTCCAGGTTTTCCTCAAGAGAGATCCTCAGCGCCTCACGTACATGGAAATCCCAGGTCTTGCCGAAGATGGTGATCACATCCGGTTCTGCCGCGATCAGGGTTTTAATATTATGGTCCTTGTCCGGCGTGGTCTTGGCCCGTCGGGTTGAACCAAAAGCAGCTATTTTAGCCTGCTGCAGCTTTTCCTTTTTAATATCCTTGAAAAAAGCAACATCCTTGGGATTGCTGCCAGGCCAGCCACCTTCTATGTAGTGGACCCCCAGTTCATCCAGTTTGTGCGCTATGCGTATCTTGTCCTCGACCAGGAACGAAATATCCTCAGCCTGCGTACCGTCACGCAGGGTGGTATCGTACAGTTTGACCATGCTCATCAGCTTGCAGCTCCTTTCATAATCCAGCTTTATAACAACGTTAGAGTGAAATCAGTAGCGCATCAGGCGGTCCAGTGTCAATCTTAAATCCTGTTCAGGCTGGACAAAAGTAACAGCATGTTTCTGACCAGCACCGGATTGAATTCTGTACCTGATCCCTTGACCAGTGCACTGGCAATATCCTTCAGTTCACGGGGAGGTTGGTACGTTCGCCGGGTACGCATGGCATCAAAACAGTCGGCAATGGCAGTCATCTGGCTGGCCACGTGCTGCTGCCAATCTGCAGAAACAGCCGGATACCCGCTGCGATCAAAACGCAGATGGTGTTCAAACGCCACAATAGCTGCCAGACGAGGCACACCGGGTGATTCCATCAGATAGCGAGCCCCCAGCAGCGGATGCTGCTTCATCCGGGCAAGCTCGTCATCGGTCAGGTGGTCAGACTTGCAGAGTATCTCTTCAGGGATAAACATTTTACCCATATCATGCAGGATGGCGGCTATACCGATATCGTGCAGCGCCTGTCCGCTGATCCCCAGTGATTGGGCCTGGGTTATGGTCAGGATGCAGACATTGGCCGCATGGGTAAAGGTATATTCGTCCTTTTCCCGCAATGCGGCCAGGAGCAGCAGCGGGGCCCCCTCACGCTGAACCGCCTCAACCAGATCAGCAACAACAGCGGCTATACCGCTGGGTTTGAGGCGTTCTTTACGTTTGACCGCCTCATAGACCTCTTCCATCCGAGCCAGTTCAGCTGATGCCAGATCTTTAAGGGTAACTGCAGAACCGGCACCAGCTGCACCAAGACTGCCAACTTCACTGCCCTGCCCCGGCAACTCAACCTGCCCCAGCCGGATATGTTCACTGGAAACCAGCTGTTCTGTGGCTCCCTGGCGTGCCATACCGGCAATCAGCTGATCCACCTCACTGCGCGGCACACCAGCCAGAAAACGCAGATGACCGACACCATGTTCATGCATAACCTGCACAAAGCGGTCAAGCACCAGCGAAAACGGCTGTGGCTCGGCATCAATAATCAACTCGCCATCGACTGCCAGCAGGGCAATATCCGGTCGCTCGGCCAGGGCTCGGGTCAGACTGCCGTGGGCAGCCACTGCCAGACGGGTTACCTGGGGATGTTTGACCGTATACAGCGCCGCACCTGCCACAGCCGAGAGCAAGTGACGGATGAATTCGTGAATGTCATGCGGTGAGCCAGCGCTGATCATGTCCCTTTACTCCGCAAAGTTTTCAGTGATTCAGCTGCTTGACGAGCCAGCTCGTCTCCCCCTCTGGCAAGCTTTTCCAGCAGCGGACCAACGGCCACAGCCGGATACCGTTCAAACGAACGGATAATATCCAGCTTGATCCGCTGCAAGGCCTTGTACGACAGCAAACTGCGTTCCCCAAGCACCTTGACCAGCTCCGGCAGCAGCTCAGGCCGCCCTATTTCCCCCAAAGCCTGTATCGCCGCTGATTTTAGCTCACACTCAACAGCGCTGAAACCACCTGTAGTCAGCAGCACAAGCAGCTTGCGCGCCATCTCGGGCGGACTGGTGCGGTCTGCCATGCTGATGGCATTCAGCTGGATCTCGCGGTCAGTTGAATCAACATCCCTCAACAGCTGACGCTGTGCAACCGGATCCCCCAGGGAGAGTAACAGCTTAAGCGCCTCCTGGCGCACCCGCTGGTTGCTGTTGCGCAAGAGCGGTCGCAGCTGTTCACTATCCTCGGCAGTTGCTACAGAGCGCAGCATAAGGATGATGTTTCGCAGCACATACCAGCGCTGGTCAGACAGACGAGCCAACAGGTGCGGTCGAGCCACCTCACCAAAGGATTGTACCCGGTCCATCATGAACCGGCGCAACGACATGTTTTCTTCTTCAGCCATCCGGTCAAGCAGCGGCTCAATAAAGGCTCGGCCAAGCACCTGAATCAGCAGGGCAACTTCATCATATTTCGGCTTACCCCAGATCGTGAGACCACTCAGGATCTCATCCAGAAACTCTCTGCGGCAGAAGGCATCACGCATGGCAAGCCGCAATTGAGGCGGAAGACGGGGATCGGCAGCCTGACTGAGTACCTTCAACACATGGGCATAATCACCAAGTTCAAGAAAGTGGCCGCACATGTCTGCCAGGTTTCGGATCAGTTCCTGTGCCGTTGCCCCGGTCGGGTCGGAAAAAACCAGCTGCAGGATCAGTTCACTGCTGCGGCTGTCAATAAAATGAGGGGTCAGGGTCTGCAGCAGCGGCTGTAATTCATCAGGTGCCAGCTGTTTGACTGAGCCATTTTGCAGTGCATCAACCAGTCCCTGAATGTAGCCTTCCGGCATGTAGGTCTCACAGGCATGCTCCTGCAGCAGGGTCTGCATCCTGGCTCTGACCTCATCGTCGTTGTCCGCAGCCTGAAAGGATTGGGTTAAGTGGGGCAGCAGTGTGCGCAGCAGTTCCTGCAGCAGTGGCGGTGCAGCGGCATACTGTTCTGCCGTGGCATAGGTCTCCTGCAGTAGGGTTGATCCCAAAAAGCGGAACAGTTCCTGAGAAACGTCGCCATCCAACTGTGCCGTTTCACAAAAGCCATTCAGTATCTGACGCCGCAACTCCGGATCAAGGGCTGTGATAAAGGCGCGCAGGTCAGCCTTCTGATCAGGCTGTTCTGCACCGGCATCTTGATCACCGCCCTCCCCTGCGGCGGTAGTACCGGTACCATCACCTCCAAGGCCTGCACCAGCGGTTGCGTTGAAAGACTGCTGCACCAGCGATGAAAAAGTCCGCAGAGTCACTGCCGAGAGGCCGCTGCCCACACCCGAACGATGAGAAAAATGGGCATTCAGTCTGACTGCCAGCAGTTCCGGGGCAAACGCTCCCTGTTCATCTCCTCCCACTCCCAGTTCGCTACGGACCAATCGCTGGGTAAAACGTTCCCAGAGACTGCCGGATTCCTCGGCATCATCCTCGCCCAGACGCTCCAGTTCAGTGCCGCTGAATCGGTCGTAACGGATAGCCTTGATCTGTAATGAGCTGATACCGGCTTCATGCCAAAGCTGCTCAATGCCACCCTGGCTGAAGATATCCTCTCGTTTGAGAGACAGGAGTGACAGCAGGGCGTTCAGCTCGTCAGTTTCCGGTGCACGCTGCACGGCCAATACGCCAATGCCCCGCTCAAACAGGGCCGCAGCAACCGTTTTAACAGCGCGATGATCACGTTCAATAGCGACGTCATCAAGCAGCAGACTGTCTCGGGTTACTGCCAGCTGCAGTTGTGTGCCGTCCTGGCACAGGAGACGAAACGACGCCAGAAGTTTCTGTACGGCTGCCTCAATCTGGGGATGACCGGGGGGATAGGCGCTCCAGATACGCCGGGCGATATTCAGATCGCTGGCAACTGCGGCAATAGCCTTGGTTCTGATGGCTGATGAAGCCAGATCTGCGACAACGGAATCGAGCACAAAACTCCCTGCTGGTTGGAATGGTTTGACTATACCGCACAAATCAGCTAGTTCAAATAAAAACCGTAAGCTACGAGGTGGTTATGACTCATCTGACGCGACGAGCCGGCCTGCTGCTTCACCCGACCTCACTTCCCGGACCGGGCGGTATCGGCACCCTTGACACCGAGGCCTTTCAGCTCCTTGATTTTATGGTATCTGCCGGTTTTTCGCTCTGGCAGATCCTGCCCCTTACCCCGCCTGCTGCAGGCAACTCCCCCTATTCTGCCTACTCTGCCTTTGCCGGTAATCCCCTGCTGATTGATCTGAACGCCCTGGTCAGTGAAGGAGACCTGCAGGGGTCTGATCTGCAGATGGATTTTCCCGTAGATCAGGTTGCCTACGATACGGTCATCCCCTGGAAAGAGGGGCTGCTCCAGCGCGCTGCCGAGACCTTCTTCCGCCAGGGGCACACGTCACGCATGGAAGAGTTCTGGCAGTTCTGCGACCGCACCTTCTGGCTGCACGACTATGCCCTGTTTCAGACACTGAAACAGCACTACGGCGGCCGTCCCTGGCACCGCTGGCACCGGGATCTGGTACGGCGTGATCCAACGGCGCTGGCAAAGGCAGCCCAGCAGTTCGGTACCGAGATCGGGGCCCATAAGTACCAGCAATGGCAGTTTTTCAGGCAATGGAGCGCCATCAGGCAGGCAGCGGCAGCGCGGGGAATTGCCATCATCGGCGACCTGCCAATCTTTGTGGCCCATGACTCCTGCGATGTCTGGTGCAACCAGCAACTCTTTCTGCTGGATGACGCGGGCAAGCCAACGGTGGTTGCCGGTGTACCGCCCGATTACTTCAGCGCCACCGGACAACTCTGGGGCAACCCGCTTTACAACTGGCAGGTTCTGGAACAGCAGGGGTACAGCTGGTGGATTGCCCGCTTTAATGCCCTGTTAGAGCAGGTAGACACCATCAGAATTGATCATTTTCGCGGATTTGAAGCGGCCTGGCAGGTACCGGCCAAGGCCAAAACTGCAGTAAACGGCAGTTGGGTGTCTGGTCCCGGCTCACATTTTTTCGAGGCAATTCGTGCCAGTCTGGGCAGATTGCCGTTCATTGCCGAAGACCTGGGGGTGATTACGCCGGAGGTTGAACAGTTACGGGACCAATTTGGCTTCCCCGGCATGAAGATTCTGCAGTTTGCCTTTGATTCAGGCCCGGATAATCCCTACCTGCCCCACAACCATCTGCCCAACAGCGTAATCTATACCGGTACCCATGATAATGATACCACCCGGGGCTGGCTGGAGGCGCTCACGCCCAAGGTGAAACAAAAGTTATTCGGTTATCTGGGCTTTGAGAGCCCGCAACCGGTACAGGCGATGATCAGGACCGCACTGATGTCGGTGGCTCGCACAGCCGTGATCCCTCTGCAGGATCTGCTGGAACTGCCGACCGAAGCCCGTATGAACCTTCCCGGCACTACCTTTGGCAATTGGGGCTGGCGGTACCGGACCGGCCAGCTTACCCCGGAACTGGCAGCACACTACAAGACCCTGAACAGGTGTTATGGCCGCTGCTGAGCACGTGCGAGCTGCTGCAGCAACCGGCGCAGCTGCCGCAGCTCTTCCGGGTTCAAACGTCGGTCATGGTAGACAGCAGCCCCGTACAGATCGGCAAACTGCTGTACCAGCGGATCACCGGTTGCTGCGGCCAGTTCAAACAGCCCCAACTCCTGCACCGGCACAGATCTGCCGTAACGCTTTGACAACAGCCGATACAGCTGCCGGATCAACCGCTGTTCAGGACTGTGCAGCAGCCTGATACGACGTTTCAGGAACCAGACTGCAGCAATGACAATCACCATTCCACCCGCCCAGATCAGCTGTTTCCAGGATAATCCCTGTTCAAAATCCTTCAGCTTTCGAGCTGCCAGACGGACCTGCTCGGCCTGACGTTCAAAATCATATGTCACCACGGCCCGGTTCCAGCGGTAATCAAGGGCATCCAGCAGATAGCGCAGACGCATTCCCAAGGTTGCTCGCGCCGGTTCCTGCCAGACAGCACCGGCATTTACGGCAAAGCGGCTGGGGTCAAACCGCTGCCACCCCTTTCCGTCCAGATAGACCTCCACCCAGACATGGGCCAGATCCTCGGTCACCAGATAATAGCCGCCGATCTCGTTATACTCGCCCCCCAGATACCCTCCCACCAGCCTGCTGGGTACCCCTGCCAGCCGCAACAGCAGTGCTGCTGATGAGGCATAGAACTCGCAGTGTCCCTGCCGGGTCTCAAAGAAAAAACGATAAAGGGCGTCAGGGCCGGTGGGCAGATCCTGCCGGCTGTAACGGTACCCGCCACGGCTGAACAGCTCTTCAACCAGCTGCAGCCGATCGGCACTGGTACGTCCTTTCTTGCTGATTTCGGCACCCTGCTGCACAAAGGCGTTCTGCAGACCAGCGGGCACCTGCAGATACTGTTCAAGCTGTCTGGGCAGATCTTTGCTGCGTAAAAGGCCGTCCGTGGCGGCCTGCACCGTGTAACTGAAGCGCTTGCCCGGCGGCCTGACCAGTTCATAGACCAGGTCCGGCATCATCCTGGTCCGTGCCGAATCAATCCCAAACGGTGCATCCAGAGTAATCAGGATTAAGGAAGAAGATGGCTCGGGATAGATGGTGAGGCTGATCCGCGTGCCGGTTGGTGTCACCCGGTCAGTGGATCGCTCAGCATCACGCACCCAGCGGTTGCCGGTCATCCGGTTGAATACCGTGCCCCGCCAGTAGGGAGGCTGGGGTTGACGGGGCAGCTCAGCCCTGAAAGCCAGAGTGCGTGAGGTGCCGATGTTGGCGCTGCTGCCCGGCTCAACACGATCGCTCATACCTGGTGAGCCGGTTTCCGGAGCGGCCAAAAACTGCCACATCGGGAAGGCGGTACGGGGCAACACCGGAAACAGCAGCGCCGTTGCCGGCAGAGTGGCTGCTGTAATCAACAGGGCAGCCACCACGAGCCGTGTCAACTCTCGCCTTCCCAGCAGCAGGGTGCTGTTCTGTCCGGCAAAGGTCAACATCACCAGCGATACCGGCAGCAGCAGCATCATAACGGCCAGCCACAGCAGAAACACCGGGCTTAAGTCATAGAGTGAACGGGAAGCCAGGCAGATCAGGGCCAGCAGGTTGATCTGCAGCAGGTTGCGGACGCTTTTTTCACCAATCAACCGCGCTGCCAGCATGATCACCAGCACACTCACCACCGGCTGAATCGGATTACTGCGGCTGTACTGCAGCAGATACCAGATAAACACCGGCACCAGGGCCAGATTAAACTGGCGGTTGGTAATCTGCCACTCTCCCCGCCACTGTTGCTGCAGGCCGATCAGGAGTGCCGCCACAACCACCAGTTGCGGAAACCGCTCGATCCAGAAGAAGATCGGAGCAATCCCGGTCAGGGCAATCACCAGGGCAAGCAGGGAGCTGAAACGGCTACTGGTGATCATAGAGGCCAAGCTCCGCCAACAGGTGCAGACAGTGACGCCGCCCAACAGCAGGCGCCAGAGTACGGTCAGGTAGGGCCAGGCCTACCGGCCGCTCGCCGCCGTAGCGTCTGATCAGCCAGGCTGCCTGGGAAAGCCGTGTTTCAATGCCGGTTCCGGGCAGCTCATCAAGCCTGATCAACAGGGGAGTGGAGGCCTGTGTTCCAAACTCCTTTACCAGCAGTTCATGGTCACGGGCAGACAGGCGCCAGTGAATCGAGCGTAACGGTTCTGTGCCTGAATAGCTGCGGATTCCATCCAACTCTCCATCCTGGCCGCGTACGGTACGCACCGTTTCACCGGTTGATTCAGCTCCATCTGCAGCAGACAGACCGGTAAGCGGCAGTGGCTCCGGAAAGACCAACACGGTATCATGGAGCGTAAACTCCCAGTAACGGGTAAAGAAGTTGACCGGAAAGGGGGAGCTGATCCTGATCCTGCCGACCGGGTGACGTCCCCGTGCAGTAAAGACCAGCTCAAGACCGGTTTCACCGGTACTGCCGGCAGCAAGAAAGGGAAGTAGGGTACCGGCGTTTGACGATGTCGCGTTGATCAGAAACGAGGGCAGAGAACGCTTGCGGTTATGTACCACCAGACGGAAGATAGCGGGATGATTGGCATACAGCTCTTCCGGGGGCAACAGAAGTGGTACAATCCCTTTGATGTTCAGCATACCGGCGTAACCGGTTATTGCCATGAACCCCAGCAGACCGGAAACCACCAGAAAGAGGAGATTGTTGCCGGTATTGACGGCAGCAAACCCGAGCAGGATGGTGATCAGGATGTAGAGTGCCCCGGCAAGGCTGATCCTTAAGCCAAAGGAACCGGTATGGCGGCGATGATCTTGCGTAGCAGGGCTCCTTGATCCTGGCCTGAAAGGCCGGTCCGCAGTACCAGACGATGGCTGCAGACCGCCGGGGCGATCTCTCTGACATCATCAGGCGCCACAAAATCGCGCCCCTTCAGAAAGGCTGCGGCACGGGCTGCCTGGGCAAGACTGATGGCAGCCCTGGTGGACAGGCCGGTCTGGATCTGGGGATCGGTACGGGTTGCCAGAACCAGGCGGTGAATGTAGGCTACCACCTTGTCGGAAAGATAGATGTCCTGGGCGACCACCGTCCGGGCATCCAGCAGCTGTTCCGGCGTGATCAACGGGACAATGCCCGGAATCCGCTCGCGAATACCCCCGCCGGCGATGATGGCTCGCTCCAGCTCCTCCGGAGGGTAGCCGATACCGGTACAGATCAGAAAGCGGTCCAGCTGTGATTCAGGCAGGGGAAAGGTGCCGCTCTGGTCTGACGGGTTCTGGGTGGCAAAGACCATAAACGGCCCAGGCAGCGGATGGGTAACCCCTTCCACTGTTACCCGATGTTCCTCCATCGCCTCAAGCATGGCGCTTTGTGTGCGGGGCATGGCCCGGTTGATCTCATCCAGCAGTACAATGTTGTTGAAGATCGGGCCCGGCATAAAGCTGAAGGTACCGGTCTCGCGTTTGAAAACCGACAGCCCGGTAATATCGCTGGGCAGCAGGTCACTGGTACACTGCACCCGCCCAAACGACAGGCCGGTGACCCCGGCCAGAGCAAGGGCAATGGTGGTCTTACCCAGCCCCGGCAGATCCTCCACCAGGATATGGCCGCCTGCCAACAACGCAATCATGGCCAGACGCACCACCTCATCCTTGCCTTGCAGATGCTCGCTGCAGAGCGTTGCAAGCAACGTGGCAACCGGTTTACCGGCAGGAAGTCGTTCCACTGTCACCTCTCGGAAAAATCATGCGCTACAAACAGAAAAAGCCCCGGATTAACCGAGGCTTTCACCTGCATCCGGATATCCGGAATGCCAACTGGTCGGTGCGACTGGATTTGAANNCTACCAGGCTGCGCTACGCACCGAAGCAAAGTACTGACGGGGTTTTCATGCAAAGAGTTTGTTCAGATAGCATATCGACCATGTGACAGTCAACAGGTTTATTTGCTGCTCAGAACGCTGCACTGCCGCGTCAGGTGTGCTATATGGTACCGCATGAACATGTAGCTACCTCATTACAAAGGACCAACAACATGGATAGCAACCTTGACAACGGATTTGACCGGATCATGCAGATCATGCGCCGCTTACGCGCACCGGGAGGCTGCCCCTGGGATGCCGAGCAGACCCACACAAGCCTGAAACGCTACCTGCTGGAAGAAGCCTACGAGGTGATCGAGGCGATTGACAGCGGCTCAGATGAGTTATTGCAGGAGGAACTGGGGGATCTTCTGCTGCAACCGGTCTTCCATGCTGCCATCGCCGAAGAACGAGGCGCCTTTACCATGGAGCAGGTCATGGCAACCCTGGCCGACAAGCTGATCCGTCGGCACCCTCATGTGTTCGGTGATCAGGAAATTGCCAGCAGTGAGGCCCAGATAGCCAACTGGGAGAAAATCAAAAAAGAGGAAAAGGGTGAAGAACGCCGCTCGGCCCTGTCTGGTATCCCCCCCCATCTACCGGCCCTGATGAAGGCCCAGAAGATCACTGAAAAGGCATCCCGAGTTGGTTTTGACTGGGAGCATGTTGATCAGGTCATGGCCAAGGTACTTGAAGAGCTGCACGAGTTTGAGGAGGCCATGGCCCAAGGGAGTCAGGAACGGATGGAGGCAGAGCTGGGTGATCTGCTGTTTGCCATCGTCAACCTGGGGAGATTCCTGGCTCTTGATCCGGAAGAAGCGCTGCGTAAGACCATCAGCCGCTTTCAGACCCGCTTCAGCCATATTGAAAACAAGCTGCATGCCGACGGCAGACAACTCCAGGAGACCAGCCTGGATGAGATGGAGCAGCTCTGGCAGGAAGCAAAGAAAATGGAAAACCAGCTGCCTGAAAGTGGAAAATGAAGCCCCTTTGAAAGGATTTCAGCGAGTTGAGTCCTTATCCACAAAATCTGTTGAAAACCTGTGGATAATAGTGTTGATGAAACACAAAAGTGACATTCTTACAAGCGATTTTTCCTGATTGCCTATTTTTTGATCACTTTGTTTATCAAGTTAAATCAATAAGTTAAGGTATTTTTCCGAATAGTGCCGATATCCCGCGGGTTTTAGCTGTCAAGTTCTTTTCTTGTTTTTTTATGGGTATTTTTTCTGTGCATAACCAGTCGTGGTTAGCGCTGTTTTGATCCCATTCATATCAACACCTTCCAGGCTTAATAATATTTTTTTCATGGAAATGCCGCCAGGACCGCTGAAGCCAGTCAAGGCTCCTGAGGTGGCTACCACCCGGTGGCAAGGTATGATAATCGGCACCGGGTTGCTGCGCAGTGCCCCTCCTGCCGCACGGCAGGCCCGGGGGCTGCCTGCCTGGACTGCCAGCGCAGCATAGGTGGTTACGGAACCGTACGGTATCTGCATGGTCAGCCGCAGAACCTGCTGGTAGAAACGGCTTAAACTGGAAATATCAACATTCAGTTCAAATGGTAGAACACAACCCTTAAAGTAAAGGTTCAACCATTCTGCTGCCGTATCTGAGCGTTCATCCTGGGGCAGGCAGGCCGTCTCAGGCACCGAAAGATCATCACCCGGCAGCCAGACCCGACAGATGCCTGCCGATGAGACAGCCACCCCCCCCTTACCCAGCCTGGTTGTATAGAATGACATGGTTTCAAGCTTTGGTTCTCTCATCATCGTCGCAGTTTCCTTTGTACCAAGCCCCAGAATTCAACCGCTTCTTCAGAACGGAACCATCTGCTGCAGGCGGCATACACCAGCAGCGCTGTCAGGACAACCCCGGTCAGTACAAGCGCACCCGGCAGTTTCTGCCCTGGTTGTGACCAGTCCCACAGACCGGACAGCCACCAGGCGGCAGCTGCCATTGGCAGAGATGCCGCAGCAGCAGCCAAAGCAGTACGCAGCATGCGCCGCCCCCCCAAAAGACCAATCTTGCGATGCAACAGCCAGAAAAGCAGCAGCATGTTGCCAAAGGCAGACAAAGATGAGGCCAGGGCAAGACCACCATGCTTGAGTGGCCCCATCAGCCAGAGACTGAATCCCAGGTTGAGTAAAAAGGCGATAAAGGCAGTTACTACCGGAGTTCTGGTGTCTTTCAGGGCATAAAAGGCCGGTGCCAGCACCCGCACCAGGGCAACGCAGGAGAGGCCGGTGGCATAGTAGGTCAGCGCAAGCGCAGACTGCTGAGCCATAGCATAGTTGAACTGCCCTCCCATGAACAGGAGCGCCATCAACGGCTCGGCACAGACCACCAGCCCCACCAGGGCCGGTATGGTGACAAAGAGAGTCAGGCGAACCCCGTAGTTAAGCGAGTCTTTCATGGCAACCAGGTCACCTGCTGCTGCCTGGCGGCTCATGGTCGGCAACACTGCCTGGGCAACAGAGACCGTAAAGACACCCTGCGGAAACTCAAACAGACGTTGTGCATAATACAGGTACGAAACCGACCCCTGCGGCAACAGGGAAGCCAGAATGTTCCCCACAGTAATATTAAGGTAGTAAACCCCTACCCCTACAGTGGCAGGTAACATCAGCAGGGCTATCTTTCTGACTTTAGGATCAGACAGACTGAAACGCAGGCGGATTGGAAACCCTTTTTTCCACAACACCGGCAGTTGTAACAATAGTTGGATCAGTCCACCCAGCAGCACGCCCACAGCCAGGGCCGTAATCGGGTACTCAAAAAACGGACGTAGAAACAGTGCTGCCAGAATCATGGTTATGTTGAGAAATACTGTTGATATGGCCGGCGTGAAAAAGTGGCGTACCGTATTGAGTATCCCCATACAGAGCGCCACCAGCGAGATAAAAAACAGGTAGGGAAACATGATCCGGTTCAGCAGCACGGTCAGTTCAAACTTGCCCGGCATTACCTGAAACCCAGGAAACATCAACGAGATAATTGCAGGGGAAAAGACGATCCCTGCCAGGGTGATCAACGCCACCACAACGGTCAGCAGCGAAAAACAGAGGTTTGCCAGCTCCCTGGCACGCTCCTCACCCTCCTGCACCAGGGTTTCGGAAAATGTGGGGACAAAGGCTGCTGTCAGAGCACCCTCGGCAAAAAAACGACGCAGCATGTTGGGGATCTGGAATGCGGCAAAAAAGGCATCGGTGGCCATGCCGGCACCAAAGAGCCGTGAGGTCACCATATCACGCACCATCCCCAGCACCCTTGACAGCATAGTGGCAGAGCCCAGGACACCGGCGGCCTTGAGTATACCTTTTTGTTCTGACATCAAGACTCCGTTCGTGTGCGTTGCCGCGTCAGAACTGCTTATTAACGCCATGCCTGATATACATCAACCAGCCTAGCCAGTCAAATCAGCCTTGCAGATTTGCCTGTTGTACCGCTCACGCAGTGATGAAGAATCAGGAGAAGAGGGGTGATGCTTACCTGGAAAAATAGTTTTATAAAAGGGGATTGTTACAGAAATACCGCGGATTCTGGCAGGTACAACGACTCCAACAACCTTAATTGACGAGGGCTCTGAAAACATCTGGAGACACACCCTCCATGAGGTCTTGCAGAGCCCTGTCTTGAACAGTCTACTTTACTGCGGCATTCAGATCAGCCAGCAATTGCTCCGGGTCCAGGCCATGGTTAATGGCACCAAGGTCAATCGGCTCGCTCTGGGCCCCCATGCAGCTGGCACAGGCAAGATTATACTTTTTCAGCACCTTGGCAGTCTCCGGATAGCTACGCAGCATCTCCAGAAAGGTCATATCCTTGGTTATCTTGGCAGCGGTCTTTGACATTTGAAGCCCCCTACTCGTATTTGATCTCGATAATTTCGTATTCCTTGGTACCGGCCGGCACCTTGACCTTGACCGCATCATCCAGCTTATGGCCGATCAACGCCTTGCCCACCGGTGAGGTGCAAGAGATCTTGCCCTGCTTGATATCAGNNCAACAATCTTGTAGGTAATCTCTTCCTCAGAGGAGGTATCGTACAGGGTAACCGTGGCACCAAAAACTACTTTGTCTGGTTTAAGGCCGGCCAAATCAACCACGTGGGCCCGGGCAAGTTTGCCCTGCAGCTCCATAATCCGCCCTTCAATAAATCCCTGGCGGTTTTTGGCCGCATCATACTCGGCATTTTCCGAAAGGTCACCATGGCTGCGTGCCTCGGCAATATCCTGAATCACCTTGGGGCGCTCTTCACGAATCAGGCGCTTTAACTCTTCCTGCAGCGCCTCATGGCTCTCTTTGGTCAACGGAATTGTGGTAGACATCGTAACTGACAGCTCCTAAAAAAGATAATCCTGAAGAGGCTTGACCCGTAGATCCTGCTCCTTCAGGTTGACGATGGCATCCACCGCCGCGTTGGCTCCGGCGGCAGTGGTATAGTAGGCCACACCGTGCATCAATGATTCTCGGCGGATTGAAAAGGAATCTGCCACGGCCTGTGCCCCCTGGGTGGTATTGATCACCAGTT
>DKFG01000306.1:18022-19074 GCA_002452325.1 Geobacter sp. UBA6802
AGCCAGTCTTATACAGCTTTTCTGCTGCAATGACAACCAGTTTCTTGTCTGCGTCACGCACGCTAATGAAAACATTGCCGCTCATCGGCAGTTTGACTCCGGCTCCCATCTGTGATTTGGCAAAGGCCTNNACTTCATCTCCGGCCCCAGCAGGGTGTCCACACCGGGAAACTTGACGAATGGGAAGACCGCCTCTTTGACCGAATAGTAAGAAGGCACGATATCACCGGAAATCCCCAGTTCTGCCAGTGTTTTGCCTGCCATCACCCGGGCGGCGATCTTGGCCAGCGGCCGACCGGTGGCCTTGGAGACGAAGGGGGCCGTGCGGGAGGCCCGTGGATTTACCTCCAGCACATAAATGGTACCGTCCTTGATTGCATACTGGACGTTCATCAACCCTTTGACGTTCAATTCCAGCGCCATCACCTCGGTCTGCCGTCTGATTTCGTTGATCAGCTCCTGCGACAACGAATACGGCGGCAGCGAACAGGCTGAATCACCCGAGTGGATGCCGGCCTCTTCGATATGCTCCATGATGCCGCCGATTACCACCTGCTGACCATCGCAGAGGGCATCTACATCCACCTCAATGGCAGCATCCAAAAACTTGTCCACCAAGATCGGGTGTTCCGGCGAGGCCTGCACCGCCGTAGTCATGTAACGGTTAAGGTTCTCATCATCATAGACGATCTCCATAGCCCTTCCCCCCAACACATAGGAAGGACGCACCACCACCGGATAGCCGATCCGGTTGGCAATCACCAGAGCTTCTTCGATGGAGCGTGCTGTGCCATTGGCCGGTTGCAGCAGCTTCAGTTTGTGCAGCATCTCCTGGAAACGCTCCCGGTCTTCGGCCCGGTCAATCGCATCCGGGCTGGTGCCGATAATAGGCACCCCGGCCTGCTCAAGGGCCACTGCCAGCTTGAGCGGGGTCTGGCCACCGAACTGCACGATCACACCAACCGGCCGTTCCTTGGCTACAATCTCCAGGACATCCTCCAGGGTCAACGGCTCGAAGTACAGCCGATCAGAGGTGTCGTAGTCGGTGGAGA
>DKFG01000306.1:19192-19901 GCA_002452325.1 Geobacter sp. UBA6802
CGCACTCCTGCTCGTAGGTGGAGTAAAGATACGGGGTATAGGCCACGAACTCGGCAGCGCAGGTGTCAACACGCTTAAATACTGGGCGCACCTTGAGATTCCAGCGGACCTCCCGCACCTGAGCCTCGCTAACCTTCCACAGCTTGGCCAGCATCTTGTCGGAAAAACCGTACTGTTTGGCCTCAAACAACTGCTCGGCCCGAATGGTGGTCAGCTGCAGCCCCTTCAACTCCTCTTCTTTGACGATGATCTGCTGGATGTTGTGCAGGAACCAGGGATCAAAGGCGGTGTGCCGGTGAATCTCTTCCAGGCTCATGCCGTTACGCAGGGCATCCCCCAGATACCAGACCCGCTCGGCATTGGGGGTCTTGAGCTTTTCCAGCAGCAGTTGCTGCTCTTTTTCGGTGAGTGAGCGGCGGGTTTCCTCTGACAGATCAAACAACTTGGAATCCATACCACAGACCCCGATTTCCAGCGAGCGAAGGGCCTTTTGAAAGGACTCTTTAAAGGTACGACCGATCGCCATCACCTCCCCTACCGACTTCATCTGGGTGGTCAGGGTGGCATCGGCTGCCGGAAATTTCTCAAAGGTAAAGCGGGGAATCTTGGTGACCACATAATCGATGGTCGGCTCAAAGCAGGCCGGGGTCTCACGGGTGATATCGTTGCGGATCTCATCCAGGGTGTAGCCAACTGCCAGCTTGGCCGC
>DKFG01000306.1:19936-20113 GCA_002452325.1 Geobacter sp. UBA6802
CCACCAGACGGCCATCACGGGGATTTACTCCAAACTGAACGTTTGAGCCGCCGGTATCCACACCGATCTCGCGGATGATCTTGAGGCTGGCATCCCGCATGATCTGATATTCTTTATCGGTCAGGGTCTGGGCAGGGGCCACGGTAATGGAATCGCCGGTGTGCACACCCATCGGAT
>DKFG01000306.1:20171-26740 GCA_002452325.1 Geobacter sp. UBA6802
ATTCATCCACCAGAATTTCATCGGTAGGGGAAGCCTCAATACCGGCCATAGCCATCCGTTCGTACTCTTCCATGTTATAGGCAATGCCGCCACCTGTCCCCCCCAGGGTATAGGAGGGGCGGATAATGGCAGGAAAGCCCACTGTCTTGATAACCTCCATCGCTTCCTGACGGTTGTGTGCCAAGCCAGAGCGCGGCATCTCAAGACCGATCTTCTCCATGGCCTGCTTGAACAGGGTGCGGTCCTCCGCCTTCCTGATGGCATCAAGCTTGGCGCCGATCAGCTCTACGCCAAACTTGTCCAGAACGCCCATCTCCGCCACTGCAACCGCAGTGTTCAAGGCAGTCTGCCCTCCCAGGGTGGGCAGCACGGCATCAGGACGTTCCTTTTCAATGATCTTGGCCAGAATCTCCGGCGTCACCGGTTCAATGTAGGTACGGTCGGCAAAATCAGGGTCAGTCATAATGGTGGCCGGGTTGCTGTTCAGCAGCACCACCTCAAACCCCTCCTCCTTCAGCGCCTTACAGGCCTGGGTGCCGGAATAGTCAAACTCGCAGGCCTGACCGATGACGATGGGGCCGGCCCCAATGATCAGGATTTTTTTGATATCTGTTCTTTTAGGCATTCTTTCTCCTCACATCTACTGGTAACTTACTGTTTTTTGGGTTGTTAAGATGCTCATATAGTCGTTAAACGCAGCTATTTGAACACAACGATACATCTTGAATTGTTTGAACTCCAAAGAGTCGGCACCATAAACGATGGTTCCACTTCTGAAGACCTTTTCAAGCACCACTTCACTGGCAGTATTCATTATGAGCGGATGAATATCCAGCCGTAACAGTTCTCCAAGCCCTGCACAATAGCTCATCTTCAGGTTGTAATACTCATCACTTGCAACAGAACGATCCAGCAGAAACGCCAGATCAACATCACTGCCTGGACGATCCTTGCCTGTTGCGCGGGAACCGTACAGGTAACAGGCCACTATCTCCGGGCGAGTGGCGCAGTAGTCGGCTATCTGGTGTTGCAGTTGGTCAATGGTCATGATGACTTCTCTGAGTTACTCTGCCTCCGGGGAAAACGGCGCGGAAAAACACCTGACGGCTTCTTCCTGGTTGTGCCCTCTACGCGTGGAGTCCGTGTTCTGTAACTGTTGACACCACTCGTTTAAGCCAACGCAGAACGGCTTCTATCTCTTCAGAAGTGATACTTCTGTCAATAACCCATTTCAGTTCACGGCCTGCTGGCTTGAATAGGCCAGTTGCGCGAGCCTCAGAAAATAGCGTGGTAAGGGTCTCTTCTTCAACTTTGATCTTGCTCAACAGACCGCCGCGACCATACAGTGCTGTGTAGATGGACTGCCGAAAAACAGCATTTGGCGGATAACCAAAACAAATTGCAACATGAGTACCAGCAAGGTCTACGTTTACAGAAAAACCCTTGGTACCCCAGTGGAGCGGTAATTGTTCCTCTGTCGCAAAGGAAAGAATTCTCTCGAAAACAGGTCTCCCAAATTGATTTAATGATTTGAGAAATTCCTCTGATGAAGTGATGGGAAGAGAGCCGGAGGATATTTTTGTGGTTTTTTTGGGTTCTCCACCAACAACGATATCATGCGAGAGGAGCCTCAAACCACCATTTGACTCAAAATATGAAAACTCAAGGCAAGTAACCCTCACCCCCTTATTTCTGAGGAAAAGTGATGTCTGGCGTATTTCATCAGTGACTCGTTGGCCGACAATAACTATACGTTGATCTTTATTGAAGGATATCGCCTCGTCGGTTTCCAATGCGAAATACTGCCTGTGATACTCTGCCAAACGGATTGATTCATCATTTAAGTACTGTCCCAATATCAACTCAAGTTGCTCAGCGTTTAACCCCTCAACGAATGACGCATATTCGAGAGCTTGGGCCAATGTTTCTCTTGGTGTTCTATCTCGCTTTAACTCAATAACTACTACATCACCTTCACGATCCAAAGCCAGTAGGTCAATGATGCTTCCGAGGTTTGTTGAAATTTGGCGACCGATTATCAGAAGCTTGCCATCTTCGACAATTCCGTCTGGATTACTTTCCAACCATTCTTCAAGAATTCTCTCTTGATGCAATGCCTGAAATGGCTTGGAGATATACTCAGAAAATTTCCCATCATCCTGAACTGTGAATATTCGCATTGATGTCTTTCATTTTCATTTGGCACCGGGCAGAAGAGAAGCCTCTCGGTTCCCGCCCACACTGAGGAAAACCCGACTTGAAACTTTCGCTTCATACGTCAAAGGACGCCCCTGTTAGACGCCCCGGCTCTTTTGCAGCGGTCAAGGCTAGATGCTCGCGGGTACTACTGATCCCATACCTGCAGCAGCGATGCCTCTGACATGGCTACCCAATATGCTGCATCCTCACAAATTGATGATTCTTTTGTTACTGTATGTTTTTGTTGAAGAAACTAAGTAAAACCAAACACCTCTGCTTGAGCAAACGGCGGTAGCACACGTACAACCTGATTTAAATCAAAGGTTGCTTTCACTATCGTCTCCTCTCAATGATAATCAATCATTTACCATACCATTTTTAACAACGCTATAACGTCAGACCCGATACACTTCCCTGCGATGGGCGATCTTGGCCACCCAGATTGTAAGCTCGCCATCCTGAATGGAGTATATGATCCGGTAGCTTCCCTGACGAATTCGGTAACGCTCCTGGGCTGAAAGTTTTTCGCTTCCAGGTGGCCTGGGATTCTCTGAGAGTCCAGCAATACGCTCCATGATCCGCTGCAGGTCTTTTGCCGGTATTGAGGCAATATCCTTTCTTACCGACTCTTTGAAGAAGACGCTATATGCGGCCATCTGCCTTTAACTCTTTCAACAGAGCCTCGTATGTCACTAATGGTTCATGCACTCGCTCTTCAAAAGCTGCCAGATCTTCAGCATCCTCAGCCAAGGCCTGCCGGACAGCATCATTTACAATGTCCGACAAGCTTCGGGATGTTTCAAGGGACTTGTGACGTAATGCCGTATGCATAGCAGGATCAAAATAAACCGTTGCGCGTTTTGCAAGATTAGCCATGGTTGTACCTCCCGCCTAAATCATAACGCCAAAACGTCATAACGTCAATTTAAGCCTTTAAAAAGCTGCTGCAACCCTGAAACAATCGAATTGACAACTTCGGGTTCCGGAATCGGGATCTTCAGGCAGGGCTTACCGGTAGCCTCATCTTTGCCAACAAACCTCTGCACTACAGATTCAAGCAGTTGTTCCGGTTTACCCTCAGCATCCTTTTCAGATTCAGGTTTTGGTGGTGCAAGAGCCTTGCTTAATCCCATCAGGAAGCGAGCACCCCCTTCAAAGAGATCATTGAGCGCTTTCTGCCCCGGATCAATGGCCGGATGCGCCTGATTTATCTCTACGCTATCAGTCGAAGCGTCTTCAAGCTCTTCAGCAGCCGCTGCCTCATCTTCTTCCCGCTGCTCGGTTTCTGCCTGAAGATCTGCTTTTTCAAGACCGGTAGTTGCCTCCTCCACCGAGGTCATGAACTGCTCCATCTGGGACTTGCCCAGCATGACCACATCCAGACCGTCATCGTCCAGCACACCGGCAAATAGCGATTTTTTGAATTTAATCAGGTCGAGAATCCGCTCTTCAATGGAACCACGGGAGACAAAGTTGATGATTCGCACAGGTTTCTTCTGCCCCATACGGTGAATACGGCCGATGCGCTGCTCCAGCACTGCCGGGTTCCATGGGATATCCAGATTGATCAGCACAGAACCGCTTTGCAGATTTAAACCCACGCCTCCGGCATCGGTGGAAAGAAAAACGCGGCAGTCTGGATCATCACGGAAGCTGGCCATAAGCCCTTTACGCTCCTTTGAGGGAACGCTGCCGTTTAAGTGCACATAACCGATGCCGTTTGCCTCCAGCAATTTTGCCACCAGATCGGTCATAAGATGCCACTGGCTGAAGACCACCGCTTTCTCTTTCCCCTCCTGCATCAGTTCCTGCAGAATAATCTCCAGTTCTACCAGTTTGGGGCCGTTCAGGGTTCTTTTGTCAATCAGCCAGGTATTGTCAGCCACCATCCGCATGCAGGCCAGCGCCATCTGCAAACGACGCTGATCAGCCTCGCACAAAAAACGATAACGCCGCCATTTGGCCACCAGCCTGACCACAATATCGTAATAATCCTGATGAACATCCATCTGTTCTTTGGTCATCGGCACGAAGAAATTCTTGTCCACACGGCTTGGTAACTGCTTCAGAACTTCATGTTTTCTGCGGCGCAGCATCACGGTTTTCAGTGAATTACGCACTTTTTCCAGATCGTGGTAGCCGATGACCTTTCCATGCTGATCCGTCAGGCGATGATTGTGGACAAAACGGTACAGCGGCCCCAGATGTCGGCGGTCAACAAACTCCATCAGTGAATGAAGTTCCTCAATCCGGTTTTCCAGCGGTGTGCCGGTCAGCACGATGGCAAAGGGAGATTCCAGGGATTTTACGGTCTGGGCGGTGCGGGTCTTCCAGTTCTTGATCCGCTGCGCCTCATCCAGGACGATCAGATCCGGTCCCCAGGCGCGGATCAGGTCCAGATCGCGGTGTACCAGCTCGTAATTGGTAAGTTTGAAAAAGGTGTCAGATCCGTACAGCGCTTTGCGCCTGGGTGTCAGCCCTTCTATCACTTCTGCGCTGCGATCGGTAAAACGATCAATCTCGCTTTTCCACTGATACTTAAGCGATGTGGGCGCAATAATCAGTACTTTCTCGATTTTATACAAACGCCCCATCAGTTCTGCTGCGGCTATGGCCTGGATGGTCTTGCCCAGCCCCATATCGTCGCCGATCAGACAGCGCCCCGCTTTCAGAGCAAAGAGCGCTCCCTGTCGCTGGTAGGGATAGAGCTGGGTCTTCAGCAGGCTGTCAAACTGAGGGCTTTCTATCCCCTCCCGGAACAGTTCATCAACCAGGGCAGCACGGTGGGCTGCATCCTGGTGTTCGGCAATGAAAGCCATAACATCGTCGTAACAGCGCACCTCATGCCCTTTCCAGCGGGAGAGGGCATTGAGGAAGGTATGCGCATCCAGTAGATGCCGTTCTTTAAGAACTCCATCCTCATCAAAGTAGCGGCGCGCCAGGGTTAAAAGACCAGAAGGAGCTTCCGTGCCGGGACGAAAACGGATTTCACGCTTAAGACCATAGCTGAGATACACCTCTGAAAAAGGAGGCTGATACCCCTTTTCAAATTGGGCAGCCCCACCCCGTCGCTTCTTCAAGCTGGCCAGAGTAAACTCGATATGCTTGCAGGTACCCAGCGTGTTAATGGCAAAATCTGGACATGAACAGAAGTTATCCCCCGGCTTGTCTCCGCGGATGGCGATACGGTAGGTCTTTCCAGTTTCAGGGTTGGTAAGGCTGAAATCTGAAAAAACAGTATGATTTCCAAGGTTCACCAGCTTGAATTCCTGCTTCTCACCATACTGTTTGCGCAATAGCCGCTGCCATTCTTCCAGCTCCATACCTTCGGGCTTATGGGTGCGGGCAACCCTGGTGACAGCTTCGGCAACTAAAGGGAGCGCTGACTTTCTTTTTAATTGTGACGTTTTCTTATTGGTGGAGGATTTCATATCAATTTCCCTATTCGGATTAACTACGCCTACCGCACTTCGAGCCTTAATCCCTCAATCTTCTCAAAATCACGCCGGTTAGCGGTAATAACTGTGTAATCCAAAGAAATGGCAGTTGCTGCAATAATCAGATCGTGGGCACCTACCGTAAAGCCTCGCTGTACCAATGTTGCCCATATTCTTGCGTAGATACGCGCAACCCCGCTATCAAATGAAAACACAGGCATCATCTCAATCACTTTTTCAACAAAGGCCTGACGTCTTATTTTCCTGGTTTCCGTATCGGCACGCTCGACTCCATGAAGAAGTTCAGCCACTGTTACCACACTGATGCCGAATGGTTCATCTTCACGACCAGCCACCAGATTTTCAACTGCTCCCCGGCTTCTTTCCATTACGATGATCTCGCTGGAATCAAGTATTATTCCCATGATAAAGCCTCTGGCATTGAAGGCTGCGAATCTGCCGCAGCCATGACATCGGCTTCAAATGAGGTATCGTTTTTGTCAAGGTGTGGAAAGGCGTGCACAATTCTGCGCAGGTCAGCCAGAGTTGCGCCACTGCGGACAGGTTCTACCGGAACCAGAGATGCAGCAGGTTTCCCGCCACGGATAACGGTATAGCGGTCTCCACGATATTTAATGTTATTAAGCAGTTCAGAAAAATTCCTTACCGCTTCTGTTGAACTTATTGCTGTTTGCATGGCGGCCTCCGCAAAATATGATAATCATATTTTACATTATTTATTGGCTCTGCACACATAAATTGTCGGTGGACCTTGATTGATTTCAGGCGAAACGCCCTGCATCACCTGAAGATAAAGTACACAGCTCCGGCCAGGCAACAGCCGGCCCAGAGATAATCCAGCTTCAGCGGCACCCCCATGTAAAAAACCGCAAAGGGGATGAACACCGCCAGGGTGATCACCTCCTGGGTGAT
>DKFG01000306.1:26838-28180 GCA_002452325.1 Geobacter sp. UBA6802
AAGGTCATGAAGATGTTGGAGATGAACAGCAATACAACAGTTCTCACACAGATCCTCTCTCCTCATCCAACTCTTGCACCCATCCGTTTTCCAGCCCTGCTTCTTCCAGCGCCTCCACGGCAGCATCGTACTCGTCATGGAAGATGCCTCGGTTGATCCCCTCCATGTTATTGGCCCGGTCTGCCGGAAAATACTGGCTCATCAGGGCTATGTGCGTGTCCTGTCCCAGGTTTTCCGCTATCCAGGGCAGGGTTTCCGCTGAGCCTGCCCTGGATAGCGGCAGGACCAGATGGCGGACGATCAATCCCTGCCGGGCAATCCCACTATCATCCATCTGCAGATGTCCCACCTGACGCAGCATCTCCTGCACCGCCTGCCGGTTTATTTCACGATACCCAGATGCGCCAGACAGCTCTTCAGCCTGAAGGTCATCGCTGTACTTCATGTCCGGCAGGTAGATATTGACAATACCGTCAAGCAGACGCAGCGCATCAACGGTCTCATAACCGCTGGAATTCCAGACAATTGGCAGATTGAATCCCTGTGGAATGGCCAGCCACAGTGCCGCCAGAATCTGGGGCAGCCAGTGGCTGGGGGTCACCAGGTTCAGGTTGTGCGCCCCGCGCTTCTGCAGTTGCAGCATCCGCCTGGCCAAAACTCTGGTCGGCATGGTCTCGCCGCTCCCCTGTTGGCTGATGGGGAAGTTCTGACAGAAGGCACAACGCAGGGTACAGCCGGAAAAAAAGATGGTGCCGGAACCTCGGCTGCCGCTGATGGGCGGTTCTTCCCCCCGGTGCAGGTTGGCCGAGGCGATACGCGGTTGCAGCCCGCTGCGGCACCTGCCCTGCTCACCTTTGAGCCTGTTCACACCACAATGATGGGGACAGAGATCACAGGCCGCCAGCCTGCAATAGCCTTCGCGGACCCGTTCCAGCAGTTCGCCTGATTGATAGAGATCAAGATATTTCATGGTCTTTTGTAGGGGCAACCCCATGTGGTTGCCCTGCTGGCAACGTCAACACGGGCAACCAGACAAGGCGGCCAAACAGGGCGGCCACACGGGGCCGCCCCTACCGGTTCTTCTCCATCATCTCCACGAAACGCCCGAACAGATAGTGGGAATCATGGGGCCCAGGCGATGCCTCCGGGTGATGCTGCACCGAGAAAATCGGCAGTGTGCAGTGACCGATCCCTTCCACGGTCTGGTCATTAAGGTTTTCATGTCCCAGACAGGCAACATCTCCCAGGGAATCCAGGTCAACGGCAAAGCCGTGGTTCTGTGAAGTGATCTCCACCTTGCGGGTGGACATATCCATGACCGGCAGGTTGGAACCGTGGTTGC
>DKFG01000306.1:28204-28378 GCA_002452325.1 Geobacter sp. UBA6802
AGATGCCGAAAATCGGCTTCTTGCCCACAAACTTGCGTATCTCCTGCTGCACAGCCACCAGAGGCTCCGGGTCACCTGGGCCATTGGAAAGGAAGATGCCGTCCGGGTTCATGGACAGCGCCTCTTCAGCCGGGAAGGTGGCAGGCACAACGGTCACGTCGCAGCCCGCATCCA
>DKFG01000306.1:28449-28569 GCA_002452325.1 Geobacter sp. UBA6802
CCCAAAGCCCTTCGGTCCAGTGGTACGGCTTTTCGCAAGAGACACCGGAGGCCAGATCAAGCCCGGCCATGCTGTGGATCGCCCTGGCCTTGGCAACCAGCGAGGCATGGTCAAAATCCA
>DKFG01000244.1 GCA_002452325.1 Geobacter sp. UBA6802
CCTTCGTTGAAGTTGGCGTAGCAGTAGCTGCAGCGGAAGTGGCAGGTGTTGTAGATACCCATATCAACTGACTCAACACAGCCGCACGCCTGGCGCTGGTTTTTGTCCTTGGTCATGGAAGGAGTTCCACCAAACAGTTCATGGATCAGTGTGCCGTCGATGCAGGCGCCATGTTCGATACCCCGTGCAGAGAGGTCCAGATCCTCACTGCAGGAAAGCAGGCGCAGGTTGTAATGATCAGCTATGGCTTTAAAGCCTTGAACCAGTTCCTGCAGTTGATCGGCCTTGTCCGGCGCAGTGATATCGTCCAGCACAATGCCGGTTCCTTTCAGTGCGGCATGCAGTCGTCCTTGCCCCTTGCCGTAGAAGTCATAGAAGCTGAACACCAGGCGGTGGGTTGATTCCTTCAGTTGTGCTGCTATCCGCTCCACCTGCTCAAGATGCCATGTCACAGGTGTGGCTCTGGAAAGGATAATCGGGTCATAGCGCCAGACCACCCGTTCCGGCCCGATCCGTCCTGCCAGTTCCTTGAAGGTGTCGATCCGCTCTTCAAGCGCCGGAACATGCGGTTCAAAAGTCTTGCTGTACGGGTTCAGGGTAAACTGGAAATAGTAATTGTAGCCCTGCCTGTCCAGTTCATCCAGATGCTGCATAAGTGGCTTCGGGTTCTTGGTCCAGAAGCAGATGGCATCAATATGTTCCGGCTTCAGGCTGAAGGCTGATACCTGCTTGCTGTTAAACGGATTGACCCGGTGGAAGAATCCTTCACGTATTCTGGTCATGAACCAGTCGGCATAAAAGGCAGGTATGTCGGTACGTCTGCTGGCGGAGATGATCATGGCTTACCTCACTATCTCAAGCACAATATGGTGAAAAGTCACTTTGGATTTTGGTTTCAATCCATCTTCACAGGTAAAGAGATGTTGCTGCAGCACCTGCGGCAGACGGAAGTTTGGATAGATGGTTGTTGTTTCGGCAACAGGCGTTGATCTGGTCAGCCCCTGATCAAAAAGATGGGCAGAGAGTTGGTTCATCAGGTTCTTTACCTCTGGATAATTGTTTTCCACAAAGACCAGATACCGGCAGGTAGAGCGCCTGATCAGACGTTCAAAGGTATCAATGGCGCTGGCCCGGTTGGTGTACACTTCAGTCAGAAAGTTCTGGCCGATTATGATCTGCTGGTCAGCAACCCCACAGGTGCATTGCCGTGCAAGGCATTCTACAACATCACACGGTTTGCAGTTCAGATCAAATCCGGTGTGGCCGGATTTGTAGGAGTTCAGCATGGCAGGNNGCAGGCACCAGCCCCTGCGAGATAGCGTTCCAGCCGGGCTGGCGGTCAAATGCCGTTGCTTCTACACTGGCAAGACGGGGTGCGCGTTTCTTCAGGTAAGCAGCCAGCCCCAGCACTTCCGGACAGGGGCCGCCACCAAAGAAGGCTGCCTTCAGCGTATCACCGGCAAAGAGTGAATCCGGCAGGTTTGCAGCTTCCAGAACATGGCAGACCGGTTCAATGTAATAGGGAAAGTAGGCCAGCAGATAAGCATCCCTGAAATCCTGGTCATCATAGGGGATGGAATGCCCAATCGGGCTTCTGTAGAGTTTACGGATGCGGCTCACATGAGGGCGCAGATCATAAGCGGCGCTGGTGGCGTCTGCTTCGGTAATGTTATTGCTGCGGCAGTACCAGTTAAATGCCTGCTGTGCGGGGTTGTGAGTGGGGAATAGCATGTCGTGCCTCCATGATCAGGGTGCCGATTCTTTCGGCTTCTGATAGGGGACACGGCAGTGGAGAGGTCGTTTTCAAAAAAATAATTTTTTGGCAGGTATTTTTATTTGAGCCCCAAAGGCGCTCTACACATTGATGCCGATGTGACAGCCATCAGGCAGCTCAACATTAAGAGACAGATTGTCACCAAGCGCCTCGTTCTTTACCTTGTCAGTACCTTTCAGGCTGTCAACATGCGGATTGCCAAGGTTTGGGCCGTATTGTGTAGCACTTAGTCGGATGGAGTTAAAACCACCCAGAAAGCTGTACATAGCACCGATCCTCAACTTCCGGGCTAGGCGACCACCAACGTGCTAAGGACATACGGATTGTAGTACCAGGTTCTATGGTGTCAACAGGCTCTTGAAACCCTACATATTTAAATCGAACCCGTCGGAATGGATTGATCTCATATTGAAAGTATATGGCGTTACCGTCAGTTACACGAGAAAGCGGCTTGTCAGAAGACCAAAAACAGGTGCTGTAATCCGGTACACCGTTACTATGAGATACATAGCCACTGCCGTTGCCGGTAAATCGAATCATGCCGTCGTAAAGGCCATTAACAGGGCCAACATATGGTGGAATTATCTCAGCAACCCTCACGTTTGGTATGAAATCAATCAATTTACTGCCTGTGACAATAACATCCTCGGTATGCGGTGCAACAATCTTTTCAGGTCGGTAAAAATCAACATCCCAAATTTGACCAACCTCGTGCTCATCGTTTTGTGGATGATTCGTTCTTCCCTGAGGGATCAATCTAACGCTACGGTTATGCACAATAAGGTAGCCGCCAATACAGACCCCATCTTTCATTCTTGTTTTGCCGACAATCAACACAATCATGGCGTTATATCCGTTGAAGGTATTGAAAAGATCTTGCCCAGATGCGCCGTAACCAATGACCGGTGGCAGGCCGCAGGTGCACGTTCTACACAAAAAAACGCAACTGTTTTTGCGTCCTTTGCAAGCATATCTAAAAAAGTCTGTGCATCAAAATGAGCCAGGTTTGATTTGGTGTACTCTTCAATAAAAACCTTGCCGAGCGAAGTTCTGGTCTGTTTAACAGCACCGGTTTTCTGATCATCCTCTTTCTGCATTTCTCTTATTTTCTTGGCAGGGGCAAGTTCCTTGATATGGAGATATCGAATGCCCATTTCTGTTAGCTTTGACTGCAGATAGGCGCTATTCACATAGGCAAATTTAGAACCCCGCATTCCACGGTGTAAACGTATGTCACAGAACGTATCTACATTGGCTTTCCGTAGTGTTTCAAAGAAACTTACCTCACTCGTCCCGTAAACGCCTATGGTAACCATGCTAGTAAACATCAAGAATGCTCTCCTTTTGCATACTTCTTACGGGAAGTAAAACCCTGCATATCGTCAAAGAGCGACTGCTGTCCTTTATCTATCATGGTTAGGACAGACATTTGCGGTACTAGCCTGCCAGCTTCATCAATATGCTGGGTAATGACGTTTCTTTCTCGCAGCATTTCACCCAGAAGTTTGCTGCGGTGGCACTCGTGCGGCTTGCTTTCACTGCACATCATGGCGACCTTCAGATTCTTCTCGTAGGCGGTAATCAGTCTGTTGATCCCTTCGATGTAGCCACTATTCTGCTTGCACTTATCGTAATCAATCTTGTTATCGGTTCTGCAAGTCAGATCATCAGGCAGACCGCCGATCCTGTCTCCCATGAAAAGATATTTGACGCCATTTTGGGTAAGAATGCACTCAAGCGACTCCTTATTAAAGTCGGGGTTGAATTTTGAGTAAGGGCGGGAACGAACATCAATAAGATATTTGATGTCATATTGGTTCAGTAATGCAATGAAATCGTTGATGGAACGGTTTCCATAACCAATTGAGTAAATACAGCCTGTTGATGCAACTGATTCGTTCATACTGTTTCCATCCCCTCGATCTAAATACAAGAAAAACATCTCATATTCATGCTACTCAATCAGGGTCTTCCTCTGGCACATAATTAATTCCCCTATATAATTCGGGTGTAATCCATTCGTCGTCTTCAGGGTAATCACCTCTAGGTTGCTTGTCTGTACAACGAATACGTCCGCAAGACGTAACCTCATCATCATCATCATTGGAAATTTCATTGAATCGCAAAAGAAGATCTTCATCAGTACAGAATTTGCCTTCTTTTTTCGTGCACTCGTTCAAACAACACAGGTCGAAAAGCTGAATCTCGCTGCATAACCTTCTCGAATCATCACCGTTAGCCTTCATAAATACCTCTCGTTAGACCATCACCTGCTGGTCGCCTTCGCTCCGAAACGCTGGTTGTCTTCACGTCAGAATCGCCGGCTACTTTCAGCGGAATACGCAGATACTTCATTTACCTGACGAGTCCGGTGTTTTTCTGATATTTCCAATATGCCCCTTCGCCCAGTTCAATATCACTTTTGCCATTTTCAACACTTGATCCGGCGGAAAATGCTGGATAGATTCTCCATATCGTATGTTATTTGGATAGGTAGAAGCTTCTTTTGCCGCCTTCACAATCATTGCACCAACTGATGCATCGCCATAAGCTGGGTCAACAACTTTGCCCCTTAGGCGAGATGCTGAGACCCATCTCAAATTTCCGGGTACAAATTCTACTTCGACCTCACAACTGCCAATGGTATCGAGTAACTGTTTAAGATCGTGAGAGCATTTGCGGATTGCCTTGACCGAATACCCAGCTTGTTCCAGCAGAGCTTTCAGTGATATTTCTGACGAGAGTAGGCTCAGGTAGATTACGGTTTGTAGGCTGTCGAATTCTGTAATTCCGTCACCTGCTACAAGATCTGCTGCTTCTATAAGTTTTTCGCTGAAACCTAGATTAAATTCAGCCATACATACCTCTTATAATCAGCTAGATCCATTTAGCTGCTCATGCATGATTTCATGACTTCTGGCGAAACGAGAATAATTCTATCAATAACATCAAATGGGTCAGTGCTATTGCATACATTCCTATGAGATGGGATAAAGATACCAAGCTGAGAAGCACGTTCTTCCAATTCATTAGCTCTTATTGAGTATGCATTCTTTTTTGCATGGTCGATATTAGGGTTATTTCTCATTGCATTTGCGTAAAATATTGAAGCAAAATATATGTAAGATACACCACCAGTATCCCCGGAAAGTATCGGATATTTTTTAATCTGTAAGGCCTCTTGCCATATCTGATCTTCATTTTTCTCGTAAAAGGTTCTTGCCTGCTCATTACCAGGAGGAAATAGGTCTACAGTGTTTAAAACAGCCATTGCCCAAAGAGCACCTTCATCTTTGCCGAACCTAGGAGCATAGACCTTATTGGATAAATACCCAAATACGCCCATTCTCATCATAGAAATGGCATTTTCCAATTTCTTCATTTCTTCTGCAGTATCTTTCATACCCAATAATTTGCTAAAAAAGCCCATGCTCATCTCCTGTATATGTGATATTTAATATCCATTCCCAATCAGAATAAACGGTGCCCAAAAATATGGATGGGTGAAGTCATAATAATCTTCTGATTTCAACAATGCATGTTGTGCCAAGCGTAACGCCTCTGCTTTGGAGCTACCATTCTCACGCATCCTATAGAACTCTC
>DKFG01000261.1:0-9637 GCA_002452325.1 Geobacter sp. UBA6802
ATCAACGTTGGGACACTACTGAGATTTAAATTCAATAAAACCAGCCACTCTTGACTTTATTGCGGTTTATTTAGAACTGTTTTTATTTATGTCCAAGCCTTATGAAGGAACCCTGTGGAGAAATGGTAAATATGTTGATGGTGTAAGGTTTTACGATGAAAGGGAGTGGAGATATGTACCATCTCTTGATTCTATGCTGCAATATAAGTTTAAACCTTCATTGACTAAAGAAGAATTTACTGCCGACGATATACGAAACTATAACAATACAAAGCTACAACAATTCAAACTATCATTTTCCCCAAGCGACATAAAATATATCATCCTAGACAGTGAGACAGAAGTCTTAGACTTTATAAAAAAGCTCAGATATATAAAAGCAAAATATTCCAAAGATGATATTGATTTATTAACAACTAGAATCATTACGATGGAACAAATAAGAAAAGACTTTTAAAAAAGAATGTTGTCCAACCTGCGCCAAGACCGGCCTAAAACATGCCGGTCAGCCTCAGCCCCGTTAGGGATTCAAAACACTGATATCAATATTTGATTGCACTCCTATAGACACTTTGGTAACCTTAATTCATGAATAAATCTCACCGTAGCACACTGCTTGCTATTTTTTCACTTCCTGTTCCAGCAACTTTGGAATGGAGAAAAATTGAATCATTGTTCGTTGCACTCGGTGCACAAACAATTGAAGGCAACGGTTCAAGGGTCAGGTTTGAGCTAAACGGCATAATTGGTACTTTTCATCGCCCGCACCCTGCAAAAGAGGCCAAACCATATCAAGTTAAAGATGCAAGGGCGTTCCTGGAGAACGCAGGAGTAAAACCATGAGCACAATGACATTCAAGGGCTATGCTGCAAAAATTGAATATAGCGACGAAGATGCATGTTTTATCGGGCATATTGCCGGCATCAAAGATGTTATCGGCTTCCATGCGGAAACCGTGAAAGAACTGAGAGCAGCGTTTGAGGAGGCAGTTGACGACTATCTTGCAACCTGTGAAAGAGTTGGAAGAGCACCACAAAAACCGTACTCCGGCAAGCTCATGCTGCGTGTACCACCAGAAGTCCACGCTCGGGCAGCCATGATGGCGCAGGCTCATGGCGTAAGTATAAACCAGTGGGCGTCTGACGTTCTGGCACATGCTTCATAATCAGCTACTCAATCTATCCAATCCCTAACGGCTCAATCAACTCGGACCGGCGTACTGTGCGCTGCATTTCACCTGTTTCTCGGTCGTCCGTTGGCAGGTTAGCCTAGCAACACCGCTCGCGGCTCAGCGGCAACCCGTTAAACCGTTCCCCCATGAGGTTCCCATGACCACCAACAGCCAACCAACCCGCTGCGCCTGGGCAGGCAGTGACCCGCTCTACCGCGACTACCACGATCATGAATGGGGCCTGCCGGTGCATGACGACCGGCTGTTGTTTGAATTCCTGACCCTGGAAGGGGCCCAGGCCGGACTGTCCTGGATTACCGTGCTGCGCAAGCGGGAGTCCTATCGTGCTGCCTTTGGCGGGTTTGATCCTGCTATCGTGGCCCGTTTTGACGAGCAGAAGCAGGCCGAGTTGCTGGCAGACCCCGGCATTGTGCGCAACCGCCTGAAGGTGGCATCAACCATCAGCAATGCCCGTGCCTTTTTGCAGGTGCAGGAACAGTTTGGTTCCTTTGATGCCTATCTGTGGCGTTTTGTGGAGGGCAGGCCGATTCAGAACAGTTGGCGCAGTATCAGTGAGGTGCCTGCCAGCACGCCGGTTTCCGATAGCCTGAGCCGTGACCTGAAAAAGCGCGGTTTTCGCTTTGTGGGCAGCACCATCTGCTATGCCATGATGCAGGCGGTGGGGATGGTGAATGACCATACGGTTGACTGCTTCAGGTGGAAGGAGCTGCAGCAGCAGTAACCAAAAATCTGCAGCCCGGCTGTCTGATTTCATGTAGAATACCCGGCAGCCGAAATCCTGGTCCAGCCCAGACAAGGCATTTAAAGCCACCTTTGGAGCAGCTACCATGTTTGATGAAAAGTATCGCCCGGTCCATACCGCCTGTATCAATCCTGACAAATTCCCGCAGGTTGCCCTGTACATGCAGAGCGGCACCAATCTGGTGCTGTACAAGCCGGCTGACCGGCAGATAAGCCGGGCTGACTTACAGCGCCTGGAAAAGAATCAGATTGAGCATCTGTATATCAATTCCGGCAGTGTCAGAGAGGTGGCTGATTTTCTTGAGGGCAGCATTACAGGGTTGCTGGCTGATGACAACCTTTCGGGTGCGGTAAAGGGGCAGTTACTGTCACAGGTCTCCATGAACTATGTCATGGATGTCTTTGAGATGCCGAACAAGTTGTCAGACCTTGATCGATGCCGTAATCTGGTGCGGCAGCTGATGCAGTTCATTGCTGCAAACGAACAACCGCTGGCAGCCCTGCATACTATCATCAGCCACGACTTCTATACCTACGCCCACAGTGTACATGTGGCCTCCCTGTCATTGCTGGTGCATGCCCAGGTCTTTGGATTGACCCCGGCGGAACTTGAAGATGTGGGGATCGGCGGTATTCTGCATGATGTCGGTATGATCTTTGTGCCCAACGGCATCCTTGAGAAGACCGATATCCTGACCAGCTTTGAATACAATCTGATCAAGAAACATGCCGAACGGGGCTATGAGTGTCTGCGTGAGCTGGGTGGTTTCAGTGACATTACCCTTGCGGCTGTCCGCTATCACCATGAGCGGAACAACGGCGAGGGGTACCCGTTCCAGCTGGCCGGTGACGAGATCCCACGTACTGCCCAGGTAACCGCTATCTGTGACGTATTCAGTGCCTTGACTTCGAACCGTGCTTACAAAAAGGCCATGGCCACGCATGAGGCGCTTGACCTGATGTCCAGTGTGGGCAAGGACGTGTTCAGTCCGCGCCTGCTTGAGAAATTCAGGGAAGTGGTCCTGGATGAGCCGAATTGATTCGCAGGAGCGGCAGTCATGTCCGTACGCAAAACGGGCACCCCGTTAAATCTGGGATGCCCGTTTTGCTATGGTGCAGGGTGCGGTGCGTCTGAGTCGGTCAAACTTGAGCGCTGAAGTTGCCCCGCTGTTGTTGCTGAGCTTGTTGCTGTTGCTGTACCTGCTGTTGTTGCTGTTGCGCCTGGTCTGCAGCCCTGGTCTTGGCTTCATCTGCCTTGCTGTTGCTGCCGGTCATCTGCAGCGCCTGCTGAGAGATGGTCACCGTATCGGTTTGGGTTGACCTGACCGGTTTTTGGGCATCCTGATTGTTCTGCAGCGTTGCCCCGGCCTGTGTTTCAGTTGTCTTGGCATACGGGTTAACACTCGTGCTGCCGGTTGTCAGGCTGTTGGGTGAAAGTTGATTGATTTGCATGAGTAACCACCTCCTTTTAGGCGATTGTTGATCCTGCTTTACTACTGCGTGCCGTTGGCCCCTGCAGTGCCTGCAGATCAGTGGGGGAGATGTTCAACGGCGGGGGAACGATCATCCTCAGTATTTCCCGATACAGTGCGGGTGAGGTTTCTTTCAGGACTTTCAGCTCCTCACCGTTGCCCATAAACGGGGGATACTGCTTGCCTGCTGCCAGATAGGCCTTGCTTGCCTTTTCAGGAGAAGACTCCTCTTTTCTGGCAGCCTCCTTTTTCAGTTCAGAACGCTTATCTGCCTGTTGATTCAGTGCCTTGCTCATATCTACGGCAGTGTCTGAAAGAGCCACTGTGTCCTTACTGCTGACCTGCTGGCCTGTTGGTGCAGGGTTCTTTTCCAGCTGGTTTGTCAGGGGCGTAACGGGAGTGGCCGTCTCCGGTTTGATGCTGACCGAAGCCGTATCAGGTAGCGTGGATGTCAGATTAAACGACATTGATGCCAACATGATACCTGCTCCCTACTGAATCAATACGTGCCACACTTTAAATACTATGCTTCCGAAAATAAAAATACAATAGATTTTTGCAGGTTAGGGCTGCACTTGACCGTATGTTACGTGGTGTTATGCACTGGTCCCGGCCAAACCCTCTCCGGTCTCAACTACGGCAAGCCCGCAGTCTCGGAACCGTTCAGCAATCAGCGGTGCCTGTTTTTTCCAGCCGTTATGAAACCGGTTGGTAGCTGCCAGTATACCGCCAGGGGCCAACAGCCTGATCAGGATGCGCACCACCTGTGTCAGCTGTTCAGGCTGGTGGAGTAACGGTCCGCCCAGCAGGCCGTTGCAGATGATCAGGTCAAACGGTGCGGTCTCGTGTACTGCACAGAGATCCCGTACCCTGAAGGTGACCTGCCTGCCCCAGCCCTGACAAACCAGAGGCTGTACCCGATTCCGGTACTGCTGCTGGCGTTGCCGGGAATGGGGCAGACAGCGTTGGCGGGCAGCCCATACCTCCAGCGGCTCCAGGGTCCAGCCCTCCAGGCTGGCCTGCCGGGGGGTGAAACCGATTTCTGTCAGCAACTCTGCCAGCTCCCAGGTCCCCTCTCCACTGCCACAGGCAGCATCCAGCACACGTAGGTGGCGGATGCTTTTTTCAAGCAGCAGGTTGCGCAGCCATGCCAGTTGACCGGGGTAGCGGCCAAAACCGTGTCCGTTGAACCGTTCGGGCAGAAAGGAAAAGAAAATGAAGCGGGTGAGCAGCTCTTGATCATGCAGCAGTTGCTCCAGCAGGTGTGCCGGGTTGGCGCTCTGCTGCAACCAGGGCGGTAACGCGGCATAGCAGTCAGCCCAGCTGAGACAGGTATGAAAAGGGGTTGAGCTGTACCGAGGGGGATAGGTGAGTGCCGCACGATAGAGGCGATAAAACAGGGGGCGTAGTTCGTCCATCGGTAGATAGAGCTCAGATTGTCGCCTGATCTCCGGAGTAACCACCAGCCTCGGTGCAGGTAGCGGTTGTGGTGAGGTGGCGGCATACAGATTGAATAGACGGTGTATGCGGCGCAGGCCGTTCTGAAAAAAAGCAGAATCAACCGCCTTGATCAGGGGGCAGTCAGGCAGGTCAGAAACTGCGCAGAGGGCGGTAGAGGGTGTCACGTTCCACCGGGGTCTTACCAGCAATCCTGATCAGCCTGATCAGCCTATCAAGACTCAATGATTGTGGTGATTCGGCACCGGCGTCATGACCGATCTTTTCTTCCACCACGGTGCCGTCCAGATCATCCACCCCAAAGGCCAGCGACACTTGGGCGATCTTTTCACCCAGCATGATCCAGTAGGCCTTCAGGTGCTGAAAGTTGTCCAGAAACAGCCGCGAAACGGCCAGGGTCTTCAGGTCGTCCAGGCCGGAAGTACCTCGGGTATCCAGCTTCAATGGTGAATTGTCCGGCTGCCAGGCCAGTGGAATAAAGACCTGGAATCCACCGGTCCGGTCCTGCAGTTCACGCAACAGCGCCAGATGGCGCACCCGGTCGGCAACGGTCTCAACATGACCGTACAGCATGGTGGCATTGGTCTTAAGGCCCAGGTGATGAGCCTGTTGATGAATCTCCAGCCAACGGGCGCCGCTGATCTTTTCCGGGCAGATCTGCTGACGTACCTCCTCAACCAGTATCTCGGCTCCGCCGCCGGGCATTGAACCCAGTCCGGCCTCAATCAGTTGCATCAGCACCTGCTCTGCGGATTGACTGCTGATCCGGGCAAAGTAGTCTATCTCAACCGCAGTGAAGGCCTTGATATGCAGGGATGGTGCTGCTCTGCGAATCTCACGCAGCAGCTCCTGATAAAACGTAAACGGCAGATCAGGATGCAGCCCGCCCACCAGATGCACCTCAGTGGCACCCTGCTTTGCTGCCTCCACTGCCCGGCCCACCATCTGATCCAGGGCCAGGGTGTAGGCATCATCGGCATCAGCCGTGCGTGAAAAGGCGCAAAAGGCACAGCGGTTCACGCAGACATTGGTGGGGTTGATATGGCGGTTGACATTAAAATAGACGTTATCACCGTTTTTCTGGTGGTTGGCCCAGGCGGCCAGCTCACCGATGGCCAGCAGGTCGTTTGAAGTGTACAGCGCCAGCGCATCGGCCTCTGAAAGGCGTTCGCCGGAATGGACTTTTTCGGTAATAGTGGCTAAGGTTGTCATGCCGACAGCATACGGCAACTACACAAGCGGTGCAAGATCAAGATATGAGGAGATACCAATGACTGAGGCGATTGAGACTTTTTTGAAAGCAGAGGCGTTTGGTGTGGTGGGGGCTTCAGAGGACCGCAGCAAGTACGGTAACAAGGTGCTGCGCTGTTACCTGCAGAATAAAAAAACAGTGATTCCGGTCAACCCCAAAGTTGCCGCTGTGGAAGGGATCGCTACCGTGGCCAGTGTGGCTGATCTGCCGGACAACGTTGCGAGTATTTCAGTGATCACGCCGCCGGCTGTGACCGAGAAGGTGGTGGAAGCTGCCATCGCCAAGGGGATTACCAGTATCTGGATGCAGCCGGGGGCTGAAAGTGCCGTAGCCGTAGCCGCCTGCAAGGCGGCCGGGATCAATGTGATTGCCGACCACAGCTGCCTGCTGGTGGTGCTGGGCTACAAAGAGCACTGAGGCCGTTTATTTGGAGTACAATACCGCCACAATACGTGATTTGCCCGGCCCTGCGGCGGTCAGGCCGTGGGGCTGGCTCGAATCATAGTAGGCGCTGTCACCTGGTTTGAGACGGTAGATTTCTTCGCCGTAATGCAGCTCCAGCTCTCCCTCCAGGACGTAGAGGAACTCCTCCTCCCCTTCGTGCTTGAAGAACAGTTTGTCGTCCCAAGTGGTGTTTTCAATCTCCACCATGAACGGTTCCATATGTTTCTGTCGCATCCCCTGGGCAAGGGAGTGGTAAGTGTAGGGGCGGGATTCGGCATTGACGGCTTGACGCTGCAGGCTGGGGCGCAGCTCTTCGCCGCGGGTCAGTACCAGTTTCTGGCGGTTACCCTCTTCCTCAAAAAAGAAGTGGATATCGACCTTGAGACCCCGCGCAATCTTCAGTAATGTTGCCAGTGGCGGCACTACCTGTTCATTTTCAATCTGTGACAGAAGGGGTTTTGAAAGTCCGGTCAGCTCGGACAGTTCCTGAAGGGTCAAACGGCGTTGTTGTCGTTGTGCCCGAATCTTTTCGCCAATCCGGAACTCCTTGATCTGAGTCTTGATATCGCTCATTGATGCTCCTTCTGAAAACAGTTCCGCAGAGCCGGGTGAAGCGGTTGACAGTCTGTTCTCTTTGAACTAACGTAACCTTGTTTTAGACGACAAGTGTTTCTGTATACATTCCAATGCATAAGGTTGTCAATATGATCAAAAGGTTTCAGGTGTCGCAATTGTTGGTGGTGTGTGTGTCGCTGGCGCTGGCCGGCTGTTCCGGCCCTTCCGGGGATGAACCGCTCTTTTTCAAGTCAAAGCGTCCGGCTGCTGAGGCAGAGCCGCCGGTTAAGGACGTGCCGGTTGATATCCTGGCCACGCAGCGCGCCTTCAGCCAAGTTTCAAAGAAGGTGACCCCCAGCGTGGTAAATATCTCTACGGTCAGTCGTAAGAAGCTGATCCGGCCCTTTCCTGATATGCCACCGTTGTTTGACGAGTTTTTCGGCGGCGGACAGTCCCGCCGCGACCGCAGCCTTGGTTCGGGTTTTATCATCAGTCAGGATGGCTATATTGTCACCAATGATCATGTCATCAGGGATGCCGAGAGCATCAGGGTCAAGCTTTCAAACGACACGGTCTATGAGGCGCAGGTGGTGGGGGGTGATCCCAAGACCGATATTGCGGTGATCAAGATCAAGGCTGATAACCTCCCGACCGTGGTGCTGGGTGATTCAGACCGGCTGGAGGTGGGGCAGTGGGCCATTGCCATCGGCAATCCCTTTGGACTTGAGCGTTCCATGACCGTGGGGGTCATCTCTGCCACCGGTCGCTCTAACGTGGGAATCGAGACCATTGAAAACTTCATCCAGACCGATGCCTCCATTAATCCCGGCAATTCAGGCGGGCCGCTCTTGAACATCCATGGCGAGGTGGTTGGCATCAATACCGCAATTGTGGCGGCCGGTCAGGGGATCGGGTTTGCCATTCCCACCAACATGGCCCGACCGATTGTGGCCCAGCTGGTGGAAAAAGGGAAGGTGACCCGTGCCTGGCTGGGGGTGGGTATCCGGCCGGTCACGGAGGAGCTGGCTGCCTCGCTGGGCCTGAGCAAGCCGGTTGGTGCCCTGATCACCGAACTGTATGCGGGTGGTCCTGCAGAGCGGGGCGGCATCCTGTCGGGTGACCTGCTGATCAATTTTGGCGGTGTTGAGGTGCGTGATCCGGCGCATCTGCAGCAGCTGGTTGCCGAGGCCAAGGTTGGTGAGGCGGCCCGGATTACGGTGTTGCGCAAAGGCCATCGGGTGGTGCTGTCGGTGAAGACCGGTAACGCGGACCAGATGCCTGCTGTGCGAAGGATCGAGCCTGACTCGGGAGAAGGCAGACGCCGTTGATTCCGTTTACTTTAACCGCGAACTGAGGTACAGTGCTGCCAGCTGTTTCAGGCGTATCCCCCCTGAAAGGATGCTTCATGAACATCATTACGACCAGAGAACAGGCAGCACGGCTGGCGCGGGCAATTGTCTCGGATGTGGCGATCTACAATCAGGATAAGGTTGAGAGCGGCATTAAAAATGATAATATTTTTGAGGTGCTGAGTGATGAGATCGAAGAGGGACGCCAGCATTTTTATACGCGGGTGGCGCCTGAGCTGGATCCGGAACGGTTGTATGACCTGACCCTGGTGGATATCCTGATCAAGCGGGCCGGCAAGATCGAATCAGCCATCTGGTAACCGTCTGGTGCCGGAACACACTCAAACAAAGTCAAACAAAGGCGTGTCCTGACGACGCGCCTTTTCTTTTGGAGCAAACCGTGGAAGAGACATATACGTTTGTGGTGCCGACTGCAGCTGCCGGGCAACGGCTGGATGCCTATCTGGCCGGCGCCTTGACAGAGCTGAGCCGCGCGGCAGTCCAGCGGCTGATTGATGATGGGCAGGTGCTGGTGGATGGTCATCCGGCAAAGCCGTCGTTGAAACTAAGTGGCGGTGAGCAGATTGAAGTGGTGATCCCCCCGCCTATCCCGGCTGTGCCGCAGCCTGAGACGATACCGCTTACGGTGCTGTATGAGGACCACGACCTGATTGTGATCAACAAACCGGCCGGGATGACAGTGCATCCCGGCGCCGGGGTTGCAACAGGTACGCTGGTCAACGCCTTGCTGGGCCACTGCACTGATCTGTCCGGCATTGGTGGCGAGATCAGGCCCGGTATTGTGCATCGACTGGACAAAGGTACCTCTGGGGTGCTGGTGGCTGCCAAGAGCGACACAGCCCACCGGGGCCTGACGGAACAGTTTGCCGCACACAGCATCAAGCGGCTTTACTGGGCCTTGATCTATGGTACCCCCAATGAAGATACCGGCAAGGTCAGCACCAGCATTGGCCGTCATCCCACTGACCGACTGCGGATGTCAGGCAAGGCAAAGCACGGTAAGGAAGCACGCACCAACTGGCGGGTGCTGGAGCGGTTTGGTTCAGTCAGCCTGGTGCAACTGCGGCTGGAAACCGGGCGGACCCACCAGATACGGGTGCATCTGACCGAGTCGAACATGCCGCTGCTGGGGGACCCGCTCTACCCGGATGG
>DKFG01000261.1:9656-11258 GCA_002452325.1 Geobacter sp. UBA6802
AGGCCCTGCATGCCCGGGTGCTGGGGTTTGTCCATCCGGTCAACGGTCAGTATCTGGAGTTTACCAGTGAGCCGCCGGAGGATTTCAACAACATCCTGCAGTACCTGCGAAACAAGACCGTTGGGGGTGAAATGGCTTGATCGGCTCTTTATTCAGGGCTATATTTAGATCAAGGAGATCGCTATGGATACGCTCTACGCCAATTTAACGATCAGTATGTCAGAATTTAAAAAGAACCCTGCACAAGTTTTGCGGGCTGCGGAAGAAAAGCCGGTTGCGGTACTCAACCATAATCGCCCGGCCTTTTATATGATCTCGCCTGGACTGTTTGAGGCCCTGACGGAAAGGCTGGAAGATCAGGAGTTGTACGATCTGGTGCGCCAGAGGCTGGCCCGCAGACATGAGGCGGTTGAGGTTGACCTTGACGCCATCTGACGGACAATTGGTCTACCGCCTCAAGTTCATGCCCGAGGCCATGGAAGAGTGGCAGCGTCTTGACAACAGTGTGCGGGAGCTGTTACGCAAGGCTTTGAAGAAGCGCCTCATCCAGCCCCACCTGCCTGGCTCAGAACTGTACGGCGACCTGCGCACCTGCTATAAGATCAAGTTGCGCAAGCAAGGCTACCGCCTGGTTTACACGGTAGAGGATGATCAGCTGGTGGTGTTGGTGCTTGCCGTTGACAAGCGGGAAGAGATGATCGCATACCGATCGGCACTGCTTCGTCTATCCCGACAGATAACAGACTGATTGTAGACCCCATGAATCTCCTCGCCCATCTCAACAAACCGCAACAACAGGCAGTTCTGCATACCGAAGGCCCGCTTTTGATCCTGGCCGGGGCCGGTTCCGGCAAGACCAGGGTGATCACCCACCGGATCGTACATCTGATCCGTGAGCATGGCGTGCATCCCCGGCATATTCTGGCCGTGACCTTTACCAACAAGGCAGCCAAGGAGATGGCTGAACGGGTCCGGCAACTGCTCGGCTCCCACGACACCCCCCTGATCGCCACCTTCCATGCCGCTTGCGGTCGTATCCTGCGTCAGGACGGCACCCATCTGGGCTACGATGCCTCCTTTGCCATTTACGATGACAAAGACAGCGAGCGGCTGCTCAAGGATGTTATCAGAGAGCTGAACCTTGATGACAAACGTTTTCCGCCGGCCGGGATCGGGGCGCGGATTGATGACTGCAAGAACCGGGGACTGATGCCTGAGGAGCTGCCGGAGGGAGATCTCTGGAACCGGCAGTTCATCAGGATCTACGCTGCCTACCAGGAGCGGCTCATACGCTGCAACGCCCTTGATTTCGGCGACCTGATCCTGCAGACGGCGCGTCTTTTTGAACAGTGCCCAGAGGTGCTGGCCCGCTGGCAGCAGCGTTTTCAGTGGATCATGGTGGATGAGTACCAGGATACCAACCCGGTACAGTACCGCCTGATCCGGCTCTTGGCCGGAGAGCGCCGTAACCTCTGCGTGGTGGGAGACGATGATCAGTCGATCTACTCTTGGCGCGGGGCAGATATCCGTAACATTCTGGAGTTTGAAAAGGACTTCCCGGGGGTGACGGTGATCCGGCTGGAGCAGAACTATCGCTCCACC
>DKFG01000261.1:11263-23918 GCA_002452325.1 Geobacter sp. UBA6802
CCAGACCCTCTGGACCGAGAATCCCGATGGTGAACCGATCCGCTGCGAATGTCTGGAGACCGACCGGGCCGAGGCCCGTTTTGTCTCTAGCAAGATGGCGCAGTTGCAGCGCAGCGGGGTGCCGTTGTCGGAGATGGCGGCTTTTTACCGTACGAATGCTCAGTCGCGCCTGTTGGAAGAGGCGTTGGCAGCGGAGGGGATTCCGTACCATCTGGTGGGGGGGGTCCGCTTTTATGCCCGGATGGAGATCAAGGATATTCTGGCCTACCTGCGGCTGCTGGAGAATCCGTCCGATGAGGTCTCGCTGAAGCGGATCATTAATGTGCCGCCCCGCGGCATCGGTGCTGCCACCCTGGAACGGGTGATGGAACTGGCCCGGCAGCAACGGATCAGCCTGTATGAAGGGTTTGAGCAGGCAGCATCATCTGCTCTGCTGGGTGCCGGACCGCGGGGAAAAGTGGCCGGGTTTGTGGAGCTGCTGCAGCGGTTTCGCCGACTGGCAACTACCGCTGCCCTGCCGGAGCTTGTCGGGGCTGTGCTGGAAGAATCCGGCTATCTGGAACGGCTGAAGCAAAGCAGGGATGAGGATGATGCCGAGCGGTTGGAGAACCTGGCCCAGTTGGTGTCGGCAGTGGAGGAGTTCAGCAGCGGTAATCCTGAAGCAGGACTGGCTGATTTTCTGGAGCAGGTGGCCCTGGTGTCTGATCTTGAGCGGGGCGAAGCGGGTGTTCCGTCAGTAACCCTGATGACCCTGCATGCGGCCAAGGGGCTTGAGTTCAAGGTGGTCTTTATGGTGGGGCTGGAGGAACGTCTGTTTCCCCATGTACGGGCACTGGATGATCTGGATGGCATGGAAGAGGAGCGGCGGCTCTGTTATGTGGGGATGACCCGGGCCCGTGAGCGGCTCTACCTGTTGCGTGCCCGGCGTCGGATGATCTTTGGCCAGGAACAGGCCAATCTGCCGTCGCGGTTTCTGAAGGAGATACCGGCGGAGTTGCTTGATCAGGGGCAGGGGTCAAGGGTCAAGGGTCAAGAAAGAAGTACGGAGCTGCCCCTTGCCCCTTGCCCCTTGCCCCTTGGTTCTCACAATCTGGCGTCCGTGGCCTCGCTGGCCGCCGAGGTTGAAGTGGTGCCGGAACCGTCAGATGACTACGGCAGCGGTATCTATGTCGGGCTGAAGGTGCGCCATGCCAAGTTTGGGGTCGGCACCATCCGCAAGATTGAGGGCAAGGGGGATGACCAGAAGGTGATCGTCTGGTTCAGCAGTGGCGGTCCCAAGAAACTGCTGGTACGGTTTGCCGGATTGGAGCGGGCGTAACCTATGGAACCTACAGAGCTGAACTATGAGCTGATTGTTGAGGCCCAGGATCGCCTGCGCAAACGGGTGCGCCACACCGAGCTGATCAGTTCCAACCATTTCAGCCGTCAGCTGGGGTATCCGCTGCTGCTCAAGTGCGAAAACCTGCNNGCCTTCAAGCTGCGGGGAGCCATGAACTTTATGACCGCCCGGGACCGTTCAGAACTGGCCCAGGGGGTGACGGCTGCCTCGGCTGGCAACCATGCCCAGGGGGTGGCCTATGCTGCCGATTTGCTGGGGGTGGCAGCACGGATCTTCATGCCGGAGAGTACTCCGCCCCAGAAGGTGCAGTCCACCCGTGAACTGGGGGCCGAGGTGGTGCTGACCGGCGCCAATTTTGATGAATCCTTTGCCGCTGCCCAGGCAGACAGTCAGGTAAACGGTACGGTCTTTATTCATCCCTTTGACGACCCGTTGGTGATGGCCGGTCAGGGCACTATTGGGCTTGAGATCCTGAAAGACCTGCCGGATCTGGCTAACATCGTGGTGCCGATTGGCGGCGGTGGCCTGTTGGCCGGTATTGCTGTGGCGATCAAGGAACAGCACCCCCAGGTGCGGATCATCGGGGTGGAGACCGCTGCAGCCCCCTGCATGTATCGGGCCGTGCATGACAACCGGATCAGCGAGGTGCCACTCAGTGTGACCATTGCCGATGGTATTGCAGTCAAGAAGGCCGGTCAACAGACCATGCCGATCATCCGCGATCTGGTGGATGAGCTGGTGCTGGTGGAGGAAGAGGAGATCGCCCTGGCAATTGTTGCCCTGCTTGAAAAGAGGAAGTTGCTGGTGGAAGGGGCTGGTGCCGTAACCCTGGCCGCCCTGCTGAACAACAAGGTTGCGCAGGTGCGGGGCAAGACTGTCTGCCTGTTGTCAGGCGGCAACATTGATGTGCGTACCCTGGCCCTGGTGGTGGAGCGGGGTCTGCTGGCAGCCGGACGCTATCTGAAGCTGCGGATCGAGCTGCTGGATACCCCCGGTGCCCTGGCCAGGCTGGCAACGGATCTGGCCTTTGTTCGGGCCAATATCCATGACATTACCCATGACCGCCGGACCCAGGGGGTGGTGATGGGCAAGACTGCGGTGCAGCTGCTGCTGGAGACCCGTGGTCAGGAACATACCCGGGAGATTATCAGGTTTATGCAGGGGTGCGGCTATCAGCTTGAGGTGGAGTAGCTGAGACAACGTTGCACACCTCTGGCTGCTGTGATATGCAACAACGAGCAGCAATCAGCAGACCAAGCAGGAGCACTTGATGCGTGTACTTGTCACCGGCGCCGCCGGCTTTATCGGTTTTCATGTTGCACAGCGTCTGCTGAGCCGTGGAGATCAGGTTGTCGGGCTGGATAATCTGAATGACTACTATGAGGTGGCGCTGAAAGAAGCCCGGCTTGCCTGCCTGACCGGGCAGCCGGGCTTCAGCTTTATCAGGGGCGGCCTGGAAGACCGGCTGTTGTTGGAAGGGCTGTTTGGCCGGCATGGTTTTGACCTGGTGATCAACCTGGCGGCCCAGGCCGGGGTGCGCTACTCGCTGACCAATCCCCACGCCTACGTGGACAGCAATCTGGTTGGATTTATGAACATCCTGGAGGGGTGCCGCCACCACGGGGTCAAACATCTGGTGTATGCCTCTTCCAGCTCGGTCTACGGTGCCAACACCGCCATGCCGTTTTCAGTGCACCAGAACGTGGATCATCCCCTGTCGCTGTACGCGGCCACCAAAAAGGCCAATGAGCTGATGGCCCACAGCTACGCGAGTCTCTATGGCCTACCCTGCACCGGCCTGCGTTTCTTCACGGTCTATGGACCCTGGGGCCGGCCGGATATGGCCTACTTCAGCTTTACCAGGGCGATCCTGGAAGGCAGGCCGATCGATCTGTACAACAACGGCCTGATGCAGCGGGACTTTACCTATATTGACGATATCGTTGAGGGGGTCGTCAGGGCGGCTGATCGTGTTGCTGCCCCGGATCCTGCCTGGAACGGCCACCAGCCTGATCCGGGGAGCAGCGGTGCACCATGGCGAATCTACAACATCGGCAACAACCAGCCAATAGAGCTGCTGGAGTTCATCGAAACCCTGGAGCGCTGCCTGGGGGTCTCGGCAAAGAAAAACCTGTTGCCGCTGCAGCCCGGTGATCTGCCAGCCACCTGTGCCGATCTGGATGCGCTGACAGCTGCCACCGGTTTTATGCCCTCCACTTCAATTGAAGTGGGGCTTGCGCGGTTTGTATCCTGGTACCGTGCCTATTACCACTGCTGAGGAGTAAATCATGAAAGTAATCCTGCCGGTTGCCGGCAAAGGAACCCGGTTGCGGCCCCACACCCACACCAAGGCCAAGTCGCTGGTGCATGTTGCCGGCAAGACCGTACTGGAGCATATTGTCTCGCGTCTGACTGTGCTGCCGGTTGACGAGTTTATCTTTATTGTTGATGAAAACGGCAGCCAGGTTGAGGAGTTCATGGCTCGCAAGTTTCCTGATCTGGCCTGCAGCTACCTGATCCAGGCTGAGCGTAAAGGCCCAGCCCATGCAGTCTGGCTTGCTGCACCCCGGATTGTCCCCGGTGATGATCTGCTGATTGTCTTTAACGACACCATCTTTGATGCCGATCTGAGCCGTATTTCTTCCCTCTGCAGAGACTGTGACGGCCTGATCTACTCCAAGGAGGTGGTGGACTACCAGCGCTTCGGGGTCAACGTACTCAGAGACGGCCAGATCATCGATATGGTGGAAAAGCCTGATACCCCGATCTCCCGGCTGGCCCAGGTGGGGTTGTACTACCTGAAGGACGGCAACCGTTTCATGTCCTATCTGACCGACACCATTGAGGCCGGTGATCTGGTCAAGGGGGAGTACTACCTGCCGGCGGTCTTTATGCGGATGATTAAGGACGGCTGTCGGCTGAAGGCCCCCGAGATCGATGCCTGGCTGGATTGCGGCAAGCCGGAGACCATTCTGGAGACCAACGCCTACCTGCTGCGGGGCAGGCACCATATCCACGGTGATGCCTACAACTGTGTCTTTATCGAGCCGGTGCATATCGAACGCGGGGTCACGGTGCGGGACAGCATTCTGGGCCCCAATGTCTCGGTGGCCAAAGGGAGCGTGATTGAACGCAGCATAATTCGTGACAGCATCATCAACGGCGATACTCTGGTGCGCAACATGGTGCTGACCGATACTATCCTGGGAGATGCGGTGCAGCTGATCAGCACGGCCCGCCGGATGAATATCGGCGATCACTCGTTGATTGAGATGCAGGGCTGATCGGCACTGCCGGACAGCAGACTCCATAAAAAGAAAGAGCGACCATGACCAGTATTCCTTTTATCGATTTGGCGCAGCAGCAGGAACGGATCAAGCCGGAACTGGACCGCCGCATGCAGGCGGTGCTGAAACACGGCCAGTACATCATGGGGCCTGAGATCACTGAACTGGAGACACGCCTTGCCGCGTACTGCGGGGTCAGACACGCCATTGCCCTATCAAGCGGTACCGATGCCCTGCTGGTGGCCATGATGGCGTTGGGGGTCGGTGCCGGTGATGAGGTGATTACCAGCCCGTTCACCTTTATTGCCACCGGTGAGATGATCGCCCTGCTGGGTGCGGTACCGGTGTTTGTTGATATTGACCCGCAGACCTATAATCTTGACCCGGCTTTGCTTGAGGCCGCCATTACCCCGCGGACCAGGGCGATCATGCCGGTCAGCCTGTACGGCCAGTGTGCTGAATTTGATGCGATCAACGCCATTGCAGCAAAACATGGCTTGCCGGTGATTGAGGATGGCTGCCAGAGTTTTGGCGCCACCTACAAAGGTCGCCGTTCCTGCGGATTGTCCACCATTGGCTGCACCAGCTTTTTCCCCTCCAAGCCGCTCGGCTGCTATGGTGACGGCGGCGCCTGCTTTACCGATGATGAGGCACTGGCCGTGCGGATGCGCCAGATCATGTCTCACGGTCAGGATCGGCGTTACCACCACCCGCTGCTGGGGATCAACGGGCGTCTGGATACGTTGCAGGCAGCAATACTGCTGACCAAGCTGGAGCTGTTTGATGACGAGGTGGCAGCCAGGGAGCGGATCGGGGCACGTTATACCGAGCTGCTGAAAGGATCCGTCGGCACCCCGATGCTGGCAGCGGGGTGCAGCTCGGTCTATGCCCAGTACACTATTCAGGTCGCCAATCGGGAGGAACTGGCCAAGGTGCTTCAGGCCCAAGGGATCCCTACGGCCGTGCATTATCCGGTGCCGCTCCATCTGCAGCCGGTCTTCCAGGGGCTTGGCAAACCGGTCGGCAGCTTCCCGGTGGCGGAACAGGTTGCAGAACGGGTGATCAGCCTGCCGATGCACCCCTATCTGACCGATGAGCAGCAGTGCCGGATAGCGGCAGCGGTGACGGCAGCAGCAGCCTAGGCCGGTACCCTGCAGCATGGATCAAAACAAGAAGCGGTTGCCTGATATGCGGTATGAATGGCAAGGTAGCATGGGGGTTTTGAAGGACTGAAATATGTAAAATTCTGTAATTATTGCATTAAACAGCCTTAGCGGGGGATTGGCACGCAACCTGCTAGCTGTCTAGGTACTAAAACTCTTCAGGAGGATGTACCCCATGAAAAAGATGATCGCTGTTCTGATTGCCACTGTTGCTTTTGCCGGTTTTGCTTTTGCTGCTGAGAAGCCTGCTGCTCCTGCTGCAGCACCTGCTGCTCCTGCTGTTGAAGCTCCCAGCGCTGATGCCAAGCCCGCCAAGAAGGCTGCCAAGAAGAAGGTTGCCAAGAAGGCTGCTCCTGCTGCTGAAGCTGCTGCTCCTGCTGCCGCTCCTGCCAAGTAATTATTGTCAGGCATGCAGTTTAAAAGGCCGTATCCTTCGGGATACGGCCTTTTTTTGTCAAAACAGGGTCGGTTCTGCAGGCAGAAGCGGTTCAAGTCTTCTGAAAAGCAGATAAAGGCGTTCAGCGTACCAGGGTATGTTGATATCAGGGCGGATCGGGTCAAAATCCTGTATCGGCCGGCACTGTTCATGTACCGCTACCTGTTTAGAACTGCCGGTCACATAATAACGGATGCTGTCCCCCTGGTGCCAACGGTCCGGCGCCTGCAGTGCAAGCTCATAGACCGCCGCACGGTTGCGCTTGCCGCTCTGCACAGACCGGACATACTGCTCCAGCGGTTCCACCAGCTTCTCGGTACGTGCCAACCGGGACACCGGATAATCCCGCTGGCGCAGGCGCAGCACTTGTTGCTCATAGAGCGATCGGATCTTCCTCGCCTGATCGGTCAGTAACAGTGTGACCGCATCGTTAAGAAATTCCTTCAGATACGGCTCCATACTCCGTGCCGCCAGCATGCTGCCCTGATGACTGATGCTGCCGTCAGGATGCAACAGGGCATAGCAGCCAGGTTTATAGCTGAAGAGGGCTTGATACTGCTGGTGACGCCAGCAGTGGTTGGAGCCGGGTAACAGCTCAGTCAGATATGATTGCAGTGCTGCCGTGACCGTTGTTACGGCACCAGGTGAGCTGCAGGTTGTATAGAGCCCTTGGCTGTCCTGTGCAGCCGGCTTTGCTCCCTGTCCGGTCAGGCAGGCGTGCAGATCCCGGATAATGACACGGGAAAGCCGGTCAACTTCGGCCCGTGCGGCATGGTCGCTAAAGGGAGAGTGCCGTGCAAGCAGTTCAGTGAAGGCAGGCAGCAGCAGACGTTGTATGAGCAGCTGCGAGACAGGCGGTGAAGAGTCGGCTGCTGCGGTGACCAAGGCAAAACTGGATCTCAGCAGCGTCAGAAGAAGCTGTTTGCGGTCTGTCGCAGGGGCAATCTGATAAGCCTGCATGATGGCCGGTTTCAGCAGGGTGAGGTCATACCTGACAACCGGGCTGACCCGACCGGGAATCAGGAGCTGACCAACCTCAGGCTGAGCTGACTCAAAGGCTGCCGGAGGAGCGGGCAGACTTTGGTTGTCGGTAAGGTAGCTGCGGAGCAGCAATGTCTTCAGTGCAGCGGCAGCAGGCCGGTTGACCGCAGCCTCAAAGGTACAGGGCAGCTGCTGGGCAAGTTGGTGCCAGGCCGGAGCCAGCGTCTGATACAGCAACATGGCAGCGTTCGATCGGTCTGATGCGTGGCTGGCGTGGATCAACTCAAATCGTTCTGCAAGGCGCTGCAGGCTGAGCCCGCCCAGCGGCTCAATCAGCCGGTGGTGGTGCTGAATCAGAGCGTGCAGATCAATGACAGACCGGCCATAGACCTCGAATGAGCCGCTGCTGTGCTGACCGGGTGTCTGCAGCAGCGAGCTGTTTCTACCCCAGGTGAGCTTGATCTGATGCTGAGCCGCACTGCGTGTCAGAAGCGGGAGGGTAGTACGTGTCAGGTTGTAGCCGGTCAGTACATCCGGGTCCTGCTCCTGAATGATGCCGGTCAGCTGCAGCAGCAGGGAGGACATACCGTTCTGACTACTGCAGCGAGCCTCAAAACCCTGACCGTTAGTAACAACGACAGTCAGCTGGTCAGCCGGCTTGGTTGCGTCACCATCTGCTGTGCTTGTGAGACAGAGTACCTTAACGTTCTGAAACGCGAGCCCCTTGAAAAGCCATGCCTGGTTGAGGGCTAGAAACTGCTGCCTGCTGTCGTGCAGTGCGTACCAGTCAGACGTGGGGGCATGGTGACGTAGATAGTCCCGCAGACGACACCACTGCTGCCAGGTCTCAACTGTGGCCAGCCAGCAAAGCGGCCCATCTCCGGCCAGCTGTCGGTATTCGACCGGCAGTGCAAATCCCTCGAGCAGTGCCGGTGAGCTTACCAGTGCAAAAGGCTGAAAAGGATAATCCTGAAAGGTGATGCCGGTTTCGGCGCGCAGGAACAGCCGCATGAACGGGCCGGTCGGCTCCAGGGCCACCAGCCCGTCCGGCCCAGAGTGCGAGTGCCGGGAGAGAGTGTTTTGAAAGTCATCCGTGACCATACGTGCCAGTATACCGGCAAAATGGGCGTTGTCATCCTGCTGATATGAAAAAACGGTGCCACCGGATTGGCGGCACCGTTGAACAACACGTGTCAGAACGTGCTACTTGCCATGTTTGGCCAGATAGGAGGCAACCCCTTCTGCGGTTGGCTTCATGGCCTCATCTCCCTGCTTCCAGTTGGCAGGGCAGACATCGCCGTGGGTGTCAGTGAACTGCAGGGCGTCCAGCATCCGCAGTGCCTCATCAACGCTGCGGCCCAGCGGAAGGTCGTTGATCACGCAGTGGCGGACCGTGCCGGTGGGATCGATCAGGAACAGGCCGCGCAGAGCAACACTGGCAGGATGCTCGATACCGTAAGCCTTGGTGATCTCTTTGTTCAGGTCAGCCACCATCGGGAACTGAACCTGGCCGATGCCGCCGTCTTCGATCTTGGTGTTTTTCCAGGCCAGGTGGGTAAACTTGGAGTCGACCGAAACAGCAATTACCTCGCAGTTGCGCTTTTTGAATTCATCCAGTTCTTTGTTGAAGGCCAGGATCTCGGACGGGCAGACAAAGGTAAAGTCAAGCGGATAGAACAGCAGGTAGACGTACTTACCCTTATAGCTTGACAAGGTTACCTGGCCGAATGAGTTGTCGGCCATCACGGCATCAGCAGTAAAATCAGGGGCTTTCTTGGTTACGAGGGTGCAGGTAGACATTGCTGGATTCTCCTTAAAGCAGTTGGTTTAATGCAATGAATAACAGATACCAGAATGACACGGCAGGTGTCAAGGGGATAAAAAGAGTCTTTTTGTCTTTTTAGAGATAGGGTGAGAACAGGCGGGCTGTACTGTCTCGCAACTTAATCGGCAGGGGGCGGCTGTCCATCTCTTGTAGCGTGATGGCACGGGATTGAGCGACTGTCTGGTCAATATGAGCATTCAGTGTTGCCGCCAGAGTGCGGTCAAAGATGCTGAGGTTCAGCTCAAAGTTCAACCGCAGGCTGCGGGTATCAAGATTGGCCGAACCCACCAGACACCAGAGGTCATCCACCAGCAGCAATTTGGAATGGGCAAAGGGGGGGGGCTGCTCAAGGATGGTGATACCGTTTTTGACCAGCTCCCAGTAGGACGCACGGGAGGCCCAGGCAACAAACGGCAGATTGTTCTGCTGCGGCAGGATGATGGTGATCTCAATACCTCGCAGCGCGGCCGTTATCAGAGAGGTGATCATAGTCCGGTCCGGAATGAAGTAGGGGGTCATAATCCTGATTCGTCGTGCGGCGGTTGCCAGCGCCCCCTGGATGATCCACTCCAGCTTGCGAAATTCCCGATCAGGCCCATCGGCAATCACCCGGACCAGGGCGTTACCGCAGGGGACAAGTGGCGGGAAATAGTGAGGCTCCTGGATGTTCTGGCCGGTAACAAAATACCAGTCTTCCAGAAAAGCGCGCTGAAGATCGGCAACCACCGGACCTGTTACCTGAAAATGCAGGTCACTGGTGGCATTTGACGGATCGGCCGTGGTTACACAATGATTGCTGCGGATGTTCATACCACCGGTAAAGGCCAAGGCTCCGTCAGTAACCAGCAACTTGCGGTGGTTGCGCAGGTTGATGAACGGTGCCTTGTACAGCGGCAGGTACTGGCGGACCTCAGCAGCACTACCCTGCAACGCCTTACGGACCGTCAACGAACTGTACCGTTCACCCATGGCGTCCACCAGTACACGTACCGCTACCCCTCGTTGTGCAGCGGCAGCCAGTGCTTCAACAAAGGCTGCGCCGATCTGATCACCGTCAAAGATGTAGCTGCAGAGATGCACCGAGCCGGTTGCCTGTTTGATGGCATCCAGCATGGCTGGATAAGCCTGTTCACCATTGATGAGGACTTCAACCTGGTTGCCGTCAGAGGTGCGGGTGGTGACTACCCGGTCTGTCAATACCTCCAGATTGACCAGGCTGGCGCAACGGGCAGGCAGTTGGGCAGACAAGGGGGCAGCTGAGTGTGGAGTGCTGCAGACGGGATGGGGCGGTGCGGGCTGCCGGGAGTTGCGGATATGGCGGTGCAGACGATGCGCCTTACGGGTGATCCGGTTGATTCCCAGTAACCAGTAAGAAATCGCTCCGATGACCGGGATCGTCAGGCTGATGCTGACCCATACCAGCGCCGAACGGGGATCACGTTTGTGCAGCAGGGCGTGTCCAGCTGACCAGAGGGCAGCAACAATCGCCACGGTCACGCCCAGCAACGAGAACAGGGTCAGGTCGTCAAGTCGTGAATAATCACGCCAGGTCAACAATGATATCGCCGTTATCGATCCGCACCGGCCAGGTGCGCAGTTTGAACTCCGGGAACTCCTTGCAGCTGCCGTCCTTCAGCTCAAAACGGTAGCCGTGGCGCGGGCAGGAAAGGTAGGTCTCCTTTACCAGTGCAGCGGCAAGAGGCGCCCCCTGGTGTGGACACTCGTTTTCTACCGCATAGATGGTTCCCTTCAGATTGACCAGTAAAATCTCCTGGCCGTCAACCACCACCAGCTTTTTGCCAAGACTCGGTACTTCGGTCAGATTTGCGACAACGGGCATGGTCCTCACTCCTTCCTGATCAGGCAACGTTGAGACAACCCTACCATAAAAACAGCAGTGGTCAAAAAAAACTGTTGCACTGCCTCAGATACAGGCGTCTGCAGGTAGTGGCTGTCTATATTTTGTGCAATTCGATAGTTACTGATAGAGTGATTTGAGTGCAACTATCTGAAAATAATGAAATTTATAAAGTGGCACGCACGCTGCTAGACAGGAACCTGACAGGCGCTTCAGGCGCAGGCAACCAAAAGCCACTGTCCTCCTCCATTTTCCGGGGGCGTCAGGCCCCCGGGTTTTTTCAGCAGAATCGACAACCATGCAACAAACCATACAAACAGTTGGTAAGGAAAGGAGGTAGGTCCCATGAAACTGATAGAGGCGATCATCAAGCCGTTCAAGCTGGATGAGGTAAAGGATGCCCTGAACGAGATCGGTATAGAAGGGATTACCGTGAGTGAGGTGAAAGGGTTTGGTCGACAAAAAGGGCATACAGAGTTGTACCGTGGTGCTGAGTATGTGGTCGACTTTATTCCCAAGGTTAAGCTGGAGATTGCGGTGGCAGACGAGATGGTAACCAAGGCGGTTGAAACCATACAGAATACTGCCAAGACCGGTCGGATCGGCGACGGTAAGATCTTTGTAATTGCCCTTGAAGAGGCGGTCAGAATCAGAACCGGTGAAACCGGCGGCGATGCTATCTGAGACGAAAAAATCCTTTCATCATAGAATCAGGAGGTTGGCTATGAAACTGAAGCATGCACTTACCATGGTACTGTTCGCACTCTGCACGATGATGGCGCTCCCCGCCTTTGCAGAAGAGAAGAAAGATGCAGCGCCGGTGACAGCGGTAGCTGTTGAGGCACCTAAAGCCGCTGAGGCGGTTGTTGCACCGGCAGCCGAGCCCGCCGCAGAGTCAGCCCCGGCCAATCCCGCGCCGGTCTTTAATGGCGCTGACACCGCCTGGATGCTGATGTCAGCCGCATTAGTGTTGCTGATGATCCCAGGTCTGGCTCTATTCTATGGCGGCATGGTGCGTTCAAAGAACGTACTATCCACCATGATGCATTCATTTGTGGCCATGGGGATCGTAGGGGTGCAGTGGGTCGTAGTGGGGTATACCCTCGCCTTTGGAGATGACATCGGCGGTGGTCTGCTGGGCAAAATGAATAAATTTATGCTGAATGGGATCACCCCCGACACCCTGTTCCAGTTTGTGGCTACAGAGGCCAACGCCATACCTGAGTACGTGTTTGTGATGTTTCAGGGGATGTTTGCCATTATCACCATTGCACTGATCTCCGGCGCGGTTGCTGAGCGAATGAAGTTTTCTGCCTACTGCATCTTTGCCCTGGTCTGGACAACGCTGGTATACGACCCGATCGCTCACTGGGTCTGGGGACCAAGTGGTTGGTTGCTCGAAAAAGGAGCCCTTGATTTCGCAGGCGGCACAGTTGTTCACCTTTCATCCGGTATCTCGGCCCTGGCTGTACTGATGTTCCTTGGCAAGCGTCATGGTTTTCCCTCTGAGCGGATGGCTCCCCACAGTCTGCCGATGACCATGCTGGGTGTAGGGCTGCTCTGGTTCGGCTGGTTTGGCTTCAATGCCGGCAGCGCTGTATCAGCCAACGGCACCGCTGCCCTGGCCTTTGCCACCACCACCGTTGCTCCGGCAGCTGCCGGACTGGCCTGGATGATCGCCGAGTGGATGCACTCCGGCAAGCCTTCAGCCCTGGGCTTCGGATCAGGTGTGGTTGCAGGACTGGTGGGTATCACCCCGGCTGCCG
>DKFG01000261.1:23938-24180 GCA_002452325.1 Geobacter sp. UBA6802
ATCATTGTCAAGGCCAAGCTGAAGTATGACGACTCTCTGGATGCCTTTGGCGTACATGGTGTGGGCGGAACCTTCGGGGCGATTGCAACCGGTGTATTGGCAACTGTCGGCGCCAAGGGGCTGATCGCCGGTGAGCCCAAGCAGGTAGTAACCCAGATCATCGGCATCGTGGCAGCCGGCGCCTACGCTTTTGTTGTCACCACAATCATCGCCTTTATCCTGGACAAGACCATCGGTCTGCG
>DKFG01000125.1 GCA_002452325.1 Geobacter sp. UBA6802
GGCAACCGGGTGCAGCACGCCTTGCGGGCCTTTAGTCCCCGTGACCAGAAGGCGGTCAGGGCTGCTGCCGAGACCATGCGGGATAATCCCCTGCTTGATGAGGCAACCGTCATCACCGAACTGGGGGTCGGCGAGGCCCTGGTCTCCTGTCTGGATGAGAAAGGCCGCCCCGGCGTGGTGGAACGGGCTTTTATCATACCGCCCCAGGGCCAGATCGGCCCGATCCAGCCCCAGGAACGTCAACGCCTGATGCAGGGCTCGCTGGTGGCAGGGGTCTACGAAAAGGCGATTGATCGGGAGTCGGCCTATGAACTGTTAAAGGCTCGTGCTGAACAGGCAGCCGCACAAGCACAGGCCCAAACAGCTGTTCGGCCCGCAGCGCAAGGTGCCAGCGGTGGCGGACTGGGGGGGATGCTGGGTGACCTGCTGGGAGGAGGCGGCAGCGGCAGCCGCCAACGTGAAGGGGTAGTTGAAGCCCTGGCCAAGAGCGCGGCCCGCTCGGTGGGCAGCCAGTTGGGCAGGGCCATTATCCGCGGGGTAATGGGTTCGATCCTGGGCGGCAGACGGTAAACGCGATACAATCTGACACAAGAGAAAACGCCCTGCTTCGGTGTTCCGAGGCAGGGCGCTTTTTTATCCTATGAAAGCATTTGAAACATAGAGCAACTGTGTTAGTGAACTGCCGTTTTACTGATATCGATTGGTACGGCTAGCGCTGACTGCGTCCGCGCTGCTGATACCCGCTTTTCTCGCCGGCAGCATTGCCACCTTGACGCCGTTGTCCGCCAGCCGTAAACGGCCTGCGTCCTCTTGCGCCGGAACCGTTACCGCCACGTCCCGGCACCGGCAGCACACTCACCGGCTCAAGACCGGCCAGGGTCTGCATCGCTACAGTATGACCGGTGTACTTCTGGATCCGCTGCAGATAGACCGCATCCGCAGGGGAAACAAAGGAGATGGCCACGCCGGTGGCGCCAGCCCGGCCGGTACGGCCGATCCGGTGGACATAGTCCTCGGCAGCACGCGGCAGGTCGAAGTTGATCACATGGCTGATGCCGTTGATATCCAGACCACGGGCAGCCACATCAGTGGCCACCAGCAGCCGCACCTTACCCCGCCGCAGGTTGGTCAGGGTCCGGTTACGGGCCCCCTGGGTCATGTCACCATGCAACGGTGCTGCCGCATAGCCCTGGTCGTACAGATCACGGGCCAGGGAATCGGCATCACGTTTCGTGGCAGAGAAGATGATCGCCTGGGTAATACTGGGGTCTTCCAGCAAACGCTGCAGCAGTTTGTGCTTGTGCTTGAGGTTGTCGGCCAGGTGCATCCGTTGCTCGATCTGGCTATGGGTGGCCTGGGGCGAAGAGATACTGATCCGGGTCGGCTCTTTGAGCAAACGACCGGCCAACCGCGCCATCGGATCATCCATGGTGGCGGTAAAAAGCAGGGTCTGACGCTTTTTAGGGGTCGCAGCGGCAATCTGGTCAACCGCATCGGTAAAGCCCATGTCCAGCATCCNNTCCGGTCGGCCTCATCCAGCACCAGCAGTTCAACCCGCGAGAGGTCGATCCGGCCGCTTTCAAGATGGTCAATCAGGCGACCGGGGGTTGCGACGATCAGATCAACCGGTTGACGCAGCAGCCGGACCTGCTCCGGGTACGGCATACCGCCCACGATGGAACCGTAGCGCATCCGGATAAAACGCCCATACCGGGCAACCGAGTCAGCCACCTGGGCAGCCAGCTCACGGGTGGNNTGGGGGTCAGCACCAGCACCCGGGGACCGATCCCGGCCGGTCCCGGCTTGGCAAGCCGCTCCAAAGCCGGAATGATAAAGGCGGCGGTTTTGCCGGTTCCGGTCTGGGCCGAGGCGATCAGATCCTTGCCGGCCAGTGCCTGCGGAATGGCCTCAGCCTGGATCGGGGTCGGTTCGGTGTAGCCACAGGTAGCGATGGCCTTCTGGATTGAGGCGTGCAGATTCAGTTCAACAAACGACATAGATAGTCTCCTGATACGACATGAGCTGAAACCTGCCGGCAGCGCTCGTTTGGTCTGTCGAATCGTGTCTTATACATTTTGGTTGGAAGGGTGCGTCGGGACAACCGTTGTCCCAGCTGGATCAGCGCAACCGTCTCATCTGGCCGGCAGAACTCATACGGATTCAGGGCAGACTACTGCCAGTAAAGGAATCCTTCGTCGCAAACCAAACGCGGTGCTGCAGAATCGGGGGAATAAACCGGATGCAGAAGGGGGTTAGTCAGCGAAGATACGAGGTGAACAATAATTTATGCACATTACGTGAACTATCAGACTGACGCAAGCTAAAAATAACATAAAATTGAGATAGGGCTATGTTATTCTCCCCTGCAGCCGCAGCAGCCCTTCCAGAATAGTGGCCGGATGGGGCGGACAACCGGGAATGTAGAGGTCAACCGGCAGCAGGCTGTCCAGACCGGTACTCACCTGGGGCGAACCGGCAAAGGGACCGCCGCTGATGGCGCAGGCGCCGCAGGCAACTACAATCTTGGGGGCCGGTATCGCTTCCCAGGTCTTCAGCAGCGCCTCACGCATATTTTCACTGACCGGGCCGGTGACCCAGATACCGTCGGCATGACGGGGTGAAGCCACAAACTGAATCCCGAAGCGTCCCAGATCCCAGCCGATGGTGGTCAAAACGTTGCTGTCGGCCTCACAGGCATTACAGCCGCCGGCAGAGACCTCGCGGAACTTGAGTGAACGACCGAACAGTTTTTTCAGATCAGGGGTAAGGGGCCGGGCATAGTGATGAGGCTCACCGGCACACACCAGAAGCTCATCACGGCTGGAGGTGGCCAGGCAGTGGTCGTTATTTGCAAACGTAACACCGGCACTGGCCGGACAGTCGGCACAGAACAGACAGCGCCCCATATCCAGTGTCAGCTGTCCTGCATCGGCCTGCAGCGCCTGCCAGGGACAGGCAGCGGCACAGTCGGCAGCCTCATCCCCACCAAGGTTGTCCGCCAGCTGCGGATAACCGCGGAACCGCTCCGGCAGGGTCACCGGGCCATCCGGGTACGACATGGTCCGGTATCCCTGAATGGTGAGACGTTCTTTAAGGGCTCGCAGCATCGGTGTCTCCCCTAGAGATCAAATCCGCAATAGGACAGGTTGAAGCTCTTGTTGCAGAGCGGAAAATCGGAGATCTGCTCTCCCCGTAATGCCAGGGCCAGGCCTGACCAGTTGTGGAAGGAGGGATCAGTCACCTTGTAATACCCGAACCGTCCCAGTTCATCCGTAATGGCCAGATGGCAGATTTCTCCCCGCCACCCTTCGGTCAAGGCAACAGCCAGCTGACCACCCTGCAGCGGCTTCATCTCCGTAACATACCGTCCTGAGGGCAGATGACTGACCTGTTCCTGACAGAAATCAAGCGACTTCTGGGCCTCCTGCCAGCGCACCAGAGTACGGGAACAGACATCACCATGAAAGGCAGTGACAATCGGCACCTGCGCCATGCGATAGATGCCAAAGGGATAGTCAGAGCGGACATCGCGCTTAAGCCCGCAGGCACGGGCAGCGGGCCCCACCAGCCCCAGCTCTCTGGCTGCTTCCGGCGCAACCGGGCCGGTCCCTTCCAGACGGGACATGACCGATGGCGTACCCCAGATCAGATCAATGGCACTGGTCAGCTCCCGTCGCCCCACATCCAGACGTTGGTAGAGGTCATCCCGTAGTCGCTGATCCAGATCGAACAGCACGCCACCCGGCGTCAGCAGCCCACGCCCGAAACGGCTGCCGCAGAGCAGGGCCGACATGTTCAGAAAATCCCCCCTGATCCTGCCGCAGAACGAAGCAGTGGGCAGGTAGCCCACATCACCGGCAATGGCTCCCATATCACCGGTATGGTTGGCCAGGCGCTCAAGCTCCAGGGCAATCCCGCGCAGCGCCTCAGCCGGAGCGGGCGGGCGGGTTCTGGAAAGGGCCTCCAGTACCATGCAGTACGCCTGACCGTGGCCGATACTGGTATCACCGGCCAGCGCCTCAACCTGCCGCAGGGTCCGGGGATGGGGGCCGCCACGCAGCAGCTGTTCAATACCGCGATGCTGATACCCCAGGGAAATTTCCAGATGAAAGACCTGCTCACCATAACATTGGAAACGGAAGTGCCCCGGCTCGATCACCCCGGCATGGACCGGGCCGACCGCCACCTCATGAACCTCTTCCCCCTCCACTTGGTAGTACTCCATCACGCCCACCTGCAGCGGCTGATCAACAGGCCGTGCCCAGGCATCGCTATCAGGGCGGCAGGAACGGACAAACCTGACCGGCTTAAACCAGGGGTGCCCCTCAAACCGGATACCACACTGTTCGGCTATTTCCCGTTCAAACAGCTGCAGCTGGGGACAGTGGGACGCAAGAGAGGGGAAACTGTTTCCACTGCAAACCGTCCGCATGATCCCCAGCAAACCGTCCACGGGCGAGGCCAGGAGGCAGTAGAACACGGTTGCCTCACCGTCCGGCACGCCGCAGTAACTGCTGACCCGCCAGCCATGGGCAATCCGGTCACGGATGGTCTCCAGAAAATGATCGTGGTGCAGGCAGGGCAGCTCTGCAAGCGCCACTGCCTGACCATTGGACAGCAACCGCAGGGTGTCGTTCATGGCCGCACCTCAAGCAGGGCAGCACCGTCACGCAACAGCTGCAGCAGCGCTTCAGGCGGCCAGATACCGAACCAGAGCATCAGCAACATGGTTGCCAACGGCGGCCCGACGGTCAACAGACTGTCACGGTAGTCGCTGTCCGCAAGGTCGGAACGGGGCGTTCCCATCACCATCGGCAGTACGGTCAGGGCCATGCCGATAAAGATGATCGCCAGAAACAGCAGAAACAGACCGCCAACCAGATAGTTGCCCGTGGCAAAGGTGGCGCTGATGATGGAAAACTCGCTCACAAACGGTGCAAACGGCGGAGAGCCGGTAATGGCGATGAAACCGGCCAGAAAGAGCCCGCCGGACCAGGGCAGGCGGGTCAGGGCTCCCTGGACCACCTCGGTGGTCTTGCCGCCGTACGAGCGGTGGATATTGCCGGACGAGAGGAACAGCACCCCTTTGGTCAGCCCATTGTTGATCAGGTGAAACAGCACCCCGAACAGGGCACCTTTGCCAATCCCCAGCCCCACAGCCAGAATACCGACATGCTCGACGCTGGAGTAGGCCAGCATCCGCTTGAAATCATGCTGACGGGCCATAAAGACCGCAGCCACTGCCATAGAGAGCAGCCCCAGCACAATCAGGGCGTTCTGGAAAAAGGCCAATTCCACCACCGAAGCCAGACAAACCTGATAGACCCGCAGGATGGCCAGAAAGGCACAGCTGACCAGACCGCCAGCCAGCAGCGCCCCCACCAGCCCCGGCGCCTCACCGTAGGCATCAGGCTTCCAGGTATGCAGCGGCGCCAGCCCCATCTTGGAACCATAGCCCACCAACAGAAAGATAAAGGCGGCATGGAGCCAGCTGCGGTGCAGCCCCGGCGCGGCCTTCAGCAGATCGGGCAGCAGCAGGGTTGCCTCCTGGTGTGCCACATGGGTGGCGTAGGCCAGAAACAGCAGGCCCAGCAGTGCCAGGGCGATGCCGACCGAACAGATCATCAGGTACTTCCAGGTGGCCTCAATGGAACGGGCGTTACGATTGAAATAGATCAGCGGTGCCATGGAAACGGTGGTGGCCTCAACCGCCACCCAGAGCAGCCCCAGGTGCTGACAGAGGGTCACCAATGACATGGCTGCCAGACAGATCAGCAACCCCAGGCAGAGTACCCGGTTAGAGCGTTCCTGACGATAGGCCAGGTAACCCACGCCATAGACCGCGCAGACGGTGAACAGTGAACTGATTGCCAGCAGGGTGATCTTGCCCAGCGGGTCCAGATAGATCCAGCCGCCATGCGCAGCCTCGGTCTGCCTGCCGATCAGATAGAGAGACAACAGCAGATGGGGTATGGCAATGGACGGCAGCACCAGCGGCCTCACCCTGTTGTCAGGCACGAACCAGGCAAGCAAGGCCCCACAAAGCGGCAGCAGTACCAGCAGATACATCATGGTCCCTACTCCTCCCGCAGCGCCTGGAGACGCGAGGTATCAACCGAAGAGAACTCGCGGTTGATATGGTTGATCACAATCCCCATCACAAAGATCCCCACCAGCAGGTCCAGCAGTGCGCCTGCCTCCACCATAAACGGCATGGCATCGGTCAGCAGCAGGCCAAAGATAAAGATGCCGTTTTCCAGCACCAGGTAACCGATAACTTGAGAAATCGCCTTCCGACGGGTGGTCAGGATCAGAAAGCCGGTCATCAGCGTGGCAATGGATGCCGGCACAAACAGCAGCTCACGATGTTCCGGCGCCAGCGGCAGCCGCTGGGCAAACACAAAGGCCAGGGCGGTAAAGACCGCACCCAGCAGCAGCGTCGGCACGTAATCGATGAACGGTTCCACCTCACGGCGAATCTGGGCCTTACGTACGGCATCATTGATCATCCAGGGGATCACGATCCCTTTTGCCAGGATCATGCTGGCGGTGATCATCAGCAGGTGCCCGGAGAACTGATGCAAAAGCCCCGGAATGATTCCCAGCACCACCCCCTGTACTGCTACGGCCCTGATGGCAAAGGCCAGCCGACTGGTGCCCAGCATGATAAAATTGATCAGCATCACCAGCACCAGTAATTGATCTGCAAGCGAAACCATCGGCATCACCTCACGACCAACAGCATGGCAAAGGCCGACAAAATAGTGGCCGCCACCAGCAGTTGGGGAATCCGTACCAGCCGCAACCGTGCCATAACCGACTCCACCAGGCCGATCAGAACCGCCAGATACACCATCGCCGCAATGAAAATCCCCCAATCAAGCAGCATATTGCCGGTCTTGAACGGCAGGATCAGGTTGGTGAACAGCGCCCCCAGCACAAACAGTTTCAGGGCCGCACCGTACAGGATCATGCCAAAGGCCGGTCCGCTGTGGTCCAGCACCATCACCTCATGGATCATGGTCAGCTCCAGGTGCGTGTTGGGATCATCAAACGGTATCCTGCAGTTTTCTGCCAACAAGGCGATAAACAGGGCGTTGGCCAGCAGCAGCATCACTGCGCCGCTTGACAGCCAGACCGGCAGGGAGGGGTAGGTGAACATGGGTGTCAGCGACAGGCTCTTGCTCATGCGTGCCAGGGTAATCAGGACAAAGAACAGGGTTGGTTCCACCAGACAGGCGTAGGTCACCTCGCGGGCCGCGCCCATCCCCTCAAAAGGGGATCCGGTATCAAGGGCGGCGCTGGTGGTAAAGAAGCGGGCCAGCCCGAACAGGTAGGCAAACAACAGCATATCGCCGGTAAAGGAGATCAGGGCAGGATGGTTGCCCAGCGGCACCAGCAGGGCTGCCAGCAGGGTTGCCGCAAGGGTAACCACCGGTCCGGCCCGGAAGACCCAGGTGGTGGTACTGCTAAAGACCGATCCTTTTCGCAGCAGCCGTGCCAGATCATAGTACGGCTGAGTAATCGGTGCCCCTTGTCTGCCGGCAAAAGAGGCCTTGGTCTTGTTGATCACCCCCAGCAGCAGCGGCGGCATCACAAGCAGCAACACAATATGGATCACCGAAGAGACCATCACAGGTAGCTCCAGACCATCAGGGCAAACAGCGTGATAAAGATGTACAGCATATACAGATAGAGATGGCCGTTCTGCATCCGGCGCAGCCAGGAAAAGCACCAGTCAACCCCGGTCATGGCCGGTATCAGCAGGCGATCAAGCATCCGCTCGGTCGCAGCCGGGCAAAACCGGGACGGTGCCGCAAACAGGGGCTGCAGGGCTGCCAGGCGTACTGAAGGAGTACCGGATTTGTCAAAGATGTTGCCGGACAGTTCCGCAAAGGCACTGCCGGTATACTGCATCCGGGCAGTTGGCGCCAGAAAGCCGCATCCCCAGGTGTCGGTCGACGCAACCGGACGGCGGAGAACCATCTGCCGCCAAAGCAACCAGATCAGCAGGATGCCGCCCAGCAGTACAGCGTTCATGATGCTGACCGTCAGCAACGGCACCGGTGCCACCAGCTCCATAATCAGTGACTGCCCGAGACCGCTGTAAGCAGTCACTGCCGGTATGACCAGGCGAGCCAGCAGCGGTGCGGCAATACCGCCCACCAGACAGAAGGCAGCCAGCACTACCATTGGTACCAGCATGGCTGCCGGTTCTTCATGACCGTGTCTGGACTGAGGTCTGCGGGGGGTTCCCAGAAAAAGCAGGCCGTAGAGCTTGACAAACGTGATGATGGCAATGCCACCCACCACTGCCAATAGCGGAGCCGTAAAGGCCATGAACGGCAACGGGGCGTGCATACCCTCATGAAAGGCGGCCAGATACAGGAACAACTCACCAACAAACCCGTTGAACGGCGGCAGTCCGCAGATGGCAAGGCTACCTGCCAGAAACAGCAGGCCGGTGCCGGGCAGCCGCCGGGACAGGCCGCCCATCTGGTCGATCTGACGGGTGCCGGTGGCATGGATGATCACGCCGCTGCCCAGAAACAACAACGGCTTGAACAAGGCATGATTGATCAGGTGCAGGAAGGCGCCGGTCAAACCGAATACGATCAGCAGATGATTCGTGTTTGCCATACCTACAAAGGCCATCCCCAGTCCCAGCACGATGATGCCGACATTTTCGATGCTGCTGCAGGCCAGCAGGCGCTTCAGGTCACGCTGGGATGCGGCCAGGGCTATCCCGACTACCGCTGAAACTCCTCCCAGAAGCAACACCAGCCAGCCGAACCAGAGCGGAACCGTCTGAAAAAACGAGACCACACGGAGGATGCCGTACAGCCCGACCTTCAGCATGATGCCGGACATCAGGGCTGATACATGGCTGGGGGCATTGGCATGGGCACCGGGTAGCCAGACATGCAGCGGCATAATACCGGCCTTGGCCCCAAAACCGATCAGGGCAGCCAACAGCATCACTGCGGCAATGCCCCCCTGGCTGCTGATACTGTGATCAGCAGGAAACACAAAAGAGCCGGTCTGGGTATGGAGGAGCGAAAAGAATAGATACAGCACCATGGTGCCGGTATGGGTGGCCAGCAGGTAGACCGTACCGGCCCGCTGCACCTGAGCATCGCGAAGGTCGGTGGTCAGGAGCATCCAGGACGACAGCGCCATCAGCTCCCAGGCCAGCAGCAGCAGCACACCGTTACGGGCCAGCAGTACCAGGGCCATTGAAGCAGAGAGCAGCCCCAGAAACAGGGTCACCCGTTTTTCTGTGGCTGGGTGTTGTTCAGCAGGCAGATAGGCCCGTCCATACAGGGCACAGCAGGCGGTTGCCAGCAGCAACGGCATCAAAAACAGGACTGACAGATGATCTGCAGCCAGCTCACAACCATCAAAAGGCAACGGCCAAGCCACCAGATACCGGCTGACAGCGGCACCGGCAAGAATCCTGAACACTCCTGCAGCCCCTGACAATGTTGCAATCAACGTAACAACAACCGCAAGCCGTTGCCCCACCCCTGGCCGCCTGATCAGCAGACCAGGCATACCGCTGATTGCCATAAGAACTACGGCAACCAGCAGGTTGCCCACTGGATCAATGACCAGATCACACCATGCCGAATCCATCAGAAGACCTGCACTCTCTTTACTCTCTCTAAACTTTAGTTTGATAACAACACATACGATACAAGTATGTTGAAAAAAAACTTAGCACACAAAAAAATAACATGGTATAAAAAAATATACGTCACAATACAATTCTCTTAAAGGCAGCAACCATGTCCCAAACCCGTCTGAACATCACGTTGCCGACACCGATTGTGGACGACATCAAGGCCCTGTTTGGTCAACGCGGTGTCAGCCAGTTTCTTGAAGAAGCAGCACGCGACAAGCTTGAAGAAATAAAGAAGAACACTTATAAGGGGCTGATTGAGGGGTATCAGGCCGCAACTGATAAGACCGTTGAAGTACTGAAGAAGTTTGAGTCCGCAGTAACGGAGAGGCGCGATGTTTAAGCGGGGAGGTGTCTATAGTGTCAATCTGGCACACGAACCTGATGGTGCTGTCGAGACCTGCCCCTGCCTGGTGATCAGCAACAACATCAGTAATGAGTACTCACCGGTGGTAACCATCATTCCACTTGTGTTCGAGCGGCTTGACAAAATTTACGAGTTTGAAACCTTGCTGCCCATTGCCGGAAGTGGACTGGAACGGAATGCCAAGATCAGCACCCATATCATCATCACCATTGACAAGACCAAGGTAGTGGGTCAACGGCTCGGCATGCTGACCAAGGCAGTCATGCAGCAGGTAGAAAAGGCGTTGCGGTTTCAACTGGGACTTGAGGGGGCATCCACACCATGCAGCTGACAGCAGCAGATGCGGGCAAAGCGCTCCACACCGACGAGAAGACCGTCTTGCGGTGGATTAGAAATGACCAGCTACCGGCCGAGCAGATTCGCGGCAATTACTACATCAACCGGGTTGATCTGCTGGAATGGGCCACCGAACGGGGACACAAGCTGGATCCTGCCATCTTTGAGCTGGATGACAGCGATGATCCCCGTCCGCTGCCGCTGTTAAGCCAGGCCCTTGAGGCAGGCGGCATCCACTGCAATGTTGCGGGTAACGACCTGCAGACCGTGCTGCAGCGTGTTGTTGAACTGCTTGATCTGCCGGAGGAGCTTGATCCAGACTTTGTCCTCCAGGTTCTGCTGGCCCGTGAAGCCATGGGGACCACTGCTGTGGGTGACGGCATCGCCATCCCCCATGTACGTAATCCGTTACTGCTACGCCTGCCGGTTCCCAGGGTCTCGCTCTGTTTCCTGGCACAACCGATTGATTTCGGTGCGCTGGACGGCAAGCCGGTTCAGATCCTGTTCACCATCACCAGCCCTACGGTCCGTACCCACCTGCACCTGCTCTCAAAACTGGCCTACGCCCTGCGCGACGAGCGCTTGCGACAGGCCCTCTGCCCCCCCTGCGATCCTGAGGCGGTCCTGTCGGCGATCCGGGCCATTGAAGCCGATCTTGGCAAGAGTCCGTAAATGACCGCAGCCGACTGGCACGACCCGACGCTGTACATGACCGTAGCCGCACTGCTGGCTGCACTGTCGGGCCTGCCGTCTGCACTGCGGCTGCTGGCTCCCGCCATTGGCCAGCGCTTCAGCATCATCACCATCTGTACCGCCTCCCTGATCGGGCTGGGAGCAGCCCTCACCACGCTGCTTTCCGGCGCCGGCAGCAGCTACAGCCTCAACCTGCTGATGCCCTTTGGCCCGCACACCATCAGGCTTGATCCGGTCTCTGCCCTGTTTGCCCTGCCGATCCTGATTGTGGCGGCCTGCAGCAGCCTGTACAGCAGCGGCTATTTTCCGGCAGGCAAGCACCCCCGCACCACCCGCAAGATCACCCTGTTCTTCGGCCTGCTGGTGAGTTCACTGCTCGGCATCCTGCTGGCCGGTTCAAGCGGGCTGTTCCTGTTCTGCTGGGAGATCATGGCGGTCTCTGCCTATTTTGTGGTTACCACTGATGATGATCAGGAGGCGGTGCGCAGCGCCGGAACGCTCTATCTGATCTGCACCCATATCGGCACCCTGGCGCTGTTTGCCCTGTTTTCCCTGCTGGCAGCAACCTGGGGTGATTTCAGTCTGCCCCATGCCGGAGCACTCAAGGGATCAACACCAACGGCAGCGGCCCTGGTCCTGCTGGCCCTCTTCGGGTTCAGCTTCAAGGCCGGCGCCATGCCGCTGCATGTCTGGCTACCCGGCGCCCATGCCAATGCGCCAAGTCACATCTCTGCCCTGATGTCAGGCGTGATCCTCAAGATCGGCGTTTACGGGCTGGTACGCACCCTCTCATTCTTCAACGAGATCCCGCTCTGGTGGGGTGTGACCATCCTGATCCTAGGGGTCGTCTCCGGGGTTATCGGCGTGGCCTTTGCCATCGGACAGCATGACCTGAAACGGCTCCTGGCCTATCACAGCATCGAAAATATCGGCATTATCTATATCGGCATCGGGGTGGCCCTGATCGGCATCACCAACACCTCCCCCCTGCTGATTCTGCTGGGGATGGGAGGAGCGCTGCTGCATGTCATCAATCATGCCCTGTTCAAAGGGCTGCTGTTTCTGGGAGCCGGCTCGGTCATACACGGCGTTGGCACACGAGAGATTGAACGGATGGGGGGGCTGTTGCGCCGGATGCCCCGCAGTGCGATCCTGTTTCTGATCGGTGCCGTGGCCATCTGCGGGCTGCCGCCTTTAAACGGTTTTGTCAGTGAACTGCTGATCTACCTGGGGTTGTTTAACGGCGTGATGGGTGAAGTAAACGGTACACCGGCACTGGGCCTGGCCGCTCCACTGCTGGCATTGATCGGCGGCCTGGCTGTGGCCTGTTTTGTCAAGGTCTTTGGCGTGGTATTTCTGGGAGCGCCCCGTACTGAGTCAGCAGCGCAGGCTCACGAGGCGCCGGGCAGCATGCTGACTGCCATGACGATACTGGCCCTCTGCTGCGGGCTGATCGGTCTGGCACCGTTCCTGATTGCCCCCCTGATTCAGTCTGCGGTAAACACTTGGCACCCTGCCGTTGTCGCAACCGGCGTCACCCTGGCCTCAGCAGCGCCGCTCAAACTGCTGAGCCTGACCGGTATCCTGCTCTTGGCTGTTGTTTTGATCTCCCTGTGGTTTTTTATGCGGCGCACAGATACATCACCAACCACTGAGACCTGGGGCTGCGGCTATCTGGCGCCCACCAGCAGGATGCAGTACAGTGCATCCTCCTTTGCCGAGATGCTGATGGGGCTGTTCAGCGGACTGCTGCTGCCCCACCGACATCAGCCCACCATAAAAGGTCCGCTCCCCAAGCCCAGCCGTTTTGAAAGCCATCTGCCCGAAACCGTGCTGGAGCGGCTTTACTTGCCATTTCTGGCCTGGGCCAATACAAAGTTTGCCGTGATACGTCATCTGCAACACGGCCATCTGCACCTGTATATTCTGTACATCCTGTTCACCCTACTGGTGCTGCTCGCCCTCTCCCACTGACGTTTAGATGGCCCGACGCCTGAACCATTTTTCCACCTCAAGCACTATGAACACCACCAGGGCCGGCAGCAGCACCAGCACCAGCTGTTGCCCGGTCAAGGCCACGGTCAGGAAAAACCGCTGTAAAAACGGCAACCAGATCGCCAACCCCTGCAGCAGCAGCACACTGACCGCCATAGCCAGCAAAAGCGGATTGGTCATGGGCCCCATCTGCAGGAACGAGTTGCGGAACGAACGCAGCGCCAAGGCCTGCGCCACCTGGGCGAGAGCCAGAGAGGCGAACAGAACCGTCTGCCAGGGGCCTCCCCCCTGCCAGGTCAGCCAGGTAACCAGCATGCAGGAACCGCCGATCAGGCTGCCGGTCAGCAGGACATAGCGGATGGTGCGACGGTCAAAGATCTGACTATCAGGCGCAATGGGCTGGCGCTTCATAACATCCGGCTCAGGCCGTTCCAGCCCCATACCCAGCCCCAGCAGACCATCGGTCAGCAGGTTAAGCCAGAGCAGTTGCAGCGGCGTCAGCGGCATACCCATGCCAAGGAACGGCAAAATCAACACGGCGAGGATCTTGCCGGTGTTACCTGCCACGGAAAAGACCACAAACTTGCGGATGTTGTC
>DKFG01000071.1 GCA_002452325.1 Geobacter sp. UBA6802
AGCCAAAAGACGCTACGGATTCAGGCTGTATTCAATCAATGGACGAGTGTCCGTCTAACCAGTATATGAGGGATGTTCCGGCCAGGTTTCGTGGGGTAACATGTGGCTGGCAAGAATCGGCTGTGTAACAAAACGGAGGGTGTATGCGGATTATCAAAAGGATGACAGCACTGTTGCTGACGGTACTACTGGTGCCTGTTTTGGGTCAGTCAACGGACATCCCTGTTGCAGTCGCAGACAGCCCGGACCCAATGGTCAGCAGTGCAACCATAGCGGACGGCCTGAATGCACCAGCGCCTTCAACGAACAGCCAGTCTCTTCAGGAGTGTCTGCAGGGAGACGGGGGGCACCAGGTGGGGCGCTTCACGTTTCCACAACAGCCGGTTGACCCGGAACTGCAGGCGTTGGTTATCTGTTCTGCATTGCTGGAACCGGATGAAAAACAGTACTGGCTCGATACGCTGCCCACGATGACTGAACCGCAGAAAGAGCAGCTCCGGGATTCCCTTGCCGCTGGATTACAACAAATGAACGACCCGCTTCTGCAGGAGCTTGCTGCAATAAACCATCAGCTGCAGGCGCCGGACGAGACCGCTCAATGAACACCATGCTGTCGGGTGAATCCCCACCCCAGGCCGGGCGTTTTTCAGGGCCGACGCGGGGCCGTCGCTTCGCAATCGGCGACGTGCACGGCTGCTGCCGGACGTTGTGTGCCCTGGTGGAAGATCAAATCCAACTTGAGCAGGACGATACGCTCTATCTGCTGGGGGACTACATCGACCGTGGCCCGGACAGCAAGGGGGTGGTGGAGTATCTGATGCGTCTCTGGCAGGCGGATTACGACATCCGCCCCCTGATGGGAAACCATGAGGAAATGCTGCTGCAGGCAGCCGCTGGAGACAACGAGGTCCGACGCCTCTGGTTTAACAACGAAGGGTGGGCAACCATGCGGCAGTTCGGGGCAGAGACACCGGCAGACATCCCGCAACGGTATCTCGATTTTCTGGCAATGCTGCCCCGTATCCTGATTACCAACGATTATGTCCTGGTCCACGCCGGGTTGAATTTTCGCACTGCCGACCCGATTCGGGAAACCTCGCCCCACCACCTGCTTTGGGAGCGCGACTACCGGTCAGACCCGGTCAAGCTGCATGATCGCACGCTTGTCTGCGGCCACAGCATAATGCCGCTGTTCGCAATCCGCGAAGCCCTGACAAGCCAACATATTTGCCTGGATAACGGCTGTTTTGACAAGGGGCATATCGGGCTGGGCAGCCTGGTGGCCTTGCAACTGGACACCAGGGAGCTGCTGGTGCAGCAGAATTGTGACTAATGCTTATCGCACTGCAACCTGAGAGCCTCCGGCTCAGCAGCGGTAGTGGTAACAGGCTGCGCTTCGTTGCCAGCCCAGCCTGCCGGCTGTTGCCGCTTTGTAGACAATCAGCTATGAAAAGGGCAGTCAGCCGCGTGAGGTATTCCATGAATCAGATCATTATTGCCGTTGTCTGCACACTGCTGCTCAACCTCAGCGCCGCCTATGGCGCCAATCCGTACTTTGCTCCGCCGTTACCCCATAGCGGCAACGTCTTTGCCGCCCGCTTCACAGCGGATGGCCAGCGCACGGTATCCGTGGATGACAGCGGCGCGCTGATCGAATGGGATTTCATCAACAAACGGATCCTGCGGCGGGTGCAGGCGCCGTTTGCACCGGAGCGGGTGGCGCTGACCCGCGATGCATCCAAGGCCGTGTTTCTGGACGAAAGCGGGCGCGCTGCCGTCTATGATCTTGGCCGCAACACCTTCAGCAAAATCCCCTTGTCCCTTGCCGAGCAGGGCAATGGTCGGGAGGCCCGCGCCATTGCCATTTCAGACAGCGGCAGCGTGCTCTTTGTTGCGGACAGTTATGGGCTGCTCTACCGTTCAGTTGATGGCGGACCGTTTACCCCGTTTGCCGCTGACGGCAGGCCGGCTATCCGGCAAGAGCATGTCACGGCCCTGGAACTCTCACCGGACAGCAGCAAGCTGGCCGTCGGCAGACTGGGGACGATCAGCATCCTCGATGCCCATAGCGGTCAGCCGTTGAGGCAGATTCACCACGACCGGGTCAGCTTTGCCACCACCATCACCTTTTCTCCAGACAGCAGGCTGATTACCGCTGGTATTCCCGGCCGGATCAGCATGAACCACTCCCAGCAGGAGCTGGCCGTTTGGGACGTTAATAGCGGACAAAAGCGCCTTGCCGTCACCTCGTCGGATGGGGTGGCCAGCACCGGCGGATTTTCCCGCGATGGGCGGCTGGCCCTGCTTGGCTTCAGCAGTAGTGCCCGGATATACGACCTGACAGCCGGCAAGCAGGTGGACGTCACCTTCAAGGCTCTGCCCGACCATACCTGGCCCTGGCAGATGGATATGTCGCCCGACGGCGCCTACCTGCTGGTGTCGGGGCACAACGGTGTACTTAACGTGTTCGCAACGTCAGTGATCATGAAAGACGAAAGACCGAAGGCACTGGCACGCCTGGAGAAGCAGACCTCAAAGGTGGAGGCCCTCCGGTTTTCGCCGGATGGTGGTTCATTGCTGGTCAGTTACGAAAGCGCCCGGCCGCTGGTCTTTGACCTGAAACAGAAGAAACTGCGGCAGCGTCTGGATGCCCGGCATAAGGTCAGCAGCTTTCTGTTCAGCACCGCCAACGACCGCCTGGTGGCCTTCGGCCCCTACGTGGTCAGCCAGTGGCAGTGGCCTGCGCTGGCGCAGCTGCCACAGGTTGCGTTTCAGGTGGAAACCAGCACAGACCACCTGCAGATCAGCCCTGACGGCAGCCATGGCGTTGCATTGGCCAACAACGAACTGATCGGAAATGGATTCAGGCGTCTGCCGGTACTGCAATGGATTGATCTGACCAGCGGAACGGTTTCCCACGCTTTCAAACTGGAGGAATTGAAAGACGACATTGCCCGCTTCTTTACGCTCGGTTGCGTTGACTTCACCGCAGGCACCGCAACCGTGATCGACAACGACGGACGCGGCAAAGACGATAAGGGACGGCGTCCCGGCAGCTATCATTCTCCGGACCGCGCCCTGGTCTATTCGCTGAAAGACGGCACACTGGTGCGGATAATCAATGCGGGCAAGGCTGAAGCAGGCAGATTCGATTGCGAACGGATGCAGTTCGACGGGAAACAGTACCCAACGATGCCGGAACTGGAGGGGCGTCATCATTACAACTATCTTGAAACGCCGGGTTATTTTGTCCGTTCCGAGGATGGAACCGTTACCGTTCGTGACAGGAAAACCGGCAAAAGCCGCCGGGTAACGACCTTTGCCACCGGTTTCACCAGTTGGGAGACCGGCAACCATGTCATCAAAATGGCCCTGTCTCCTGACAACAGCCTGCTGGCCATCGGCACCAACCAGGGTGAGGTGGGGCTGTACGATCTGAAAACAGAAAGCTGGGTCGGCACCTTTCTCTATCTGGGCTACGGCGAGTGGATCTGGTACACGGAAGATGGGATCGTCAACGCCAGCGGGCAGGGACGGGAGCTGGTGACCAGCAAAGGGCACTGAAGTTGCTAGGGGCGACTCGAATAACCAAGAGAACGCCAAGACGCTCTACTCGCCATGGGGAGATCAGTTGAGAAGGCTTTGGGGGCCCTTCACAGAAACCCGAACGTCTTTTTCTTTGTCCCGCCTTCAGAGAGCCACTGCTTGATCTCATCGTACTGGCCGCCTTCATTGGCAAACTCCACATAGTTTTTCACCATCTCGGCCCATTCGCGGGTGGTTGGTTTAACAGATGCCAGCGCCGCCTTCAGATCCTGCATGGTAATATCACGCTCCACTCTTGAATCAAGCACCTCATGCAGAACCCGTTCTGCTGCGGTATCAGCCAGGGCAGTCAGATCTGCCCCTGAAAATTGGCTGGTCTGCTCAGCCAGCCAGGTAAAGTCAATCCCGCTGTGGGGACGGTCTTTGAAGGCCAACTTCAGTACCGCCTCACGCCCGGTCTGGTCTGGCGGCGGCACAAAGATCAGTTGGTCAAACCTGCCCGGTCGCTTGAAGGCACTGTCCACATCCCAAGGGGCATTGGTGGCGCCGATGATCAGCAGGTCGCGGTTGTCGGTATCGGCACCGTCCATCTGGTTCAGAAAGGCGTTGATGGTGCCGGTAATGGCGGCATTGCGGGAGAGATCACGCTTGCGACCCAGGGCATCTACCTCATCAATAAAGATAATGGCCGGGCGGTGCTTGCGAACGGTATCAAACAGCCGGAACACGTTGCGTTCGCTGTTACCCACATACATGTTGAGGATATCGTGCAGGCCGATGCAGAAAAAGGCAGCCTGACATTCACCGGCAATGGCCCGGGCAAACCAGGTCTTGCCGCAGCCGGGTGGGCCATAGAGCAGAATGCCACCCCCGGCGGTTGCGCGATACTTCTTGAACAGCTCCGGGTTTTTGAACGGCTGGATAATCTTCATCCGGGCAGTCTTTTTCAACTCATCCATGCCGCCCACATCAGCAAAGGTGATGGTTCTGTCGCCCGGCAGTAGCGGGGTAAAGTCAGACAGTTCCCCAAGACGGTCGGCATTGTGTTGCTTCACACGGATGCGGGGTTTAATGCCATAACGCTCAAACAGCGCCAGCATCGGCTCGGGATCGTAGCCAGGCAGCCGTTCCAGCATATCAGTCAACATATCCTCGGCATCCTCGCCTCTGTCGTCTTCAAGCAAAGCCCGGATCAGGGCCGGGTAGAGCTTAAGCAGCATGGCATCAGACATATCGTGTGCCGAGGTCAGGTTCTCAAGGAAGCAGACCGCAAGATAGGGGTTGCCCGTCTCCAGATGTGCAATGCCAAGCTCCAGCAATAGCCATTCTTCCTGCTGATCACAGAGCGGCTGAAGCACAGCGCAGACTTCGCTCCATCGTCCATCCTCGGCCAGCTTGGAAGCGTATAGGCGGGCAAGATCACGGTTATCCGGTGTGGCGCTGTGGGCAGCTTTTAATAGGGTCAGTTCATCCATGGATAGGCTTCCTCCGGCTTTCGGATACTCATCTTGAGGCTGACATCATATTTCTGCAGTTTTCCGACTGTCTGAAAGCCGCTGTGCAATGTAATTACGGGTTGTATGATGGATGACTGCTAAGCACAGACAGCACAAAGCTGACAACATCTTCGGGTAATGCACTGGATTCTTGCAGAAACTGGGCATAAATCCGATTGATTTCAGGGGCTCCGGCGGCGGTATGGAGCGGTGAGGCCTTGTATTTTCCCGGCCTGTTATCTCCATCGTCTATCGCTGTATGGGCAAATCCGAATCGGCCCCAGCTTAATGCTTTTTCTGATGCTTGCTTGTCATAGCATAGTTCAAAGTGTGTAGGTGCGTTGTTGGTGCTAAACCATACGATCAGATCAATATTGGTGGAGGTAAACCAACGACGGTGTGGCTCATTGTTAATCTGGCGGACCTGTGTAAATTCTACTAACATCTGTTACTCCGAAAGGCTCATGTCCTGAATGGATTATGTCGTTTGAAGGTGTGCTGCTTCGGTTTAATCTGTATCTGCCGCCAGCACCCGCAGGCCAAAGGCCGTTGCCAGACTGCCACCGGCAAAGCCAAGCAGCGCCATAAGCGGTGGAAAAGGCAGGAGGCTAGGCAGCCATTGCAGCAGATGAATCACCGGAATGTATGCCAGCAGGCAAACAAATGCCGTACCAAACGCGGTGCTGAGTGCAGCGCCACGTATAAGCGGCAGCAGCACCAGTAGCAGCCCGAACCAGCAGAGCAAGGCATCGGCATAAAGCTCTGCTGTAGGTGCCAGCAACGAAATAACGCCCGGTGCCAATCCGCCGCCTATCACAAACAGTAGGTTGGGGTTGTGCAGTTGCTCTCTGATCCAGGCCGCTTTGAAGCCGTTGGCCGCTGCTTTCCGGTAGGCGTTCCATAATCCGGTAATGCTGGCTACAGCCCAGTCGAACATGGCCCGGTAGAAAAAAGTAGCCCAAGTAAACAGCAGGCCGATCAGCAGTGCGGCAGTTATACCAACCCCAAGCCCCAGCATCCAGTGCTCGCCTTTCAGGTTATCAGCAATCCAGATCAGCTCAAGATTGCAGACCAGATACAGGTACAGCAGCCGTCTGTTGCGCATGGTGTCTTTGGCAAAACCCAGACCGGCAACTCCGACAAGGAACAGCATACCATCTTCAGTAAGCGCTTTTGGCAGGTGGGTGAGCCATCCGGCTGCCAGCAGGTAGCGGAGCAGGGCATGGCCCAGGGTGATTGCACCGGCGATCAGGCAGGTCAGCAGAAACCGACTTGTAAGTGCTCGGTACTGCTGTTGGGCCTCTGCACTGGTAGGGCTGCTGCTAAGCAGCAGTTTAAAAACACTGGCAGCCTTTGAGCGGTTTTTCTCCATCTGGGCGTGCAGATACAGCAGCTCTGCATGATCCGGCTGCTGCGTCAGCCCTTCCTGCACCATCTGCCGGGCCTGGTCGTTTTTATCCATGTTCCAGAGAATCCGGGCATGGTGCGCAAGATAGTCGAGATCCAGCGGATCGAGGGAAAGCGCCTTGAGTATTGACTGTTCGGCTGCCTTCAGGTCGTGAAGATTATAGTGAACCACCGATTGCAGATACCAGATCGATTCTGAATCAGGATCAAGCTCAAGTGCAGCTTCAGTAGCTGACAGGGCTTCGCGGTACAGTTCCAGCCGGTTAAAGAGGGATATTTGTACGGCACGCAGTGAACTGCTCTCAGGGTGGGCTGCCAGACCAGCCTGCAGAATAGTGCGAGCCCTGGAATATTCTTCCAGTTGCACGGCAGCCTCGGCGGCGTAACTGAAAAACTGCGGCTCTGTTGCCGGGTCTGCCAGTTGCGGCTGAGCAAGCCCCAGCAGTTCACGGTATCGCCCTAGATCGAACAATACCTGGAGCCTGTGCAGCAGGGCAGCATCGTTGTCCGTTGTCTGGTTATGCTCCATTGCGTGCTCCGTCATCTAGTCGCGCCATCAAATCACCCATCTGCATGAAGTTATGCACCGTAAGGGTTAAGTCGCTGTAATCCTGTTGGGTCAACAATCGCCCGGTATTCCGGTATGCTTCAGTGTCAGGCATGGGAGCTGCCGCTTGCGGTTGCGGTTGGTGGCTGCTTTTACAGCTACTGCGCCGGCACTACATGATTTCGAGTTATCAGCGTGGTGCCTGGAAGGCTGGAGCCGTGGTTAAACACGAAGATCATTACGCAAAACCTCCCCAGGCAGTATGCCTGAGGAGGTTAGACGGACAGACTATCAGGCTGTTGAAATTGAAGTA
>DKFG01000302.1:0-1695 GCA_002452325.1 Geobacter sp. UBA6802
GGGAGAAAATTACGCCGCGCACCGGCTTGTCATAGACGATGGGGGCCTCAGGATAGCTGACGGCAAGGGCCACGCCGACTGCCGTCGCCAGTGCAATAAGAGCTGTTAATGAAAAGATACGCAGGGTCATAGTATCACGTCCTCGCTTGTGGTGAATGGTGTGTTAGCCTTTGGTATAGAATACATTGGGGCGGGTGCCTGACTCGGGGCGCAATACCCATACCGGACGCTCGATCTGGTGGACAATCTTGAAGACCCGCTCTTCCTGGTTGGAGAGGTCGCCAAAGATCCGCACGTCAGCCGGGCAGGCATGGGCGCAGGCGGTGTCTTTCTCCCCTTTTGCAAGACGGGTGTCCAGGCAGAAATTGCATTTGTCAACCGCATGTCTGGTCTCATCAAAGTAGCGGGCGTTATAGGGACAGCCCAGCTGACAGGTCAGACAGCCAATGCACTTTTTGGTGTCCATCAGCACAATCCCGGTGACCTTGTCCTTGTAGGTGGCCTTGGTGGGACAGACTCTGGTGCACTGGGGCAGATTGCACTGATTGCAGAGTACCGGGATGAACTCAAGCTTGCCGCCAATGGCATCCGGCGTCTCTTTTTCAAGGATGGTAGTGCGGTAGTTGCCGTGCCGTCTGGGTACGCTATTGGTGGTCACGCAGGCCTCCATACAGCGTTCGCAGTCGATGCACTGATGCTGCTGCATCACCATGCTGTAATGGGGCTTGTAAGGGTACTTTTTGGCAAAATCTGAGGCATGGGCCCTGCTAAAGGTGGAGACCGCCGAGAAGAGGGTGCCGCCGGCAAAGATGCCGGTGATGGCCAGACCCATCTTCAGGAAGTCACGGCGTTCCTGGCTGGAGACATTCTCTACCCCTTCGTTTTTCAGGCTGCTGAAGTCTTTATCGGTATTCATGGTTATCAGTCCTCGTCGTAGCGCAAGTTTGTACGGTTTAATTAGTGATCTTCGACCTTGTGGCCATCAAAGACCTTTTCGCCGATCAGGAACAGCAGGGCGGTCAGACCAAAGCCGCCGGCGGTGATGACCCATTCATAGATAGAGGGGAAGTAGTTGAGCATCTCTTTGAATTCGTTGACCCCCAGGCTGTAGTACACCGGCAGTGCCTGCCCCAGAAAGACCAAGTTGTAGCGCATGACAAAGATACCGATCACCATTGAGATCGATGCCAGCAGCATCAGCTTCAGGTTGGTTCCCTTGGAGAGAATGAAGAGCACCAGTGGCCCGGCCATACCCATCAGTATCTCAAAGAACCAGAAGATAAAGGCGTGATGGCCCACCACTTCAGAGTGGACGATCGGGAAGGCGCCACCCGGCTGACCGGCTGCACCGGCAATCAGTTTCCAGGTGGTGAAGAACAGGATCACCGTGATCAGCAGGATGCCGATCTTGGTAGTTACCTCAAGGGCACGCTGCATATCAGGGGTCATCTGCTCGTTGTTAACCTTGTGTCCGAGGATGTGGAACAGGATGATCACAGCACAGCCGGTCATCATGGCCGAGGCGATGAAGTAGATCGGCATGTAGGGCCCCTGCCAGTATTCACGCCCCATCAGAAGACCAAAAACGGCCCCCAAGTTTGAGTGGGCGGCAATACCGGCCACTGACCCGCTGAAGCCGCAGATAACGGCAGGTCGATGCTTGTTCATAAGCAGGAAGATATACTCGGCAAACAT
>DKFG01000302.1:1804-49625 GCA_002452325.1 Geobacter sp. UBA6802
CGCTTGGCAATCGGCATAAAGTCTTTGACCCCGAAGACGTGGCCGATGGAGGAGACCAGACAGAGGCCGGTTGAAGTGACCACGAAAAAGACATATGCCGCAATCAGGATACCCCAGGGTATCTCACGATAGACGTTGTAGTAGGCTTCGTGACCTTTGAACATGGTCATCAATCCCAGGCCGGTCGCTGCCAGTACCATGCAGAGAGAGACAAAGACCATTAGGTAGAAGCCGGTTCCCGCTGTCTTGAGCCGGTCAGCAACGCCGCTGACCAACTCATTGAGAGTTGGAGTGGTGTGGTGGTGTGCCATGCGCTGTTTCCCCTTTTGTGCGATCAGTGATGCAGAAATAGTTGGCCGCCTGCGCCAAGTGATGTTGCATTTTTCGACCTATTAGCATGCTGAAATCAGAAAAGCAACAGGATTGTGGGTAGTTGCAGGCGTTGCAGAATGGGTTGCACGAATGTTGCATCTGGTTGCCTTGACTTTGCCCGGTTGCTCTGCTATAGCCAAACAACTTGTTTTTAATAGTCTATTTGGAGACAGCGGCATGACTAAAAAATTGTTTATCCCCGGTCCGGTGGATGTGGCGCCGGAGGTCTTTACGGCGATGACGCAGCCGATGATCGGTCATCGGATGAAGGAATATGCCGAGCTGCACCGACGGGTGACCACGAACCTGAAGCGGGTGATGCAGACCGGACAGCGAGTATTCCTGTCCACCTCCAGTGCCTTTGGCGCCATGGAAGGGGCCGTGCGTAACCTGGTCAAGGGGCGCTGCGCCAACTTCTGTAATGGCGCCTTTTCCGACAAGTGGCATGAGGTGACCAGACGCTGCGGCAAAGAGGCCGATGCGGTCAAGGTCCCCTGGGGGCAACCGATTACGGCAGAGCTGGTAGCCGAGACCCTGGCAACCGGCAACTACGACAGTGTGACCATGATTCACAATGAGACCTCCACCGGGGTGCTGTCGCCGCTGCCGGAAATCGCCACGGTGCTGAAGAACTACCCTGATGTGGTCTTTATCGTGGATACGGTTTCATCCATGAGCGCCATGCCGATTGCGGTGGACGAGCTGGGGATTGATTGTTGCATCTTTGGCGTACAGAAGGCCTTTGCGCTGCCGCCGGGGCTGGCGGTATTTTCGGCCAGTGAGAAGGCGATCGAGCGGGCCAGGACGGTTGAGCATCGTGGCTATTACTTTGATTTTCTGGAATTTGTGGCCAACGACGACAAGGATAACACACCGTCTACCCCCTGTATCTCCCTGATCTACGGTCTTGACTGCCAACTGCAGCGCTTTTTTAGCGAAGGGCTGGAGGCTCGCTGGGCTCGGCATCGCAGCATGGCAGAGCATACCCGGAACTGGGTGCAAGAGCGCGGGTTTGAGCTGTTTGCGCCGGAAGGTGCCCGCTCGGTAACTCTGACCAGTGTGGAAAACAGCCGCGGGGTTGACCTGGCCGCGATCAAAAATCGTCTGGGCGAGCAGGGCTATGCCTTTGACGACGGCTATGGCACGATCAAGGGAAAGACCTTCAGGATTGCCCATATGGGCGACATGCAGCAGGCACAACTGGATGAGTTTCTGGCGGTATTGGATGGAGAACTGTAGGGGCAGGTTTCAAGCCTGCCCCTACTACTACGTCAAACTACATCTCCTCAAACACATCCTTGCCGGCGCCGCACAGTGGGCAGCACCAGTCTTCCGGCAGATCTTCAAAGGCGGTGCCGGGGGCAATACCGTGATCAGGGTCACCGGCGGCGGGGTCGTACTCATACTGGCAGATGTTACAGACATACTTTTGCATCGGCGTTCTCCTTTTTTGTGAGTTTTGCTTACGGTGCTGCGGTGCTCCAATTGATGGCCTGTACCGGACAGCCGTCAATGGCAGCCTGAATCTCGGATTCGGGCGCACCTGCCGCGTTGTAACACTCAGACCTGCCTGAGTTGTTGAAGCGGAATACTGCCGGGCAGATGCTGATGCACAGGCCGCAACTGATGCATACTTCCTGGTCTACTTCAGGGATACGTGTCATCGGTTGTTCCTCCGTACTGCTGAACATACCACCAAATAACGGCTGCAGCAAGTACCGGCAGCCGGAAGAAAATTGAGGTGACGCGCCAATGACGTTAGATACGGTAATAGTAGGGGCACTGGGGGTGAATTGCTGCATCCTGGGTTGTGAAGAGACCAGGCAGGCCGTGGTGGTGGATCCGGGTGATGAGGTGCAGCGGATCCTGGCGCAGGTGGCACAGCGCGGCTACACAGTGGCGGCGATCATCAACACCCATGGTCATTTTGATCATGTCGGGGGTAATGCCGCCGTCAAACAGTCCACCGGGGCGCCGCTCTTGATTCATCAGGCCGATGCGCCGCTGCTGGGCCGGGTGGCCCAGGTTGCCGCCATGTATGGCCTGCCGGGTCAGAACTCCCCGGAGCCGGACCGCTTGATCGCAGATGGTGATACGCTTGACTGGGGTAGCATCAAGATTCGGGTGATCCATACCCCCGGCCATACGCCGGGCTGCTGCTGCCTGTATCTGGAGGATCAGCAGCTGTTACTGTCCGGCGATACCCTGTTTGCAGACGGAGTGGGCCGTACCGACCTGCCGGGGGGCTCCCATGCCCAGCTGGTGCAATCCATTACCGAGCGCCTGTTCTGCCTGCCCGATGAGGTAACGGTCTGGCCGGGACACGGCCCCGCCACCACCATTGGCCATGAAAAGCGCCACAACCCGTATCTGGACTGACAACCCATGCACACTTTGACCGGAAAAACCGTAGTATTGGGTGTCAGCGGCGGTATTGCCGCGTACAAGGCGGTTGAACTGCTGAGGCTGCTGACCAAAGCCGGTGCAACGGTTCATGTGGTCATGACCAGGGCTGCCACTGAATTTGTCACGCCGCTGACCTTTCAGGCCCTGTCCCACAACCCGGTTCACCTGGAGCTGTTCAACCTGATCCAGGAGCAGGAGATCGGTCATATCTCCCTGGCAGATCGGGCAGACCTGTTTCTGATTGTCCCGGCAACCGCCAACATCATCGGCAAGATTGCCCAGGGGATTGCCGATGACCTGCTGACCACTACGGTTATGGCTACCACGGCGCCGGTACTGCTGGCACCGGCCATGAACGTAAATATGTATCGCAACAGCCTATATCAGCAGAATGAGACCAGGTTACGCCAGCATGGCTATCATCTGGTGGATGCCGAACATGGCAGTCTGGCCTGCGGTTGGGAAGGGGCCGGACGTATGGCCGACCCGAAGCGAATCTTTGAAGCCGCCTGTTGTCTGCTGACCCCCAAGGATCTGTCCGGCCAGACTGTGCTGGTCACGGCCGGCCCGACCAGGGAAGAGCTGGACCCGGTGCGCTACATCACCAACCATTCCTCCGGTTTGATGGGGTACGCCTTGGCGCGTGCAGCGCTGCACCGGGGGGCACGGGTGATTCTGGTCAGCGGCCCCACCTGCCTGGAGCCCCCCTGCGGTGTTGAGCTGGTCAAGGTTACGTCGGCGTTGCAGATGTATGAGGCGGTGATGGCCTGGGCAGGGGAGTGCAGTATCGTGATCAAGGCGGCAGCCGTGGCTGATTACCGGCCGGCCCACCGCAGCGGAGCCAAGCTGAAGAAAAAGGATGACGAGCTGACCATCCAACTGGAGAAGAATCCCGACATATTGTCAGAACTGGGGCAGCTGCCCGAAAGGCCATTTCTGGTGGGATTCGCGGCTGAGACAGCTGATCTGCAGGTCCATGCCGCAGCCAAGCTGGCTGCCAAAAACCTTGATCTGCTGGTGGCCAATGATGTTACCCAGCCTGGCGCAGGCTTTCATGTGGCTACCAATATCGCCAGGTTGCTCTACCGTGACGGTACGGTGGAACAGCTGGAGCTGATGCAGAAGGATGGGTTGGCGGAGCTGATTCTGGACCGGGTGCGTGGGCTGATGGCGGCTAGAGGATAAACGGGGCGGTCGGGTCGTGACAGGCCTCGCGCAGAATGATCAACAGTTCGGGGTGGTGGATGGAACGCTTCAGGGTCGGTTTGATAAATTCGACCCGCTCCATCCCCTCTTCAAGCGAGATCTTGCCGGTCTGGTAGAGAAAACGCAGGTGTCGCCGCATCTCTGTCGCCACCTCAAGGGCGCTTTCGCCGGTAGGGTCACAGAGTCGGCAGAATGAATCCTCACCATGGATCATCAGATCCATGACCGCCTCCAGGGCAGTACCCAGATACTCCTCCCGATCCTGTGTGGTAAGGCGGTGCTGTGAGCGGGTGGAGACCGCCTTGATCAGCAGCTGCCAGCGCTCTAGCCGCGAAAGCAGCATGATGGAGTTGAAGATCCGTTTGCTGGTGCCAAAGGAGAACAGGGTCGGCGCCATGACCCGGCGCAACAGGGCATCGTCATGATGTCGTCCCGCATTGCAGACCTGCCGCGCCCGTTCCCAGACAGAAGGCTCGATAAACGACTCAAAGCGTAGTTCCCAGTAGGTGTGGCGCAGCGCAATGGTTGAGAAGGAACGGATAATCTTGTACGGCACGTAATAGTTATGCGCCACCACATCAGCCGCCAGGTGGCAGAGATAGCCGTAGGCACAGGCCTTTTGCGGTTCGTCCTGGGCAGCCTGCAGCAGCCGCTGACCGATCCGCCAGCGGTGGCAGTTCAGTAGATAGTGAGTATGTTTTTTACCGATGATGATGTCGGCTGCCAGACAGCCGTAGAGAAAATCGTTGGCGCAGGTGGCAAGGGTCTGTGCCAGCTGGGGCGGTAGCTGCTGCAGACGCGTCAGGACATCAAGACCCAGCAACAGATGGGTGCCGCCGCCCCAGGCGTGACCGGTGGCGGGCAGGAGAAACAGCAGCATAAGCGTCAGAAATAAGGGAAGCATGGCGCCAGCATACTGCATGATCAGCCAAAAGCAACTAAATCTGCGGGCACGGCAAAGGTAGCAATCGTAAGGAGAGGCGCGGGATGCAGAGAATAGCAGTCAGATCCATGTATGCTTCAGTACGTGAATACCTTGCGGAGCTGGCTGAAAGCGGTGTTGACGGCCTGCCGGTGGAAGAACAGGGTCAGGGGTCAAGGGGCAAGGGGCAAGAGGCGGTTACCTCACCGATACCGTTGGCTGTCCGAACCCTGGCGGAGTTGCGGGAGCAGATCGGCGATTGCCGGCGCTGCGGGTTGTCGGCCTCCCGTACCCATCTGGTCTTTGGGGAGGGGAATCAGCACGCCCGGCTGGTGTTTGTGGGTGAGACACCCGGTGCAGATGAGGACCGCCAGGGCGAGCCGTTTGTGGGTGAGGCTGGAGGGATTCTGACCCGCTTGATTGAGGCGATGGGGTTGCGGCGTGACCAGGTCTATATCTGCAACGTGCTCAAATGTCGCCCTCCGGCCAACCGGAACCCCCACCGCGACGAGATCGACAGCTGTGTACCGTTGCTGCATCAGCAGCTGGGGCTGATCAAGCCCCAGGTGATCGTGGCCCTGGGCACCTTTGCCGCCCAGACCCTGCTGGAGAACAAGGAGCCGATCTCACGCTTGCGGGGACAGTTCCATGACTGGCGTGGTATACCGCTGATGCCGACCTTTCATCCTGCCTTCCTGCTGCGTAATAAAGATCAGAAGCAGCACTACTGGGATGTCTGGCACGATATGCAGCTGGTACTGCAAAAGCTGGGGATGCCGGTGCCGGAAAAAGGCAGGGGCAAGGCCACGCGCTGAGCCTGCCGAAGTGGTCAAGAGGCAGGGGTCAAGGGATAGATGGGTGCCAGCGTCTGACCACGAATACACTTGAACCTCTCTTGTTATCAGGCCAGTGGTCAGCCGGTTTCCGCTGGCCCATCAGCTGCAGCAACCGCTGTCTCAGCGGCGTAATCCGCACCCCTCCCCCCTTATTGTCGCAATCCAGAATACTCTCAATGGCCGAGTCCCGGTCCAGTACGATGATAACGTGCCCCTGCCAGACCAGCAGGTCCAGCGGCTGCAGCATCTTCAGCACTTCATCCACCTCTTTGCCTTCAATTGACACGGCCCTGCCGAACCGTACCAGCTGCTCGGTATTGCGGGGTGTTGAGCCGTTGGTTACCTCATACAGTAACCCTGAACAATCAAGCCCCTGAAAGAGCAGTTTATTGCCTGACTGTACACCGGTACGCCAGTTGCCGCCCCAGATATAGGGGAGGCCGACAGCGCCGCGTAGCTGCCGGTCAATCTCTGCAACAGCAGGCAAGGTGCAGTCCCGTGGCAACGGTTTATCCAGCGTCATCTCCAATAGTACATCAGACAGATAGAGTCGGGTGCCCCGGGGTGGCTGGTAGTCGCCGGTAGTCACTTCAAGCACTGCCGGATAATCCTTGTCTGGTGCAATGATCCGGAAAACAGTGCCGGGCAGGGCAATAAATTCAAGCTCCCGCACCTGGCCGCAACGGTCCGGCTTCAGTACCGCTTGCGTACGGGCTGCGGCTGCGGTATTGAAGACCGGTACCGGCTCCCTGGCCACGGCAAACGGCGCTGCAACGGCTGCAAATGGTAGCATCAAGATGCAGAAGGTGATCAGCAGGGTTCTCATGGACAGCCTCCTCTGAATGTTGTGTACGTCACCGGCAGACATTTTACAGGAGGATGGTATACTGATGCACAACCGGTTGGCAATCAGATAGACAGGAGATATTCAGATGCGGGTACCCTTGGGCTACAAGTTCATACTCGGTTTTGTCGTGGTGGTGGCGGTGGTTACCTTTGCGCCGTCGATGGTATCCCGGCTGGGCTATCCTGCCGAATTGACCTATCTGCTGACCATCGCGACGGCGCTGACGGTCGGGCTGGTGATGGGCTGGTTCTTTTCCCGCCGTTTTACCCGTAACATCGGTCTGCTGACCGCCTCCACCCATGAGGTGAGTCAGGGAGATCTTTCACGAGATATCAGTCTTCCCGGCAGTCGTATGCCGGACGAGACCCATGAGCTGGCCGAGGCGATCAACCTGATGGTCCAGAGCCTGCGCGAGCTGGTAGGGCATATCCGCGGCAGTGCCGACAAGCTGACGCAGTCTGCCCGTGAGATCAACGGTACCGCCTATGAGATCAGCAGCTCCACGGAAGAGGTGGCGCGGGCCATTGAGCAGATCTCACGCGGCGCCGAATCACAGGCAGCCCAGGTGGAGAGCAGCTCACGGATCATCCGCGAGACCGCCATCTCGATCGAGCTGGTGGCAGAACGGGCACGGGAAAGCGCCCGCTCTGCCCGTAACACCAGTCTGACCGCCCGTCGGGGGGCCGAACTGGCTGACGGTACCCTGGAGCTGATGAAGCTGTACTTTGCGCAGATGGAAGAACTGAGTAACCGTTTTGATCAGTTTAACCAGCGGCTGCAGCGGGTGGGTAAGGCGGCCGAGTTTATCGGCGAGGTGGCGCGGCAGACCAATCTGCTGGCTTTAAACGCCTCCATAGAAGCGGTACGGGCCGGTGAATACGGCAAGGGCTTTGCCATGGTGGCTGATGAGGTCCGTAAGCTGGCAGAAAGCAGTTCGCTTTCAGCAGGGGAGATCAACGGCCTGATCGAGTCGTTGCGTGAGGAAAGCCGCCAGCTGTATGAGCGTCTGCTGGAAGGCTCCCGCAGCATCAATGAAGGGCGCAAAAATGTGGATGTCACCGCCGATGCCTTCAGCGACATCATGCAGAGCGTGCAGGAGACCGAACGACGGGCCAACAGTATTGCCGACCTCTCGCAGATGCAGATGGAAAGTTCAGGCAAGATGGTGCAGGCCTTTGACGAGATTTTCCGGGTGGCAGGCGATAATGCCGCTGCTACTGAAGAGGTCTTTGCCGCCACCGAGGAACAGCTGGCTGCCATGCAGGACATGGCCCTTGCCACCAGAGAGCTGGCAGAGCTGGCCGATGAGTTGGAGCAGGTGGTACGGCGCTTTAACCTGGAAGAACCGCTTGAGTTGCTTGAGCCGCTATGAATGAGGTCAGCCGTTTTCTGGTGATGACCGTGGGTGCGCATCGGTATGCCCTGCCGTTCGGGCAGGTGACGGAAGTTGCCGAGGTACGTCCCTTATCACCGGTCCCCCGCGCACCGGCCTGGTGCCTGGGGGCAACCCGTTCCCACGGCACGGTGGTGGCAGTAGTAGACTTGGCGGCCTATCTGGACGGTGAACCGGAACCGAATCCGCAGAAGCTGGTGGTGCTGGACCTGCAGGCGGGCAGCCTGGCACTGCAGGTTGGAGCAGTAACCACACGAGTAACTGAATCAGCAGACTGCCTGCATCAGGATGAACGGGGCCGCTGGCTCGAAACGCAGCAGGGCCCCGCTGTGCTGCTTGAGGCCAAGGGGCTGGTGCAGGAGATCGCGCTGGCCATGGCTCGCTGACTTTTGAGCCGATCCTGCCCTTTGTATTGACGCCTGTCGTTGTGAGGTCTACAGTTCCCCACCATGTCGTCTCTGCTGCGTCGCATATTCCCCTGCCTGGATAACAAACCTGCCTCAATCCGCTGCACGGTCTTCCGTCTGTCGCTGCCGGTACTGCTCTCGTCCCTCTTTCAACGACTGGTCGGTATTGTTGATATCTTCCTGACCGGCGGTCTGGGGGCCTCTGCCATTGCCGCAACCGGGCTGGGACAGCTGCTGATCTACTGCACCATGACCATCTTCTGGGGGCTTGCCACCGGCACCACGGTGGTGATCGCCCATCGAACCGGGGCCGGACGCCATGAAGAGGCTCGCCGAGCAGCCGGTACCGCTGTGCTGTTTTGCCTGGGATTGACGGCCATGGTGTCGTTGGCAGGAGCCTACGGCGGCGGTGAACTGGTCCGTCTGATGGGGGCTGCGCCGGAGGTGCTGCAGCTGGCCGACGAATATATCCGGCTGGTATTTCTCTGGCTGGTCTGGACCACCGGGGTCAATATCCTTTCCGCCATCATGCACGGTGTCGGCGATACCCGTACCCCGATGGAGGGGATCCTACTGGTCAACATCCTGCATGTGCTGCTGGCCTGGCCGTTGATCTACGGCACCTTGGGGCTGCCTGCCCTGGGGGTTAAAGGGGCTGCCATTGCCATCAATCTGTCCGAGTTTATCGGCTGTTCCTACCTGCTCTGGCAGGCGTTTCGCAAAGGCTACCTGCAGATCGGGCTGCCGGATCGGGAACTGTTTGCCAGGATCTGGCAGGTGGGCTGGCCGGTGGCCCTGGAACGGGTGGCTCAGCAGTCGGGCCAGCTGGTCTACTCCAGCGTCATCATCGCCTACGGTACCACAGCCTACGCCGCCCATCAGATCGGGCTCTCGATTGAATCACTCTCCTTCATGCCCGGCGCCGGCATGGGGATCGCTGCCGCCACCCTGATGGGGCAGTCTTTAGGTGCAAGGAAATATCAGCGTGCCCATGCCAGCCATAAAGAGGCGATGCGGCTGGCCTTGATGGTGATGGGGGGTATGGCGCTGATATTTCTGTTTATTCCGCAGTACCTGGTGGCGCTCTTTACCTCTGACCCGGAGGTTATCCGGCAGGGCACGGTCTTCCTGCGGATAGTAGCCTTTGCCCAAATCCCGCTGGCCCTGTCGTTTGTCTATGCCGGCTCCCTGCGCGGCGCCGGCGACACCTTCTATGTCTTTATTGTCACGCTGGTAACCATGTGGGGTGTGCGGGTGCTGCTGGCCTGGATCGCCGGACCGGTGCTGCATCTCTCGCTGTATGTAGTATGGGGGGTCTTTCTGGTGGACTGGTATGTGCGGGCTGCAGCCTTTGGGTGGAGGTATCACAAGCGGGATCTGCACGGGATGTCAGTCTGAAAGCTGCGGGAGAGGCTTTATACAGCAAATCCCGCCCGACTTCGTCTGATTGGGAGTGTGGTTTGTATAACTATGTATTAAGATGGGCATGCTGCAACAAAATATTACCTGAAGAAGCAGGAGCTTTATACATGAGTAGCCTACCGGCAGTGTGTGCTGTTGTTGTCACCTACCACCCAGACATTTTCGTGCTAAAACAACTTATTATGGCTTGTTTTTCTCAGGTTTCGGCGCTGATTTTGGTTGATAACGGCTCCAGCGAGCAGGAGCTTTCGGTAATGCGATCTATGATGGCCAATAATCACTCGGCTGGTGTTTTTTTTCTGCTTGAATTAGGAGAAAATACAGGAGTGGCTGCTGCGCAAAATAAAGGTCTGGTTTGGGCGCGTGAATCTTCGTATGAGCATGTCCTTCTCCTGGATCAGGATAGTATTCCGGCAGCTGATATGGTGCAAACCTTACAAAACGCACTAATAAACCTGGAAGCAAAAGATATGAAAGTTGCTGCAGTAGGACCACGGCTAGTTGATAGGCGCACAAATCACAACACCCATTTTATAGAAATTAACTGGTTTGGCATAACTAGAAAACACTATGCTGATCACGGAAAAAAAATCGTAAAAACTGATTTTTTAGTATCTTCTGGCATGTTAGCTTCAGTTGGCGTATTTAACCATATTGGTCTTTTAGAAGAGGCTTTTTTTATTGATAATGTTGATCTGGAATGGTGTTTCAGGGCTCGGGCAATGGGTTATCATTTATATGGGGTTTTTGATGCAATAATGCAGCACAATGTTGGAGACCAGGTCTTTAGGATTGGACCTGGGACGTTTTATCGCCATAACCCGGAGCGGCAGTACTATATTATGCGTAACCGTTTAGTTTTATACCGTCGAAATTATTCACCGAACGCTTGGATAGTGCAGGATATAATGCGTGCGATAGTTAAGTTTGTAATGTTTTCATTGTTTTTTGCACCACGCCTGGAAAATATCCGGATGATGTGTTGTGGGATTAGAGATGCCTTTGCTGCTAAATTAGGGAAATTTGATGCCTAGTTCGCTTGCAAAGGCAATTGAAGGCCGTTGCACCGCCTCACTGGTTCTTTATAAAACTCCTCCAGCAATGTTATCTGATCTGCTGGACAGCCTTCCTTCCTCAATTTTTGTGACTATTGTTGATAACTCACCTACTCCTGTTTTACAAACAATTGTGCAGGGTAGCACCATGATTGCGTATCACTATGCAGGTAGTAATCTTGGCTATGGAAAAGGTCATAATCTGGGTTTAAAGCTATCTCCGTCTTCAAATTTTCATCTTATTGTTAACCCTGATATTGTTGTTCATCCGGGGGCTATTGAGCAGATGATTTCCTACATGGAGAAACAAACCGATATCGGCATACTTACCCCTTTGTTCCTGTTTGATGATGGTTCTATTCAGTACTTGAATAGACGTTATCCGACGGTTTTGGATCTGTTACTCCGGCATATCCCTGTAGGACTTTTGCCCCGTTTTATAAAAGATCGTATCCATCATCATGAAATGCGTGACGTGGGTTATGCTGAAGCTTGTGATGTGCAATGTATGAGTGGTGCATTTATGCTGTGCAGGCGGGAAGCGTTGGAGCGTATTGGCGGATTTGATCCAAGATATTTTATGTATTTTGAAGATTTTGATCTCTGTTGCGCCATTAGGCAACAGGGCTTACGTACAGTCAGCTATCCGGTTGTTTCTGTTATTCACCGTTGGTGCCGTTCCTCAAGCAAAGAAATCTGCATGACATTAACACATATTCAAAGTATGATACTTTTTTTTAATAAATGGGGGTGGAAGTGGTGGTAAGGTGATGCTTGACATACGCTTCCTTGGTTTAGAACCTATATGCTCGTAACTTTTTTTACCTCTTTATTTGTGACATTTTCAGCATCCCTGTTTCTGATACGCTATATTCACTTACATCAAAAATATACAGCTGATCTCCATACGCAGGGTCCACAAAAATTTCACATCGGCCTGACTCCCCGCATTGGCGGTATTCCCATTCTGCTGGGGATTTTTGTTGGCAGTGCGCTTTTGACTTTACAGGGAGTGCTTCCGGCGCAGTTTGGCCTTTTTATACTCTATGCGGTTGCCCCGGTTTTCTTGCTTGGGATCGCTGAAGACCTATCCAGTCGAGTCTCTCCCTTCTGGCGATTGTTGGCTTCTTTTGCGTCCGCCGCCTTGGCGGGTTGGCTGCTAGGTGCAACTATTCCTGGTATTGGTATCCCCGGCATCGACTCACTTTTTGCACAACAACCGTGGCTCCCATGGCTTTTTACGGTTGTTGCCGTGGGTGGAATGTGTCATTCCCTGAATATTATTGACGGATACAATGGACTTGCCAGCGGAGTGAGCGGCATGATTCTGCTGGCTTTGGGATATGTTTGCCTTGAGGTTGGAGATCGGTCGCTTCTGGCCTTCTCTTTAGTGTGTTCGGGTGCCGTTGCCGGCTTTATGATCTGGAACTTCCCCAGAGGGCTTATTTTTGCAGGAGATGGCGGTGCGTATCTGTTAGGGTTTTTGATTGCAGAAATATCAGTGCTTCTGGTGGTGCGCAATCCGCAGGTCTCTCCTTGGTTCCCTTTCACACTCGTCGTTTACCCGGCCTGGGAGACGCTCTTCTCCATGTACCGACGGAGGGTTATCCGCGGACAGCCTACCAGCCTGCCGGATGCTTTGCATTTGCATCAAATGGTGTTCAGTCGTCTGGTCCGCTGGATGGTTGGCAGGAGAGAGGCTCGGCATCTTTTGCGGCGAAATTCAATGACCACCCCATATCTGTGGGGTATGGGATTGTTAAGCGTCATACCTGCTATTCTAGCCTGGAAGTATCCTCTTGTCCTGCAACTTTGTTGCGCAATATTTGTTATTTTTTATCTGTGGCTGTACAGGAGGCTGGTCAGGTTCCGTGCCCCTCGCTGGATGGTGCTTCGTAACTAGTTGATAACAATAATATATACTAGTTTTTTCGGTGCCTCCATTGACTTTACCATCCCCCGTTCTTATAGTTTATAGTAATTCACGCCGACACTCGAAAGGTTTATAGGTTTCAGCCTGCCCATGCGCGCATTTCTTCGAAAATTTTTGCCGTTTTTTGTCGCTGCCGGCATATTCAGTTTTTTTCTGAACCTGCTGCTCTTAACCCCCTCTCTCTACATGTTGCAGGTCTACGACCGTGTATTAGGCAGCCGTAGTGAAGAGACTCTCTGGTTTATTACCCTTATTTTGCTGATTGCGTTGGTCGTTATGGGGGCTATGGAGCTGGTCCGCTCCCGTCTGCTGGTGCGGGCCAATAACGCCATTGATGCACAACTCGCTCCATACCTGCTTAAAAAAATGGCCGAAGGGGCCACTTCGCCGGAAGGCAACCAGTATTCACACGGCTTGAAAGATCTTAATGCGATCAAGACCTTTTTAACTGGCTCCGGCATTATGGCACTGTTTGATGCCCCGTGGATGCCGATTGCCATGATCATCCTCTGGTACATGCATTTTTATCTGTTTCTGACAGCACTGGTTGGAGCTGTGCTGATGATCGGTTTGACGGTTCTGAATGAAATCCTGACCCGTAAACCGCTGGAAGATGCCAATGCTGCCGGTCGGGCAGCCGGGCGTCATGTTGAACTTGCCCTGCGCAATGCCGAAGTAGTCAATGCCATGGGGATGCTGAAAGGGGTTGCCAACCGTTGGGCCGGGCTGAATGATCTGGTGATTGCCCTGCAGTCCAAGGCAAGCAACCGGGCCGGTATGGTCTCAGGTGTGACCAAATTCGTACGTCAGGCCGTCCAGTCGTTAGGTTTGGGAGTGGGGGCGTATGTTGTGCTGAAAGAGCCGACATACTTTACGCCGGGCATGATGATTGCCGGCACCATCATACTGGGCAAGGCCCTAGGGCCGATAGAGCACCTGATCGCCAGCTGGAAAGGGTTTCTGGAGGCACGGATCGCCTACAGCCGTCTGGACGGCTTCATGAAACAGCAGCATCTTGAGCTTGAGCCAATGGAGCTGCCCCCCCCCAGCGGGCAGATTTCTCTTGAAAAAGTAACCTTTGGCATTCGTGCCACCAATAAAGTCATCATCAAGGATGTCAGCTTCGCCCTGGGGGCTGGCGAATCGCTGGGGATCATTGGCCCCAGTGCTGCCGGTAAATCATCCTTGGCCCGTCTTCTGGTAGGTGTCTGGAAGCCGCTGCAGGGGACGATCCGGCTGGATGGAGCTGATATGAACTCCTGGTCATCAGAGCGTCTGGGCAGCTACATCGGCTATCTACCACAGGATATCGAGCTGTTTGCCGGTACCATCGCCGACAACATTGCCCGTCTGGATGATCCTGATTCCGACAAGGTCATCCGGGCCGCAAAGCTGGCAGGTTTGCATGAGATGATCCTGCATATGCCCAAGGGGTATGATACCTACATCGGTGAAAGTGGTGCCGTGCTATCCGGTGGTCAGCGGCAACGGATAGGCCTGGCCCGCGCCCTGTACGGAGATCCCAAGCTGGTGGTATTGGATGAGCCCAATGCCAGCCTTGACAGCGATGGCGAACTGGCTCTGCTGCAGGCCATGGCGTATATGAAACAACTGGGTACCACCGTTGTGGTCATTACCCATAAAGTCAGCCTGCTTTCCAATGTAGACAAGCTATTGGTTCTGCAGGATGGAGCCCTGGCTGTATTCGGAGCCCGTGACGGCGTACTGCAGCATCTGGCGCAACAGCAACAGAAACAACAACAGGCCGTTGTTGCAGCCCAACAACAAAAGTCGGCTGCCGGGCAGCCACAGGCTCTTGCAGGCCTGGCCACCGAAGCAGATGTCACAGAGGAGGTGGAGCGTGGCTAAAATCAAACAGAACCTGATCGGTGCTGAAGCCCCCAAACGTGACAGCCGCTTCTCTCCTACGCCGATCATCATGGCCGGGGTCGGGGTGTTGGCGCTCTTTTTTGGCGGTTTTGCCCTCTGGGCCTTTCTTGCGCCGCTCCATGCCGCTGTCCATGCCCAGGGCGAGGTGGTCTTCCAGGGCAAACGCCAGCCGGTGCAACACCTTGAAGGGGGCATCATCAAGCAGATTCTGGTCAAGGACGGCGATCAGGTCAAGGCAGGACAACCGTTGATCGTACTTGAAGACGAGCAGGTCAAGCCGATCGTGGACATGCTGCAGGGTCAGGCCGCTGCTGAAGCAGCCACCATGATCCGTCTTGAAGCGGAAAAAAATGATCTTTCCGTGGTCACCTTTCCCAAGGGGATCGCCGCCCCCATCGTCCAGACTGAAACCAGACTGTTCAACGCCAGGCGCGAGGCCTTTCTGAACCAGATTGCAGTACTCAAGGCGCAAATTGAGCAGACCCGTGAAATGATCAAGGGGGCCCAGGAGCAGCTGGTCTCAAAGCAAAAAGAAATTACATCGCTCAATGAGCAGCTTACATCAAACCAGACCCTGCTGAAAGACGGTTACGTCACCAAGACCATGGTGCTGCAGCTGGAGCAGCAGGTGGCCGCAAAAAACGGAGAACGGGAACAGATCAGCAGCTATATCGCCTCAAACAAGCAGCGTCTGGCAGAGCTTGAACAGAGAATTCTTGCCGCCAAAGCCGATCGGATTCAGCAATCGGTAAATGAACTCAAGCTGACCGGTATGAAGCGATTGGAGCTTGAAGAACGGGTGCGGCCTACCCTTAACATGCTTGAACGCCAGGTTATCCGTGCGCCGGTTGCTGGTCAAGTCGTTGGCCTGAAGGTCGCCACCATCGGCGGGCTGGTGATCCCCCGTGAGCCACTGATGGAAATTGCGCCGATGTCAGACCATCTGATCCTTGAAGGTAAAGTCATGGTCAGCGACATCAGTGAGCTCAAGCTCGGGCAGGAGGCAGATGTACAAGTCAGCGCTTTCCACAGCAGCACCCCGCCGCTCAAGGCCAAGGTCACCTACATCTCTGCCGACCGCCTGACCATGCCGACTGCTCAGGGGCCGCTGCCCTATTATCTGGTCTATCTTGACCTAGACCCAGCCTCATTCAAGGTCTTGCCAGCAGGTCAGGAGCTGCTGCCGGGTATGCAGGCTTCAGTCTCCATCGCAACCCGACCCCGCACCGCCTTTGACTATTTTATCGGCCCGCTGCGTGACCGGATGGGAAAGGCCTTCCATGCGAAATAAGCTCCTGTTTGTTGGCTTTGCGGCCCTCTATGCGGTTCTGCAACTGATACCGGCCAGTGTCCAGGCAGAAGAAAAGGGAATTCTCGAACTGTATACCCTTGCAAAAGAGAAAGACCCGGTTGTGGGTAGGGCAGAAGCCCGACTTGAGGGCAGCAAGGCTGATCAGGAGATTGCCTGGTCAGCCTTGCTGCCACGCATCAACGCCAACGCTTCGCAGCGGCACCTCTGGCACAGGGTTGAAAATTACGGACCTGATCTTATTGATGGCTCCTACGCCGGTTTCAGTTACGGGGTCAGTGGTCAGCTACCGGTATTTAATGTGCCGTTACATCTCCAGGCGTCTGCGTCAGGAGCTGGCCTGAAAAGCGCTGAGGCAGGCACTGACGTCGCCTGCCAGGATCTGATAGTTCGTCTGGTAAACGCCTACGTAGCCCTGTTGAAGGCGCAAACCGATGAGCGGCTCTATCGTGATGAACTGGCCAGGGTTGCTGAGATCCTCAAGCAGGCCGAAGCCTTTTTGAAGGCCGGTACGGGTGATATCATAGCCGTTTATGAAGCCCGCGCCCGGATGGACAGCGCTGCTGCCGACCTGATTAAGACCGAGGCCCAGCGTAAAATTGCCGAACAGGAACTTTCAAGCCTGACCGGCATCACGGTATCGGCAGTCAAGGATCTGCCGGTCATCGTGCCACAGGGCCCTTCACCCGATGATCTCAGCTGGTGGATCACCACCATGCAAAAAAACAATCCTGCCATCAAGCAAGCCCAGGAAGACCTGACACAGGCCGGGTACACCAGCAGCGCCAATCGGGCCGCACATCTTCCCACCATTCAGTTGTCCGGCGGGTACACCGTTGATAAAGGCAGCACGTTTCTCCCTGAAGTCGAGACCAAACAGTGGTACATCGGCGCCAGTGTCTCGTTACCGATTTACTCGGGTGGTGAGACGGTCGCCCGCACTCGCCGGGCTGTTGCTGCCGAGTCGGAACGGCGCTACATGTTGATTGATGTGCAGGACAAAAACGCAAAACAACTGAAAGAGGCGTTCCTGAACCTTCAGTATAATGTCAGCCTCGCAGCGGCCTACCAGCGAAAGTACGATTCGACTGAACTGCAGCTGAAAGCCACTCGTAAAGGTCGCGAGATCGGGACGCGTACCGCCATAGATCTGCTCAATGCCGAGCAGACCTGGGCAGTCAGCCGACGTGACCTGAGCCACGCCCTCTACGACAACCTGCTGCGGCATCTGCAACTGCGGGCAGCAGCCGGTGTACTGAGAGAAAGCGATCTGCAGGCAGCGGTCAACTTCTCAAAACCGGCAGCAAACTAAACGGTCCGGCATGCGTACCTTTTCCATAGCCCCGCAAGAAATGGCCGCAAGCCTGTGGCGTAATCGCGGCCTGGTCAAGGCCTTGATACAGCGGGAAATCCTGGGGCGCTATCAGGGATCGGTACTGGGAATCCTCTGGTCGTTTTTTAACCCCATTCTCATGCTGGCAGTCTATACCTTTGTTTTCAGCGTGATATTCAAGGCCCGCTGGGGTACCGGCGGGACAGAATCAAAGGCCGAATTTGCGCTGATCCTGTTTGCCGGGTTATTACTCTTCAACCTGTTTGCCGAATGTGTCACCCGGGCTCCCGGCCTGATACTGGGCAACACCAGCTATGTCAAGCGGGTTGTCTTTCCGTTGGAAATTCTGCCGTGGGTCTCTTTCGGTGCGGCCCTGTTTCATGTCTGCGTCAATCTTGTGGTCTGGCTGCTGTTTTATTTGTTCATTCTGGGACTGCCCAAGGCAACAGTTGTGCTGCTTCCGCTGGCATTGATCCCGCTTATGCTGCAAGTGATGGGGGTTTCCTGGTTTTTGGCCTCCCTGGGGGTCTATCTGCGGGATGTATCCCACGTGGTGGGGATACTGGTCTCAACCCTCATGTTTCTCACCCCCATTTTTTATCCTGCTTCCGCTATCCCTGCAGCCTATCAGCAATTGCTGTATCTCAACCCGCTCACCTTTATCGTCGAGCTGGCTAGGGATCTGCTGATCTTCGGCAGATGGCTGGACTGGGGTTCCTTCGGCCTTGTTACGGTCGGTTCTGCGGTTGTTGCCTGGGCTGGTTTTGCCTGGTTCCAAAAAACGCGCAAGGGTTTTGCCGATGTCCTCTGATTGTGCCATACAGGTTCAAGGTCTGGGGAAGTGTTATCATATTTACGAATCCCCCCGCGATCGTCTGCGGCAGATGTTTCTTCGACGCGGCAAGCAGTTGTACCGCCAGTTCTGGGCGCTCAAGGATGTCTCCTTTGAACTTGGACGTGGTGAAACACTGGGTGTTATCGGGTGTAACGGCGCCGGTAAATCAACTCTGTTACAGCTGATCTGCGGTACCCTCAACCCTACCGGTGGCACTCTGGCTGTACATGGTCGTGTTGCTGCGCTTCTGGAGTTGGGTGCCGGCTTTAACCCTGAATTCACCGGACGGGAAAACGTTTATCTGAACGCATCGGTGCTGGGGCTTACCAAAGAAGAGATTGACGGGCGCTACGAGGGGATCGTTGCCTTTTCCGGGATTGGTGATTTTATCCACCAACCGGTCAAGACCTACTCCAGCGGCATGTTCGTCAGGCTGGCTTTTTCCGTGGCAGCCAGTGTCGACCCGGATATTCTCGTCATAGACGAGGCACTTTCGGTCGGTGATGGCGAGTTCTCCCGTAAATCATTTGACCGGATCATGAAATTGAAAGAAAGAGGGGCAACCATCCTGTTCTGCTCCCATTCCATGTATCAGGTTGAGGCATTCTGCGAACGGGCGATCTGGTTGGATCAGGGGCAGGTACGGATGCTGGATACGGCTCAGAAGGTAGCTGCAGCCTACCAGGCGACACTAGATGCAAAGGTCGTTGAGACAACTGAGGTTACCCCTGAGACTATCTCTACCCTGCAGCAGAATAAGGGAAAGATTCTGAACTGCTACACCAGGGTTGATGGTAACATCGGGGTATCGCCGTTGCGTCTTACCTCTCTCAAGAGCAGGCTGGAAGTGATCGTTGAGTTCATGCAAGATCCTTCGTTGCCCCCTTCAAGTGTTGTACTCGGGATAGCAAACACTGCAGGCATAACCATTACAAGCGTCAGCTCGGTTGATGACGGTGTGCGGCTCAGTATTGATGCGAATGGGCAGGGGCGGGCAACGGTCGTTTTTCCTGCTCTCCCTTTGCGTAAAGGTGACTATTCCATCACCGCCATTCTGACCTGTGAACATGCGTTGCATGTCTACGACATGAGAGAGCGCTGCATTACACTGCAGATGACCCAGCAGGGGCCGGGCCAAGGTTTTGTGGAGCTTCCTCACCGATGGGATATCCCTGCGGCATGAGTAGGGTACTCAGCTTTGTCACCTGTGCAACGGACCCTGGTGTATTGAACCGGTACCTGCTGGCATCTCCCTGTCTCTCTTCCGGAGAATACGGTCAGACCGTCTATCTGCACGCACCTTCGGTCGGGGCGGCATTTAATCGCGAAATTATCCGACAGCGCCAGACGCTTTGGCTGGTCTGGGCCCATCAGGATCTGTTTCTGCCCCATGGGTGGGATACCCGCTTCATCGCTGCCCTTGCTGAGGCTGAACGTCGTTTTCCCTGTTTGGCAGTAGTGGGGGTATACGGTATTACCGGGGTGGGAGAACAGGCCAGGCGGGCCGGGAAGGTTCTGGATCGGGGGCTGTTGCTGCATGAGCCGGCCCCCTTGCCCTCTCTGGTGGACAGCATTGATGAGCTGTTGTTTGCCGTGCGGACTGACAGCGGCCTGCAGCTTGACTCCTCTCTCGGTTTTGATTTCTATGGAACGGACTTGGCATTGCAGGCCCAGGCACAGGGGTTGCAGGTTGCTGTTGTGGACGCCTGCTGCGAGCACTGGGCACAAACGCCGAGGGAGACCGGTTTCTCCTCTGCAATGTTGGAGAGAATTGCCGCAAGTGGAGCTATTTTTGAACACAAGTGGGTCCACCGAATCCCTCTGGAAACCCCCTGCTTCTCAATCCGCTGTCCCGGCGATGTTGCGGCCCAATGCCGAGCCTTTGCAAAATCCTCCAGTCATGAACCAGCAACGTTTTAACGGAATCACCGGTGCAGTCATACGGTATCTGCATCATAGTGACTATACTTGGGTGCTGCCCCTGCTGGCTCGCCTGCCGTTGAGGGCAGGATACCTGCTGGCAGGGTTGCGTGGCGAGATCAACGGCTGGTTGGGCAGGGACTGGCGCTCAATGGCGCTGGGCACACGCCATGTAGCCCGGCAATCCGCTGCCGGTTACCGTCTGCTGTATCCCCTGGCCACCGAGGCAGAACTGCAGGCTTTGGTGCGGGAGCGTTTCCGCACAGAAAGCCGTGAGGAGTTTGAAGGGCAGCTGATTGTTGCCAACAGGGTAGCCGAACTTAGATGGGAGATTCAGCCTGAGGGCTTTCTGAAGGCTTGCAAACAGCGCAAGAGGGGGTTGGTTCTGCTTACCCCGCACTTTGACAGTTTCTGGTTGGGTACTGTCTTCCTTGCCCAGGCTGGATACACGGTCAACGCAATGACCTCGGCGGTTACCCACGATCCCTTGGTGATACCGGCAGTTCAACAACAGTTCTATCAAAAATACCGGGGTATGGAGCGTCTGCTGCATGGGGGGCGAATGCTGAATATGGAGGATGGTCTGCGTCCCTTTTACCAGATGCTGGAGCGAGGAGAATGTCTTGTCATCCTGGCCGATGCCCCGGCAACTGTTGCTGGCGCAGCCGCAACCCCCTCGTTTCTGGGCAATCGTCGTCAGATAGCCAGCGGTGCCTTGCGTCTGGCCCGCAAGACTGGCAGTGACCTGGGGGCCTTTGTCTGCCAGTATGTCAAGCCGGGGCATTACCTGGTACAAGGGGGGCCTGTTGTCCCGGCCCACGATCCGCAGGCCTTTGACACCATCTACAGCTATCTATCCGTCAAAATTGAAGCAGCGCCCGGCAGATGGTGCGCAACGGACCTGTTACCGCTGATGACGCCGGTTGACAACGGAACATCGAAGTGATGTCCGGTATGACAAGACCTTCTGTCATGGCCGGACTGTTCAGCTTTATCAGCTGCCTCCTGCTGACATTTGCCTTTCACGGCTCCATTTTGAGCGGTTGGTGGTGCTGCGATGACCCCCAGATTCTGAAGCATGCCCTGCAGTATGCTCCTTGGGAATACTTTGCCGTGCCTGAGGCCTGGCGGGCCTTGGTCCCCTACAGCCTGACGCCGTGGCTCAGTCTTGCGTACGATCTCGACCACGCCCTGTTCGGTCTTCAGCCCATCGGCTATTATGCGCATAACCTTATTGTCATCGCGCTGTGTGCCGCTCTTATCGGTCTGATTGCCCGGCAGTGGGTCTCCGGCTGGTATGCCTTTGGTGGCGGCCTGCTGTTCCTGGTCGGCGCTCCGGTCATGGTTGCCGCCCATCAGCTGATGGTGCGCCATTATATGGAAGGCCTGCTGTTCTGGCTGCTTGCGTTCTGGCTGCTGCTGCGGGCGGTTCAGGATGGGCGCAGCCGTTGGAGCTGGCTTGCCGGTATCGCCTTTGCCGTTGCCGCCACTGCCAAAGAGATTTACCTTCCGTTGGGACTGACGTTTTTTCTGGTGCCCGTGGGGAGCTTCAGACAGCGGCTAGTGGCAGGATGGCCGCTGCTGCTGATCATGCTGCTGTACCTGCCGTGGCGCTGGTACATGCTGGGCGATCTGGTAGGGGGCTACACACCGGCAGCTGCATTGGGCCGTGGCGACCTGGTCAGCGCTTTGGCCCAGTTCGCCAACATACCGATGCTGCTCCTGACCTGGCCCTGGTTGCCGTTATCCGGTGTTCTGCTCTGCATCGGGCTAGTGATCCGTCAGACCCGGCAGGTCTGGCTACCGCTGGTGCTGTTTCTAACGGTGGCGCTTTTGGTGCCCTTGATCCCCCTTGCCCGTCAGCCAGGGCTTGGAACCGGTTCAGAACGCTACTTCATCGCCCTTTGGGCGGTGCTGGCCCTAGGGACGGCGGTGCTTGCCGGCTCTGCTGCTGCAGGGCGCAGCAGGCGTTTTCACCTTTTCAGCGCTCTGGTCATAGCACTGCTTATCGGCTCTGCCTGGCATCATGCCACTGCGGTGCGGGCCGCCCTGCTGCCCAATCTGCAGGAGCAGTTTGTCCAGGGAAGGGCGCTGGTCACGGCGGGGAGATCGGATGTCATCTACCTGACTCCTGCTGTAGCTCCCTGGTATCTGTCCGGTATTGTTGATCTGCAAAGGGAATTTGGCCGCCAGCTTCCTCCTCCTCCGTTGGTGTCGGATGAGATCGACCTCTCCCGGTACCTCATGGACGGTAGTCGGATCCTTCGCTATAACAGGGAAACACAGAGCATGATTGATGACACGGCGCAGGTGCGGCAGTTGCTGGAAGTATGGCGAAAAAAGGTCCAGCCGCGCCTCCTGTCGGTTCTGATGGAGTTTGACCCGCAGGCAAAAACAATGCGTTGGCAGCTTGGTCCTTCTTCACAAGGGCAGTACACCCTCCTGCCGGAGGTTGGCCAGCAGCCGTTGCCGCCGCAGGGAGCGCTTCGCATGGAAAAGCCGCCGGACAAGGCTTTCAGGGTCCGGTATGATGCGCCTGAAGGCTGGATCGCCTACACGCCGCTGCTTAAGTTTGCTCTAACCCCGCAGGGCACCTACCGACTGACCATGCAGGGCCCCGGGATTCTGCCTCAGGGGTCCGAATAAGGAGCTATGATGACATTCTGTAACAGGCTGTGCCAGCTTTTTGGCCATACATCACAAGATTCTGCCGTGGAACAGCAGGCGGTGACATCAGCTTCAGCCTTTGATCCGCTGTTTTACAGCCTTGAAACCCCCAAGCCTCAGCAGCTTGTCTGGGGCGGCGAGAACCGTTTTACCGGCTGGATCGTTCATCTTGGCAGCAAGGTTGTCACCGCCATTGAGGCCCGCCAGGCAGACCGTAGATTGGGACTGTTTCCCGTCTGCCAGCCTCGCGAGGATCTTGCCGTACATCTCCCGATGCTGCCGGAGGCGAAAACCTGCGGATTCAGCTTTGACCTGTTGCTGCAGGATGCAGAACCCCTTGCCTTCAGCGCCCTGTACCAGGACGGATCGCAGGAACCGCTCTTCTGCTACGAACTCGACGCCCTCAAACAACAACAGGAACAGTGGCGTGGGTGGAAAGAACAGCTGGCTGATCTGCCCCAGCCATCAGCCGAGCTGGTCTATCTTACGCAGGGTATTACCAACATTACCGAATACCAGAACAGTATCCTTCCTGCCGTGGCAATGATGCAGGGTTATCTTGTCGCTGCCGGCGTGCCCCTTGAAGGTCTGCGCAGCATTCTTGATTTTGGCTGCGGTAGCGGCCGCTTGCTGCTGGGGTGGCATATCATGCGACCGGAACTGTCCTGCTGTGGCTGTGACATCAACCAGCGGCTGGTGGGCTGGGCGCAACGGTACCTGCCTTCGGCCATGCAGTTTCGGTGTAGCCAGGTGACCCCGCCGACATCCTATGCAACCGGCAGCTTTGATCTGGTCTACGCCATATCTGTTTTTACCCACTTAAGTGTTCCGCTGCAGCAGCAATGGGTTGAAGAGCTTTATCGTCTGCTGCGCCCCGGGGGCTTCTTGCTGATAACCCTGCATGGCCTCCTCTATGCTCACCGGGCTTTCTGCGATACTCCGGAAAGGCTTGAAGCGTTCATCAGCAACGGCTACGCCGTAATTGGTGATGAAGAGGGAGCAAACAGCCTTGCTTCGTTCCATACCCGCGCATTTGTCGAGCAGCTTTTCAAAGGTTTCCGTCTGATGGCCCATTACCCGCAAGGTCATATTGGAGCGCAGCGGACCCTCTTCCCTGTGGCCCATATGCAGGATGTATACGTTCTTCAGCGTAACGAGGCCTGATCTGGTGTTCGGGGCAGGGCAGATGAGCCAGCAGGCTCACCGTAACGGTTTTGTCTGGTGGTGGTTTCCGCTGCTGCTTGTGGTCAGCCTCTCCCCGGTTATCCCCAACTGGCTTGCCCCCGGTCTGCCTGCCACCCATGAAGGCTACCGCTACCTGTTGCTGTCAGACTGGTTTGCCGATGCCCTGGCCTCAGGCGTCTGGTACCCCCGCTGGCTACCGGAGATGAACGGCGGCTTCGGGTACCCCCAGTTCGTCTTTTACCAGCCTGCCTATTTCTTTCTCAACGCCCTCGTCTCCCTGGTGGCAGAACCGCTCTTTCTGCGTCAGCTACTGACGCTCAGTCTGATCGCCTTGCTGGGGGGGCTTGGGGTCTACCTGCTTGCCCGCCGCTTCACCTCCCCCGGCTACGCACTGCTGTTGGTTTTCCTCTTTCAGGCAGCTCCCTACGTCCACACCAACCTGTTTGTGCGGGGCGATTTAAGTGAATGGATGGTGCAGCAGCTTATTCCCTGGCCGATCTATTTTCTTTTGCGTTATTGCGATGAGTGGCAGTCAGGTCTCCTCCACCGGCGGATGTTACATTGGCTGGGGATTGCGCTTGGCACCGCACTGCTCTGCTATTGTCACCCGGTTGCCCTTATGTTTCTGCCGTTGCTCTTGGTCTGCCTGGGGGGTGGGTGCCTGCTGAAAAAACGGCCACTGCCCCCTATTATTATCTGGGGAGAACCGGCAGCGGCTATCGGTCTTGGGCTGGCATTAAGCTCCCCTTACTGGCTGACGGTGATGCAGATGAAGCCGCAGGTAAACGTTGCGGCAGTTCTTGATGGTTTTGTTGCCGCCAACAACACCGTCGGACTGCAGCACCTGCTGTGGGGCAGCCTGCAGCACCAGTCATTCAGAGAATTTCTGGGGTTGCCCTTTGTGCTGGCTACCCTGCTTGGCTGGTGGCATGGTCGCAAACAGCCCTTTATCTTCAGTGCAGGTGTGGCCTATCTGCTGCTGATACTGCTGATTACCCCGGCCGGGAACTGGTTCTGGCAGCTCTACCCCTTTTCCCTCTTGCAGTTTCCCTGGCGGCTGGCGGTCTTTGCGCCGCTGTTGCAGATCATCTGTATGCTGGGCCTGCTGGGGGTGGCGGGCACTGGCCAGGCCAGGATCGGTAGGGGCTGGCTGGCCGGTGGGGTCTGTCTATTGGCCCTGTGGTCGTGGCACGGGCATTTTGGATGGAAACCGGCTGAACCCCCAGGATCTCCGGTGCGTTTTGATCAACAGGCACTGGCTTGCCTGCGTAATTTTGCCCAGACCGGCAGTCCCGGCCGCTATGTAACGACCCTTGATGCCGCTGAATGGCTGCCGCGCACAGCGGCGGGAATTGTGACAACCCCGGCCAGGGGTGGGCTCTCGCTGGACTGCGGGCAAACCCAGCAGGCCATGGCCGGATTGGCAATAACGATGGGGATGCCCGGGCTATACGACCTGCAGCCTGAGCCTCGGCCTTTGCTTGAGGTTGATCAGCGGGGCTGGCGCGTCCAACCCGTCCCAGGCTCCTCCGGCTTCCGGCTTGATTATCAGCTGAGCGGCACGGTAGCCGTCAATGTGACCATCAACCAGATCTACCTGCCCGGCTGGATGGTGACGCTCAACGGGCTGCCGCTTTCCCGGTCCGAACTGGAACGGCGCCTGTTGCCTGACGGCAGGATGCGCTTGGTCCTGCCGCCGGGTACATGGCAGCTGCAAGCTTGGTACGACGGCCCTCCCGGCTGGCAGAGCCGCAATTGGCTGATTGTTATCCTATGCGGCTTTGCTGCCATCTACTGGTCATACCGCTGGAAAGAAGAAAAATAGAGGTCACTGTGCGCATACAAGAGCAACAACGTCATATATATACAGCTGTTTCTGTTGTTATGTTGCTTGCAGTCCTAACATATCTATTGCATGGAAGTGCACTGTCTGGCGGCTGGCGTGTTGATGACCCTTGGATTCTTTTGTTTGTGTGCGAGCATCCCGGAGCATTGGGTTACTTTTTTTCTCCTGACATCTGGCAGTCCCTGGGTGTACCTTTCTTTACGCCGTGGCTTGCGCTGGACTTTCGTCTTGACGCTGCTTTATCCACATTGAACCCTAGGGTATTTTATCTGCATCACCTTATGGTCATCTGGCTGGCTGCCGTTTTAACCTTTCTTTTGCTGCGTCGTTTTGTTGGCGAGTTGTGGAGCGCCTTTGCCGCAGCCCTTTTTTTGCTGGGGGCGCCTGTAGTTGTGCTTGCTCAACAACTTATGAGTCGCCATTACGCCAGCGGGCTGGTTTTTGCGATATTAGCCATAATCTGCTGGTTGCACAGACGTGAACAGCATGGCCGGTATTTTCTTGCGCTGGCGGTATTTTGTTATCTCATGGCCATACTGAACAAGGAAATCTATGCTCCGCTGCCACTAATACTGTTTTTCTGGGGTAGAGCTACCCTGAAGGAGCGTTTACGCAATATGGCGCCGTTTGCCTTGGCTCTGCTTGTTTTTGTTGTCTGGCGCGCTGTCATGGTTGGTTCAGCGGTAGGAGGTTACGGCGGTCGTTTTAATGATTTTGGGGACATACTGCAGACCCTTAAGACTCTGCCGCAGATTTTTTTTGGCCAGTGGTGGTTTGTGCCTGTTGTACTGTTGTTCCTGCTGCTGATTGCCTGGTGTCGCTTACCTAACCAGGCGTTGGTGGTGATTGCATCAGTTTGTGCTGTGTTGATGCCGTTTCTTGCAATACAGGCATCTGCCAATATTTCAGACTTTCGGTTTGGTTTTTTGCCCTGGTGGTCTCTTTGTATTCTGCTGGTTGTGGCCAGTGCCAAGCCAGCTTGTGCGTGTCCGCGGTTTTTGCCTTATTGGCTGTGGCGGGTAGTGTGTCTGCTGCCGCTTGCTGCCTTTAGTATGTTGTCATTATTGAACGGTTTCAAAGTAGCCCGGGATTACAATAACATTGCGGCTGTATATGACGTTCAGGGCCGTTTTTTGTTGTCATATGATGAGAGGACAGCGTATGTACCAGGAGGCGAACTGCTTGCTGTCCTTTCCTTTCAATATGGTATGACAGGGCTCAAAAAAAATATCCTTGGGAAAGGGACGCCATATGCCGTACCTACCTTGGAGAGCGCCGCTTTGTTGGCAGGAGACCGTCCTTTATATGTTTACGATCCAGTCGGCCAACGCATGAACTGGGTTGAACATAAGACCGATTCTGGCTACAGGCCGGATTTGCCGATGAATGTTTTGATGGATAGAAGGCAGGGGGGATTTGAATGGCTTATCCAGGAATCCCCCAAAGGCTCCTGTTTCCTTTTGTTTTCAGGCTTGAATGTTGCTTTCTTAGTGCCATGCGTCGGGAAAGTTCATTTTGAGTTTCCTCCCTTCATACAGGGGGAAGTGCGTACCCTTGTAACTACAGGTGAAAATAGCTGGAATGTTTCGCCGGTGCTGATTTTCCCCGAAAAAGGCAAGGTCTTGAAATGGAGTTCAAATCCGTGAGGGATACTATTGCTACGCAACCGGTTCCTGTGCTCTCCATCGTCTGCCCCATGTACGACGAGGAGGAGGCCCTTGCCCCTTTCCTTGAACGATTGCTTCCAGTGCTGGCGGCCACCAGGGAACGCTTCGAGATCGTCTGCGTCAACGACGGCAGCAGGGATGCCACCCTTGAGCGTCTGCTTGAGGCAGCCCGGAAGGAATCATCAATCAGGGTGCTGGACCTTTCCCGCAATTTTGGCAAGGAGGCGGCCCTCACCTGCGGTATTGACCACGCCAGGGGCGCTGCCGTCATCCCGATTGATGTTGACCTGCAGGATCCGCCGGAGCTTATCCCGGAGATGCTTGCGCTGTGGCGTCAGGGGTTTGATGTCGTGCTTGCCCAGCGCAACGACCGTTCATCTGATCATCTGTTGAAGCGTAAGACGGCCGAGTGGTTTTACTGGCTGCATAATGTTATTTCAGATTCTCCGATTCCTCCAAACGTCGGTGATTTTCGGTTGATGGATCGTAAGGTAGTAGAAGCCTTAAAAAGCCTCCCGGAACGGCGGCGTTTTATGAAGGGCCTGTTTGCCTGGGTCGGCTTCCGTCAGGCCATCATCCCCTACAGTAGAGAAGTTCGCCAGGCCGGCGTCAGTAAATTTTCAGGCTGGAATCTTTGGAACTTCGCTTTGGAGGGAATTACCTCGTTCTCCACGGCCCCTCTGCGGGTTTGGACCTACCTCGGCTTGATCATCGCCCTGCTGGCCTTTGTGTACGGCGCCTTTATCGTCGGCCGAGTCCTGCTGCTGGGACGCGACATGCCCGGCTACGCCTCGCTGATTACGGTGGTGTTGTTTCTGGGCGGCGTCCAACTGATCGGGTTGGGAGTGCTGGGGGAGTATCTGGGGCGGATTTATACCGAAACCAAGCAGCGACCGGTCTACATCGTGCGCGACCACTACACAGATGAGGCCTGAACTCTATCAGGACATGGCACAGCTGCAAGCGGATCACTGGTGGTTTGTCGCCCGTCGGAACATCCTGGCGACATTGATTGCGCAGTTGTCGTTACCTCCACAGGCCCGTATTCTTGAGATCGGTTGTGGCACCGGGGGAAACCTGGCCATGCTCTCCGCCTTCGGACAGGTAAGCGCTATGGAGTATGACGCCCATGCCCGGGAGATTGCCGCCGCTCTTTCAGGGCTGCCGGTGGCGGCCGGCGGTTTGCCGGAACCGGTTCCGTTTGATAACGGGCAATTCGACTTGGTCTGTCTGTTGGATGTGCTTGAGCATATTGCGGATGACGGTGCAGCTTTGATTCGGGCAGGGCAACTCCTGAAACCGGGGGGCAGGCTGCTGGTCACGGCGCCTGCATATAGCTGGCTCTGGTCTGCCCATGACGATGCCCATCACCATCAGCGGCGCTATACGGCCAGAATGCTGCGGCGGTTGGCCGCTGCACACAGTCTGCACGTTAACCGTCTTGGTTATTTCAACACACTGCTGTTCCCGGTGATCGCCGTGGCGCGTATCTGGGGGAGATTAACCGGCAGGGCGGCCGATTCGGATGCTGCCATGCCGTCACCCTGGGCGAATGCCCTGTTACAAAGGGTATTCGCTTCCGAGCGGTACCTTGCAGGGCATCGTCTGTTCCCCTGTGGAACGTCACTGGCGGCGGTTCTGTCCCATAAAAAGGAAGCCCGGTATGAGTAATCCGATGATACAGGCTGCGTCCTGCTATGATGTCCTTTGCGTTTCGCCGGTGGGACTAGAGGAATCCGAAGAATTCGCCCTTGGTATGCGCGACCTGCGTCGACGACTGCCTGGTGCCCGGCGCTGGTATGTTGTTGCTGATGGGCAGGAGCCGCCTATGCCAACCGACTTCATGGCGTGGAGCGATGCGCCGTTTCTGTTGGTCATCCTCAACCCGGCACTACTGGTCTCTGGCAACTTGGAGGCAGAGTTGCTGGCCTTGGTCGACAACGCTGCGACCGATTGTGTTCTGCCCAGTGATCCTCGCGGTTTTGTGCCTGGCGTCTTCATAGACTATGCCAGCCGCCCCGGTTTTGATCGTTTTGTCGCCCGTCTGGCGGCCGGGCCTCGGCAGATGCCCTTTGACGGTAGATCTCCCTGGCTCTATCTGGTCGATCGGCAGACGCTGGCCACATGCGCTGCCGATGTCACTTCATGGCATGATCTTCCTGCTGCATTAGGTGAGCGTGCAGCCATTGCCGGCCATGCCTTTGTCCATTCGTACAGCGACTACTACGATAACGACCGTGCCGAGATGCTGCGGCTGATCCCGGATGGTGTCCATACCTTGCTGGATATCGGCGGCGGCGCGGGGAATTTTGGTCTGGCTTTCATGCGTGAACGGGGAGGGCAGGCAACACTGCTGGAGCAGAACCGGGTCATGGCCGCCGCTGCACGTCAGAAGGGGCTGACCGTCCTGGAAGGGGATTCCCGCGATATCACCTTGACGGAACGCTACGACTGCGTTTCCTTTCTGGATGTACTTGAACATATCCCTGATCCGCTTGCCGCATTGCTAAAGGCCCGGCAGGCCCTAAAGCCAGGCGGATATGTGCTGCTTTCCGTGCCCAACGTCGGCCACTGGTCAGTGGTCTGGGATCTACTGGAAGGGCGGTTTGACTACATTCCGGTTGGCATCCTTTGTACCACTCATGTACGGTTTTTCAGTCGCTCAGGTCTGCAGACCCTGCTGGACGACGCAGGCCTGAGCGTGGAGCGTTGGGAAAACAGTGCCTCCCCCCTGCCGGAACCGTTGGCGGCCTTTCTTGCCTGTCGTACGGCTCAAGGTGTTGCCCTTGATCTGGAAAGCCTCGCCACCGACAGCTTCCATGTGCTGGCGTGCTGCCCTGGTGGAGTATAAGCTGCTATGGTCACCGCCATCATCGTCAACTATCACCGCCATCTGTTAACTACCCGTGCTGCAGCCAGTGTCCTGGCTGACCAGCCGGATGCCCAGGTGATCGTGATTGATAACAGTGCCGATACCGAAGAGGCCCGTGCGCTGCAGAATCTGCTGCCCGATCAGGTAACCTGTCAGATTGCCCCGGAAAATCTCGGATTCGGTAAGGCCTGCAACCTGGGGTATGCCCGCGCCCGCCACGATTGGGTTCTTCTTCTGAATCCCGATGCCTTTGTACTGAAGGGGTGCATCACAGCTCTGGTAAGCTTTTTACAAAAGACACCCCGAGCCGGTGCAGTAGCCCCCCTTACTTATTGGGACAAAGCACAGCAATGGCTGCTACCCCCTGCCCTGCTGCCCACCCCCGCAACAGAACTGACTTTGACCCTGGCCCTGGGGTGGCCCTGGCTTGGCCGCTTTGTCAGCCAAAAGTTCCGCAGCTGGGCACTAACAGGTATCCGTTCTGAACAACCGGTCCCTCAGCGGATGCTGTCCGGCGGGCATATGTTACTGCGTCGTTCTGCGGTAGATGCTGCGGGCGGGCTGTTCGATCCCGACTTTTTCATGTACTTTGAAGATACCGACCTCTGCGTGCGGTTACACAAGGCCGGTTTTCAGCTGTATCTGGTGCCGCAGGCCCAGGCCGTACATGCCTGGGAGTCAGACGGCGGCAAAGGGGAGCTTGCCGCAGGCAGCCGTCTTTTGTACTTTCAGAAACAGTTTCCCGGCAGCCTGCTGTTTACGGCATGTCAGCGTCTGGAGCGGGACAGCCCGGCCCTGAATCTGCATGAAAGCCGCCAGTTGGGGCTACGTCAGGATCCTCTGCAGCTTGCGGTGCCGCCTGAGCTGCATGGCGGCTGGGTGCTGGAGATAAGCCCGCACCCCTTGTTGGTGCCGGCGCTGTACTGCTTCGGTCGGGGCGATCAGGCGCAGATAACGGAGCAGGTCTGGGCGCTGTTGGGGGGTGGTGAGTACTGGGCCCGTATCGGTTCGCCTGAAGGCAACGGCCTGCAACGGTTCCGGTTCAGCGTTGCGGAACGCGGGTCGCACAGAGCGTAAATGATGCTCTACGAAGCCCGTGAAATACCAGGTGCCGAACTGCCAGTGATCACGCCTCTCTTCTGCCGGATATTCAAGACCGATATCTCGGAAGAGATGCTGGCCTGGAAGTATGGTGACGGGCGGGGGCGCTCCTATGGTATCTTTACTGTTGAAGGCGAACTGCTGGCCCACTGCGGCATCTTTTACCGTCAGGTGCATGCAGATGCCACCCCCTGCCGGATTGCCCAACTGGGGGATTTGATGGCCCTGCCGGGCCGCTATGGTGGCGTTTCGCGGTCACGCTCACCATTTGCCCAGCTGATACAAAAAGTGTTGGACGATCTGCCTGCTGCAGACAATCCCGATGCCCTGGCCTTCGGGTTCCCCAGCGACCGGGCCATGCGGCTTGGTGAGCACCTTGGGCTGTTCAGCTCCATTGATCGGATGTGGGAGCTTCAGTTTAGCCCTCTGCCCACAGACGGAGGAGGCGATCGCTGCCTTGATCTGGATTTTGACAGCAGCGATTTCATCCACAATGTAGATCGGTTGTGGCGGGGCATGGCGGACGACTTGGGAAACGATCTGCTGGGTGTGCGGGATGGGTGCTACCTGCGGCAGCGTTACGGCAGCCATCCGCAGCACCGTTACCGTTGCCACCTGGTCCGGTCGCGCTGGCTGCGGCGGCCATTGGGTATACTGGTAACAAGGCTTGACGGAGAACAGTGCGAGCTGCTTGACCTGGTGGCCCCCCGATCAAACATGCAGCGGCTGCTGACTGCCGCACGGCAGCAGTTGCCGGCCTGGGGAGCGGTCACCATGAAGCTCTGGCTGACCGAGCACCATGCTGCTCTGGTACAGCACCAGGCAGACCATGTCGCTCCGCTTGAGTTCAGGATTATGGCCAACCCGTTCAGCTCCGGTAACAGGCCGGAACGTTTTGCAAACCGCTGGTGGCTGACCGGCGGTGACACCGATTACCGGTAGTTCTACAGCAACCACCCCACCCCTACGGGGCACCCCTCCAGAGGAGGGGAATTAACATCTCGCCTTTTATTCCCCTCTTTGGAGGGGTGGCAGGCATAGCCTGACGGGGTGGTGCTGAATATGTACGAACTACATTTACTCAAACAGGAGGATGTACCATGGAAACTATCCAGAAAAAGACCGAAGAGATGATTGCAGCAATGGCCGGCTCGGCGCTCCAGCCCGATAAAATCAGCGAGCTCGCCGCAAACTTCTTGCAGGCCATGGAGAAGCCTGTAAACCAGCCTGAAGATGCCAACAGTGCTGAGCAGGCGTGTTCACAAAACAAGGAAGAGGAGTAATTCCAATTCGCATAGCAGATGAAAACGAATTGATGGCGCAGGTCAGCACACGTCTCCCCCGGACCAGCCGTGTACTGGCCTTTGCCCCCCACCCCGACGATGAGCTCTTCGGGTGTGGAGGCACGCTTGTACTGTTGCGTAATAGCGGCGCTACGGTATCAGTGATTATTGTCACTGACGGGGCTGGCGGGGGTGAAAACGCCGATGGTACCCTTCCGCAGGTACGGGCGGATGAGTCACGGGCAGCAGCCTCGCTATTGGGATTGCCTGAACCTGCTTTCTGGCAACTGCCGGATCGTACTCTTGGCTATGGAGAAAACCTGATCCAGCGGATAACAACCGCTATTACAGAGGGCGCTGCCGATCTGGTGCTGCTCCCGGCCCCTACCGAACTGCACCCTGACCACCAGGCCCTGGCCCTGGCCGGTGCTGAAGCCATACGTCGCCTGGGGGGCAACCTGCGTGCCGCTTTTTACGAAATCAACCAGCCGCTGCCCAATCCTAACCTGGTACTTGACATCACCCCGGTCTTTGAACTGAAGCAGGCCGCCATGGCCTGTTTCCCTTCCCAGCTTGCCGAACAGCCCTACCAGCAGCGCATCACCGGCCTCAATCGCTTTCGCTCCTATTTTCTCGGCCCTCAAGTTGAGGCGGCCGAGGCCTTCATACTGCTTGATGCCTCCAGCATTCAGCCAGGACTTGCCCCCTTGTTTGATGGCCCTCTGGCCCATCGCCGCAAGCTGGGCTTTGCAGTAAGTGGTGATGACCTGCCGCTGGTCAGCATCATCATCCGCAGCATGGACCGCCCGACATTATCACGGGCTCTCAGTTCCCTTGCGCTCCAGACCTGGACAAACCTGGAAGTGGTGGTGGTCAACGCCAAGGGAGGCGATCACACATCTTTAGGGGAGCACTGCTGCCTCTTCCCGCTGCGGTTGATCAATCAGGGAGGAGCGCCACTGCGCCGTTCCGCAGCCGCCAACCTGGGACTTGCCGCCTGCCGAGGGCAGTATCTTGGTTTTCTGGATGACGACGACACCATTGACTCCGATCATCTGCAACAGCTTGTCAGTGCTCTCCAGGCCTCGTCACCGACCGGCCTGGCCTATGCAGGGGTACGTGGAGTGTGTGACGATCTCACGCAGCTTACAACCATTGCTGAATTCAGATCACCTGCGGTTACCTTCACCAAGCTCCTGTTCGGCAACCTGATCCCGATCCACTCGGTACTTTTTGCACAAGAGCTGTTGGGCAGTGGCGCAGGCTTTGATGAGGCGCTTGACCTGTATGAAGACTGGGATTTCTGGTTACAACTCACGCGGCAGACAACCCCCCTCTTTGTTGATCAGATAACCGCAACCTACTATACCGGCGGCGGTTCTGAGATCGGTCTTGGCAATGATGCCGAGACGCCCTTGAAACAGCAGGCCAAGGAGCGCCTCGTGGCAAAGTGGCTGCCGCTGCTTGCCCCGCAGGAATTCATGGCGTTGGGAACGTTGTATCATCAAAGTTGGCAGCAACTGGTGGAACAGGACCAGCAACTGGCAGTCAAGGATGAGCAGATTGCAGTCAAGGATGAGCAGATTGCAGCCAAGGATGAGCAGATTGCAGCCAAGGATGAGCAGATTGCAGCCAAAGATCAGCAGATTGCAGTCAAGGATCAACAGCTGGCGGAAAAAGATGCCCACCTTGCCTGCCTGTACGCCTCCCGCAGCTGGCGGCTTACACAGCCGCTGCGCAGATCCGGAGATCTGCTCCGAAAAACCGGTCGGGCCATCAGTCTGCTGATGCAGAAAGTGCGGCAGACCAGAGGCCTGTCCGGGGTTAGCCGCAGGCTGCACAAAATACATGAACAGTCTCAGGCGCGGAACGACTATACCCAATGGGTACAACGCCACGACACGCTCACAGAAGAAAAGCGCAACTGTCTGCAAGCCGCAATGGCACAGTTTGCTGCAACACCGCTCATTTCAGTGCTGATGCCGGTCTACAATCCAAAACCGGATTGGCTTGCAGAGGCGATCGAATCAGTACGCAGCCAGATTTACCCCCATTGGGAACTCTGCATTGCCGACGATGCCTCCACCAATCCTGACATACGCCGGATTCTTGATCGTTATGCGGCAGACGAGCCGCGCATCAAGGTCTGCTACCGCATCCAAAACGGTCATATTTCCGCAGCCTCCAACAGTGCCCTGGAGCTGGCCAGCGGCCCCTATGTTGCGCTGCTCGACCATGATGACCTGTTGGCCGAACTGGCCCTGTTCCGTGTTGCAGAGGCGCTACAACAGCATCCCAAGGCCGGCCTGCTCTACTCTGATGAAGATATGCTGGATGAACAGGGGGGCCGTGGTTACCCCTTTTTCAAGCCAAACTGGTCGCCCCACCTGGCCATCTCACAAGCCTATCTTGGCCACCTGGTGGTGTTGCGGCGTGATCTGGTGAAGCAGGTTGGCGGTTTCCGCAGCGGCCTGGATGGAGCCCAGGACTACGACCTCTGGTTGCGGGTCTCCCTGGTCACCGACACCATTGTGCACATCCCCCACCTGCTCTACCACTGGCGCAAACATCCTGAAAGCACCGCTGCCAGTTCGGCAGCCAAGCCGTACGCCCATGGGGCTGGCCGTGCTGCGGTCGCACAGTATTTAGGGCAGCGCTATCCTGAAAGCGGGGCCACGGTCGTTGAAGGCGCACACCTCTTTACCTACCAGGCCCGCTTCCAGCTGGCGGAGCACCTGCTGGTCTCCATCATCATCCCCACCCGTGACGGCCTTCAACTGCTCCAGCCCTGCATTGCAAGCATCCTTGCCCGCTCCAGCTGGAAACGGTTCGAGATCATTATCCTGGATAACGGGAGCAGCGATCCTGCAACCCTGAAATACCTTCAAGACGCACCCGCAGGTGATTCACGGATCAGGGTCATTCGGGCCGACATCCCTTTCAACTGGTCGCGGCTCAACAACATCGGTGCCCAAGAGGCCCGGGGTGAGCTGTTGGTCTTCCTCAATAATGACACCCTGGTGATAAGCACTGATTGGCTGGAGCAGCTGGCCGGCTACGCCCTGCTGCCGGATGTGGGGCTGGTGGGGGGGCTGCTGCTGTTTGAAGACGGCACCATCCAGCATAGCGGTGTGGTGGTGGGGATGGGGGGATGGGCTGACCACCCCTTCCGGGGCTGTCCGGCGTCCCATGGTGCCAGCCCCTTTGTCTCTCCGGTACTGACCCGCAATGTGCTGACCGTAACCGGCGCCTGCATGGCCCTCTCGCACGAGCGCTTCCAACAGCTGGGCGGCTTTGACGAGGCATTCATCATCTGCGGTTCCGATGTCGAATTAGGTCTGCGCGCCCACCGGCAGGGCTTCTTCAACGTTTTATGCGCCGAGGCACGGCTGTATCACCTGGAATCCAAGACCAGAACCCCCTTTATTCCAGAACAGGATTTCCGGCAATCGGCTCTGTCTTACGAACCGTACCGCACCCGTCAGTGCGATCCCTTCTATAACCCCAACCTGTCATTGGCGGCTACCACCCCCAAGGTACAGGTGTAGCATGCGGCGTATCATCAAACAGGCCCTGCGGCACCCCCGCCTGACCGCCTACCTGCGGGGCATCTATCATGAAAGCAAGGCCGAAGGCCTGGGAGGCAGCGGCCCGGAAACCGATATTCCCGAGGCCTCGCCCATCGTCTGCCGTCTGTCCACCTTCACCGGCCAGCGGCTCAACCTGTTGGTGCCGTCCCTGGCCACCCGGCACCTGTTCGGCGGCATCGCCACTGCCCTCACGCTGTTTGAGGCATTGGCCCGGCAGGCCGGCCTGCCCCACCTGCGAATCATCCTCACCGACCAACAGTGTTTCCAGCTGTCAGACAACCCGGCCTTTGGCACATGGCAGATTCGTTCGCTTGAACAGGAAGATGCTCCGGGGCGCTGCATTGTGGCGGCTGGCGATCGCCACTCCAAAACACTGCCTGTCGGGCCCGCTGATCGTTTTGTTGCCAGCGCCTGGTGGACGGCGGTCTCGGCTCGGGCGATCCAGAATTGGCAGGCCGCCGTCTATCCGTTGCCCGGGCCTGCAAAATACCTCTACCTGATTCAGGACTACGAACCGGGTTTTTATCCATGGTCATCACGCTATGCCCTGGCAGAAGCCAGTTATCACGATGCCGATCGGTTTGTGGCCATCTTTAACACCAGCCTGCTCCAGAACTTTTTTGTCCGGCAAGGCTACCAATTTGCCCAGGCTTATGCCTTTGAGCCGGTGTTGCACCCCAGTCTCCGCCAGCAGCGCGAACTGTTGCGGGACGTGCCCAGACAGCGCCGCGTGCTGGTCTATGGCAGGCCCGGCGTCGCCCGCAATGCCTTTGAACTGACCATCATGGGGCTGCGGGCCTGGCTAGCCCAGGGGGGGGGAGCTGGCTGGAGCTTTGTTTCAGCCGGTGAATCACATCCTGCTATTGATCTGGGCAACGACTGCCAGCTGCTGCCGCTGGGTAAACTCTCGCTGGAGCAGTACGCCAGCGAACTCAGTCGTGCCGCTGTGGGGTTGTCGCTCATGATCTCTCCCCACCCCAGCTACCCGCCCCTGGAGATGGCCGCCTTTGGCATGCAGGTAATCAGCAACCGCTATGCCCCGAAAGAACTGGGAGATCTGCATCCAGCCATCCTCAGCGCCGATCCCCTGACCCCTGCCACCATTGCCCTGAGGCTTGACGAAGCAGCACAGTTGGCCTTTGCCGACAATCGCCCCCTCCAGGCAGTCACTGCCGAATGGCAGCGTTACCTGACCGGTGAAGATGGTTTTGATGCTCTGGCTGCACGTGTGTTGCCGCACCTGGTTTAGTACAGCTATTCAGAACAATATTGACTGCAACCACCCCGCCCCTACGGGGCACCCCTCCAGAGGAGGGGAATTAAACCCAGATTTTCCATTAGGGCACGAGATGTTGCCGAGATGGTTTACGAGCAGGTTTTCGTCCGTTTGACAAGCCAATAGCAGGGTCTATTGGCGCGGAAAACGGACGGAAAGATGCCGGAAAACATCCGGCAGGGCTCGTGCAGGCGCGTTGCGCTGCCTAATGGAATATCTGGGTTAAAGCTATTCCGTCACTTAAATAACGCGGTAAAAAGTCCCCCTTTTTGAAAGGGGGGGATTAACGAGTGAAAAGTGAACTGTCGGAGTAGTATTAACAGCTCGCCTTTATTCCCCTCCTCTGGAGGGGTGGCAGGCGTAGCCTGACGGGGTGGTATTAAATAGCTTACAAATAACTGTTTGACAATCTCCCCCAAATGTGCAAAATGCACATTTAAGAGGAGTGGCGTTTGGCAATGGCACAAGCATGTACGGCACATAATCCTGGCGAAATACTGACGAACTCGATCTTTGATCGGGTGCTGCACCGTCTTTTATTGCCGGTGGCCCGTCTCTGTCTCAAGCATGGCATCTCCTTTGCCCTTACAGCAGAAAAATTGAAGCACGCCTTTGTGAATGAGGCCATAGCCCTGCAACCCGAACCTGCTGCACATGGCATAGTCAGCCGTGTAGCAACCGCCACCGGCATCAACCGCCGTGAAGTGACCCGCCTTACCAAGGCTGTTACGCCGCAGCGGATTGCCAAACAGCCCCTGAGTGCCGAAGTAATTGCCCTGTGGGCCACCAGCCCGCTTTACCGCACTACCGATGGTCAGCCCCTTGAACTGCCCCGTCAGGGTGCAGCCCCCAGTTTTGAATCCCTGGCCCACAAGATCACCCGTGATATCCACCCCCGCAGCATGCTGGCCGAGCTTGAGCGGTTGGGCTTTATACAGCTTGATCAGGCTGCTGACACGGTGCGCTTGTTACGTACTGATTTTGTACCGGCAGGAGATGCCAGCCAGATGCTTTCGTTTATTGGCGATAACGTGGGTGATCACCTTGATGCCGCCGTGGAAAACGTACTGTGCAACAACGCTTCCCACCTTGAGCAGGCGGTCTTTGCCGATGAGCTTTCCGCAGAATCCATAGCCTTGCTCCGCCCGATGATTGCGGCCCGCTGGCAAGAACTGCGCAACAGCATGGTGCCGGTACTGGCCGACATGATTGAGGCCGACCGCGAGGCCGGGCGTGCCCAGAACCAACGGATGCGGCTGGGCCTGTACAGCTATGCCGAGCCGATGGCCGCTCCGGCCGGGCAAGAGGATAGTCAGTATGAGCAATAAATCGCTACATACCAGATGGCAGCTGGCGCTGCTTGCCCTTGCAGCCACTATCGGCATAACCGGTTGTGGCGGCAACATCGAGATGGCTGGTGTCGGTTCCGGTGGCACCGGTGTCTACAAGGCATCCTATACCGCCTCACTTGATGCCTCTGTCAAAAGCAGCTACCTGATCAATGCTGTGGTCTTTCTGGACAACAACAGCAACTACCAGCTTGACAACAACGAACCCTACGCGGTCACCGGCGTTGACGGCAGTTGCGTCCTGGATGCGCCCGCTGCCGATAGAGCCCTTTATCCGGTCATTGCCGTTGCCTTCAAAGGGGTAACTATTGACAGTGCCAACATGCTGCCGGTGACCAACACCTACGTCTTAAGCACCCCCAGGTCCGCGCTTGACGCTACCGGCAAGACCATTCTCATCAACCCGATTTCAAGCCAGCTGCGCGAACTGCTTGAAACCGGCAGGTACAGCTCCACACAGCAGGCCATGGATGCCCTGGCCAGCCACCTGGGGCTACCGCCTGATGTAAACCTGCTGGCCGAAAACATTGCCCACAACAACCCGGCCCTGAATGCAGCGGCCAAGAGCATCGCGGCCCTGATGTGGATGCAGACCAAACGGATTCTTACCCCGGGCGCAGTCACACCATCCGTTGATATTGAGCGCTACCGTGCCATGATGAAGCTGATCGATGACAACATGAACATTGTCAGTCGGCTTAACACACCGGAGAACCTGCTTAATCTTAACAAAAACATTGATGCAATACTGTGGGCCATGCCGCAAAAAGAGACCACACCATTGATAGGCCACAGCGCACTGCAACCACCGTGAGTATTAAAAAAAGTTGCATTATGCAGGATGTTTGGTATAAATCTCATTCTAAGTATCAAAGATATTACGGCTACGCCGCTCACTACAGCAAACAAAGGAGGAACAGCAGACGCGTTAGATTGTTAAACCAGCTTTACCGCAACGTACTGGATTTTTTGAAGAGTTGTTTACCACAGGCTGCAGGTGTACCGCCTGCAAACCACTTACCGACTAAAGGAGAACACAACGAATGGCAATTACTCCAACCGCAGCACAACTGGCCATCTTAAGGTTGAACCAGACCTTGTTTGGCACCGCCGCCGGCACCACGGTAATGGCCGCTGGTCTGCCGTCATTTACGGGCAACATTGATGTAGATGGCAACAACTACGCCCAGTCCCTGATCAACAGCACCCCCTCACTGAGCATCTTAAGCCCGTCCCAGCTGTTTGAAAGGGTCGTCAACAACATCTCTACCGGCAACATCACTGCCGCAGACAAGGCACCCCTGGTTGCTGCCCTGGTTGCCTTTAACAATGCCGGCCTAAGTGTTGGCGCCACCGTCAACCTGCTGTCAGCGTTTCTTTACATCAACGCCGACACCCTGGACAACGTCTGGAGCAGCAGCGCCAAGCAGGTAAAGAATCAGACCACCGTTTCTTCTTTCTACACCCTTGATCAGGGCAACGCCGTTGCCGACAGCGCTGTGCTGTCAACGGTAACCGCTGACCCTGCATCGGTAGAGGCGGCCATCAACGCCATCTCTTCCGTCCAGACCTTCGTACTCACCACTGGCCTCGATAACGCCACAGCCAACCTCTTCATCGCCTCACAGACTCGCTATGATGTTGACGGACATGGTCCCACGCTGAACCCCGGCGACAAGCTGACCGGCACGGCTGACCGCACTGACAACAAACTGCTGATCACCGACCTGACCCCGGATGTAGCGCAAAACAACATACCGGCTGCGGTCACCCTCAGCAACGTCCAGATTGTTGAGCTGGATTCATCTGCCAACACCGCAGGCGGCGGTGTGCGTACCCGTGATTTTGCTTCGGTCAACGAGCTGAAGGCCCGCACCCAGGGCGCTGGTAACGTAGACCTCTACATTGCCGGTAACGACAACTTCGGTACTGCCACCAAGGTGACCGTTGACCAACTCTCCTTTGCTGCCGGTTCAGGTGTGAGCGTGGACGGCGGCAAGGACGTTACCGTCGTTTCCAACGGTGGAGTTGGCGTGCGCGTCGGCAACCAGAACGTCGGTTCCGTGCCCACAGCCCAGCAAGTGGCAACCGGTGCAGTGAATGTCACGCAGAACAGCACGGCGGCCGGCTTCGTCCAAATCTTTGGCGGTACCACCGTCAACGCCACCATCAGCTCCACCTCCAGCACTGGCGTCATCAACATCGGCAACACCGCTACCAACACCGGCAACACCCTGGCCGGCGCCATTGCCAATGCATCGGGCGATGTTACCGTTACCACCGCTGGTAAAGGGGCGGTCAACGTCTTCGGCGGCAACAATGTTACAATCACCAACACCACCCCCGGTGCTGCCAACGGCGCAGCAGGTGCTATTACGGTAGGAGATGTGAACTATCGTGCAGTCAGTAACCTGCCCACAGGCAACGTGACCATTACCGAAACCAATAGCATTGCGTATAACGGCCTGGCAGGCTCGACCAACAACAACGTGGTCAACGGCGCCATCTCCGTCTTCGGCGGCAAGGATGTCACCATCACCACCAACGGTGCCAACGCTGTCGACATCGGTCAGGTGGGCAACGCTGCCAAGGAAAACGCCCTTAACCCAACCGGTGCCATCACCGTAACCAACACCGGCGTTGAAACCGCAGCGGCAGCAGGAGCCATCCAAATCACCGGCGGCACCGACGTCACTGTTACCTCCACCGGCTCAAACGTCTCCATCGGTCGCAATGTCAACGCAGTAACCGACGCGGTCAGTAACCCCACCGGCACGGTCACTGTTACCGAAACTATGAACGGCGCCGGCTTTGGCCGTACCGTTTCCATTGATGGCGGCACGGATGTTACGGTTAACGCCAAGGGCCAAACCGTAGTCATCGGCAACTCTGTCGCCAGTGCCCCTACCGGCGCGGTGGTTGTCAACCAGGCCGACATCTTTACCGGCAACACCAATGCTGTGCTGAACGGCACCAACGCAGGCAATGTGTCCGTGTTCGGTGGTACCGATGTAACGGTTAACACCACCGGCGGTAACGTCACGGTTGGTGGCGTCAAAGGCGGCGTGAATACCGTGCCAAGCGGCGCAGTGCAAATCACCAACACCTTTGGCGGCGTGGGTGCAGATACGGTGAGCGTGCAAGGCGGCACAACGGTTGCTATCACCACCACCAAGACGAATGGAGCGATCAGTGTGGGTGCGGCATCAGCAGCACTCAATGCTGCAGGCACCGCGCTCAAGGATGCCAATCTGGCACCCACCGGTGATGTCACCATCGTAAACAAAACTGTTTCCGGTAGTGCTAATGCATATGGCACCAGCAATGTGGATGTGCTTAGCAACGGTGCCACCACCGTTTCTATCACCGGCGGCGACGCAGATACCATCACTGATATCCAATCCACCCTGGCCACCGGCGGCTCCAATGCCGGCAAGGCGGTAGGTACCAGCACGTTAAAGACTGTGGTACTTGACAGGCAACAAGCGGATGGCACCCTGGCAATCAAATCCGATGCATTGACCGATCTGACGGTTACCAATCAGAACCGTGGTAATGCAACTGAAGTCATTACCATCACCAACAACACCGCAGCCCATGCTTTGAATTTAACGCTTGGCGGTAACAACATTTCACAGGATGCTTTGGGCAATCAAACCAAATCTAACGGCCTGCAGATTGTTGATGCCAAGGCAGGCTCTGTCACCATCAAGGACAACGGAACCGCTTCGACTGCACAACTGCAGCTCGACGTAACCAAGGCAACTGCAGTAACCTTTGAGAACACAGCGGCAGTCAAGGTCAAGCTTGATGGCGTTACAACCGATATCGCCACGGTTACCCTCAAGGGTGCCGGCGCTACCACCCTGGTTGGTACGCTCGGTACCGGCTCTTTGTCCAACGCCAAGACGGTTGATGCCTCGGCAGCAACCGGTAACGTTACGGCGGCCCTGCAAATGACCACCACCACCGATGAGGTTCAGGCCTACAAGGGCGGTTCAGGTGTTGATACCATCACCATCAACAGCAACGCCTCAGGTTGGAGTGCCAAAGCCACTATTGATGGAGGCAATGGTACTGCTGACGTACTGGTTGCCGATTACGCGGCTGCCGGAACTGACGTTGCTCTTGGCAATGCTGCAAACGTCAAAGGTTTTGAAGTGCTGCGGCTGGGTTCAACAGCCACCAGTGCAGGCGGCAACTATGATGCCTCCGGCTTCTCCACAGTTCAGGTCGGTGCTATTGCTGCCGGCGTGGCCTTTACCAACGCAGCCACTGGCCTGACGTTGGATGTGCGTGAAGACACTACTGGTGCTGACACCATCACGGTCACAGGTGCCAACTATTCTGCTACAAATACGGCAATGACGGTCAATCTGGGTACCGCAGCTGCACTTAATGCTTCCCAGAAAAACATTACCGCTGCAACAGGTGCAATTACCACACACGGCATTGAGTCCCTCACGGTCAACTCCAACGGTCAAGTTATTACTCCGGGTGCTGCAACGGTTGGTAACACCGTCACCATCAACGGTGTGCCCACAAACGGCGCGGCAACTCTGACCATCGGTGGCGCAGCTAGCCTTGCATTAACCTCAAACACCGGCTTTACCAGCATCAATGCTTCCGGGAACACCGGCAGCACCGTTGATGTAAGCGCAGCCAAGGTTTCCAACAGCGGCGTTACCTTCACCGGCGGTGCTTCCAAGCTGGTGGCAACGGGTTCGAATGATGGTGGATACAACACAGTAGATGGTGCTACCGTTACAGGAGTAACAGCGCATAATGTAAAAGCACTGGTAACACTCACTGGCACCGCTGCTAACAACTGGCAAAACACTGAAACTGCGGTTGTAACTATCGGTGTTGGTGCTAATACGAGCATTTACACTTATACAGCTACTGGAAATGCAACTGCAGCAGAAGTGGCTGCTGAATTGGCTGCTTCGATAAATGGCAATGCATCTGCAGGCAAAGTTGTCCGGACTACAACCGGAGCGGGTGTAGACACCACCAACTGGGCAACTCAAAGTGGTGGGAACATCGTTCTGCAGAATACCACTGCTTTTGAAGTGCGTGCGACTGAGACAGCTACGAATGCCACCATCGCCGACAGCCTTTTGGGCGGTCAGCAGGTGAATGGGGTTGCAGTCACTTACGGTGATGCTTCAGGTGGAACCTACACCGTGACCATTAACGGAACAGCATATGCTGTAGCTGATAACTCTGGCTCCGCTTCTACTGTTGCTACAGCTCTTGCCACTGCAATCACTGCAGGTAACGAATTGGGCATTTCCTCGGCTGTCGCTTCGGGTAGCAATTTGATCATTACCAGCCAACTTGGTCATACAAACCTTATCACAGCAGTCACAACAACCGGAGGAGCTGGTGCGATTGCCGACACCACCTCCATCAACATGACCACCGTCAATAACCTCTTCACCACCGGCTCTGGTGGTGGCGAGTATAAGGCCGGTCTGGGCGGCTCGTTTGACACCACGGTTAAGAAGTTTGGTTCTGGCAGCGAAACGGTGAACCTGACCGCTTCTACCTCCAAGTCTGATACCTTGGTACTGAGAGAGGGCGCTGTTGTCACCGATAACGGCACCACTGGCGGCGTTACCAAGTTTGTGGTGGGCAGCCAGTCTGCCAGCGACACCGTGACATTCCGTAATGCGGACGATAGTAACACACAAGCCAAGACCATTGTTGCCAACGCGGTAACCGGTGTGGTCAACACCCTGAACAACGCCGCCAACATGGCTGCTGTGTTTGATTCAACCGGCGCCCTGAACACCAAACTGGCCAACCTGACCTACACCATCAGCAACGGTGTGATCACCTTCGGTGCCACCGGCGGCAACAGTCTGTCGCAATTCACGGTCAATGAACTGATCAATGCAGCGCAGATGATTGTCAACTCTAGCACCACCGGCGGCGCAAACAAGGTTGCTGCCTTCTCGCACAACGGCAAGAGCTATGTGGTGGCTTCAGACACTGGCAACGGCACTCTGGGCACCTTGGGTCAGAGCGCTGGCGCTGGCAGCAACACCAACAACGTGGTGGTGGAGCTGAAGGATGTGGCCTCTGTTAAGGGCTTTGGTTCTACCTTCGGTGAAAACACCATCGTATCAAGCACGGTAACCAACCTGACCAATGCCACCATTGATTTGGCCGCACTGGCCACCAGCAGCACGCTGGATTACACCGGTTTTGCCAAGGCAACCTTGGCGGTCGCTGGCGAAGCTGCAGCAACCACCAAGACAACCAAGTTCCAGAATCTGGCTGCCTCTGCTGAACTGGTGGTTAATGCAACGGGTGGTAGCGCACATCTGGGCCTTCTGGAAACCACGCAAGTGGGTACTTCCGGTCTCAACAGCCTGACGGTGACGCAGGCCACCAACGCCACCACTATTAATCGTTTGACGGTGAGCGGCGATGCCCTGGTACAGCTCAAGAACGGCGGGCAGGCTTTCACCGTATCCGAACTGGTTGATGCTACCAACACCATGAACACGATTACGATTGGTGCCGGTGCAGGCACAACTACCTTGACCAAGGTGACCGGTACCGCATTGACAACCGTCAGTACAACGTCAGCAACAGGAACGTTCAACCTGGGTGATGCGAACAATGTTCTTGCGCAGGACAACGTTAAATTCAGTCTGGCAACAGGCCAGGCAGCCACCATCTTCACCAGCGGTACCGGCAATACCTTTACCCAAGGTACGGCAACAACCTCTGGTACTGGTGCGGTTGACCTGACTGCTTCAGGTGCCAATAACACCATCACCCTGAGCAATGGGGCCAACACCATCGTCGCCAACGGTGCTGGCAACACCATCACCGTCGGCACGGGTGCCAACACCATCACTGCAACGGGTGCGGATGCGGTCATCAGCATCGCGGGAAATGCAGCTATCACTACGGTTACGGTCGGCACCAACGCATCCGTGACCGTTGGTACTGCCGATGTCGTTAAAGTAGTTTCTGCAGTAACCGGCGGTACGGCTGACAGCTTCGCCAAGACGACGATCAGCTTTGCAACTGACACTGTGGCTGCTGGCAATAAGATTGATTTCTCTGGTACCGCAGACGTGTTCACGCTGTATGGTGCATCAATGGCCTTGTCGCAAGTTAACGTGGCCTCGGCTACCAGCCTGGCCGAAGCACTGAACATGGCAGCCAACTACACGCTGCTGGATCAGGATCAGGGTACAGCAGCATCGGCGCATAACCTTGCTGCCAACACCGGTGAAATTACCTGGTTCCAGTACGGTGGCGACACCTATGTGGTTGCCATGGTGAACAACACCGCTGTACCGGTTCAGCAGACAGCCCTTGACGCCAACGACATCGTCGTGAAGCTGACAGGCTTGGTTGATTTGACGGGTTCTGGCTTCGCTGCTGAAGTTATCACGCTGTAATTCTAAGTAGCACTCTTTGCGGTACTCTGCCCGCCCCCGATTGGGGGCGGGTTTTTTTGCTCTAACATACAGATACTGAAAGGAGCCTGTCATGTCCCTTATTCCCCTGACCCCTGACCAGTTTGCCAACGCCCGTTGGCGTCCCATGCCGGACAGCGCCTTTGCCCGCGAGATAAGTCTGGCAGAGCTTAACGCAAGCGAGATGCCCGCTGCGGCCTGCCATCTGCCTGTCGGGCTGGTGCGGATGGAGGACGGCATATGGACGCTGCAGGCTGTTTTTGGACTACAGCCCGGTAAAAACCTTTTTGTTGCCGTTAACGGCTCCTGGCTGGGCGGCTATTGGCCGTTGCGCCTGCGGCTGGCCCCCTTTGCCCTTGCCAAAAGTGAGCATAATGAGCAGGTGCTCTGCATAAACGATGTGTGGTGGCAACCGTCTGAACTTGGCGGCTATCCCTTTTATGGCGAGGAGAACAACCTGGCCAAAGAGACCGCCGATCTCCTGCTGGAGTGCCAGGCGCTGCTCGATAACCAGCAGCATACCCATGCGGCTGTTGCTGCACTTGATGAGGCAGGTTTGCTCTGTCCGTGGAATCCTGTTGTTGCTACGGAGTCATTGGGGTCTGTACAACTTGAGGGACTTTTTAGCATCAACGAAGAGGCGCTGAACGCCCTTGATGCAGATGCACTGCTTAAACTGCGTGATTGCGGCGCCCTGGCAATAGCCTACTGCCAATTGATCTCTATGCAGCACCTGCATAAGCTGGCTGAATTGGCTGATGCCCACGCCCGGCATGTGCAACAGTCGGTTCAGGTGCAGAATGATATGCTTAATCTGAATTTTCTGGTGGAGTAACTTATCCTAAAAACGGCAGTTCATTAACACAGAGACACAGAAGGCATAAAAGGGGGCAGACCCCTTTACGCTTTCTACCCTCATGCCCCGTCGTCCACGCATTCATCTCCCCGGTGTTCCACAGGGAATAAAAGGATCACCGGTATCGCTGATCTGACTGCATCCAACTTCGCTGGTGAAGCCATCACCTTGGTCAACGCTTTCACCAACTCTTCCTGCTGGCCCTGCAGAAAGGCAAGAAACAACCGGCAGACTGGGCACCGTTTGTCTGGCAGCTGCTGTCTGCCCAGGGGCAACGGATACTGAAGGAAGGCAAACCAATGGAGACTGAAGAAGAGCACCTGGCCGAACTGACCACCCAGGCACAAGAGTTTGCCGAAAAACAGCTGCCGATCCTGAAGGCACTGCAGATCGCCTGAGAGGACTTTGCAACACCACACTGCCCCATTGGCCCTCTAAAGGGGTCAGACCCCTTTACACCAAAGGGGTCTGACCCCTTTATTTCCTTTATTTTTATTGTTTATCCTTTCTTTTCCCCCTCCCGCAGTTGTTTGTCTTTGTCCGGCCCGTTTGCTATGGTTTGCTTAAAAGAAAGGCTTTTTGCAAAACAAGGTTGGAA
>DKFG01000294.1 GCA_002452325.1 Geobacter sp. UBA6802
CGTCGTCAAGCTGACCGCCGGCGATACGGAAAAGGTATTGATAATTGACCGTAACTACGGTTAGTGATAACTGTTTCAGGCACTGCAGTAAGTGCTATCAGAAGGGATGAGTGAGCTGCATGGGAGTCTATTCAAATACCGTCAGTTTTGCCCAGTACCGCGTGAACGGAGAACTACCCCAGCAGCAGGAGCGCTTTGAATGGCTGTCCGCTGCGCTGCAGGGACGGATCTTCAAATCCATTGAGCAGTCTGCTGAAGAGCAGACCGAAGGCTGGACCTGTACCGATGCCACCGATGACCCTGCCTTTGTGGCACCGGGAGAGTTCTGGCGTGACCGCTACCTGTTCTTCAGCTACCGCCGTGATCAGCGCCGGATCCCTTCTGCGCTGCTGAAATCCCACATCGGCCGGGCTGAGGCTGATTACTTGGCCAAGCGGCCTGAACTGAAGCGTCCGCCCAAGCGTGAGCGGGAGGAGATTGCCGACCGGACCAAGCTGGCGCTTTTGACCCGCGCCCTGCCTGCCCCTTCTACCGTGGATCTTTCCTGGCATATGGATAACGGCCTGCTGACCCTGTTTTCATCATCAGGCAAGGTGATGGAGCGGTTTGAGGAGCTGTTTGGCAAGAGCTTTGAAAACCTGCGTCCTCAGCTGATCTATCCTTATAGCCGTGCCCAGGGGCTGCTGGATGAGGCGGCAGGTGAGCAGTTGGCACTGCTGAACCAGGCAGGCTCTGAGGCGGCACTGGAAGAGATTCAGGGAAACCGTTGGCTGGGTGAGGAGTTTCTGCTCTGGCTGCTGCATGCCGGGCTGGAGGGGGAGGGATTCAGGGTGGCGGCAACGGGTCACTTTGAGAACGGCACCCCTTTTGCTGCCTGGATTGATGATCGGATTCAGCTGCAGGGTGGTGGCGAAGGGGGGCCGCAGAAGGTGGCGGTGTCCGGCTCACAGGACAAGTATCTGGAGGCCCGTTCCGCGCTTACCACCGGCAAGGCGATCAGCAGTGCGGTGATCCACCTTGAAAAGGATGAGCTGGAGTGGCGTTTTGCGTTGAATGCGGAGCTGTTTACCTTCAGTTCCTTCAAATGTCCACCGGTGAAGGTGGAGCGGGAAGGGGTGGAGGATCTTTCGGAGCGTGAATCTGCCTTTTACGAGAGGATGTACCTGCTGGAGGCAGGGCTGCAGATGTTTGACAGCCTGCTGCTGCAGTTTCTGCAGCAGCGCCTGGGTGATGGCTGGCAGACCAGATTGCAGGAGATTGCAGACTGGCTGGAAGGGGAGCAGGCATGAAGTTTATTGATGAGGTAACCCTGCACTGTGCCTCCGGCCACGGCGGGGCCGGCTGCGTCTCGTTCCGGCGGGAGAAGTTCATCCCCTTTGGCGGCCCTAACGGTGGTGACGGCGGCCGGGGTGGTGACCTGATCTTTGAGGCCACCAAGGCGCTTTCAACCCTGCTGGAACTGCGGCATAAACAGCATCAGAAGGCAGAGCGGGGCAGGCATGGCATGGGCAAGGACCGCCACGGTGCTGCCGGTGAGGATCTGATTGTCAAGGTGCCGGTGGGTACCCTGATCAAGGATGCTGAAACTGATGAAGAGTTGGCTGATCTGACCGAAGATGGGCAGCGGATTGTGTTGCTGAAAGGGGGCAGGGGAGGGCAGGGGAATGCCCGTTTTGCTACTGCGACCAATAAGGCCCCTAAATTCGCTCAGCCCGGTGAGGAGGGAGAGGAGCGCAAACTGCGGCTTGAGCTGAAGCTGATGGCTGATGTCGGACTGCTGGGTCTGCCTAATGCCGGCAAGTCGTCACTGATCAGCAAGGTCTCGGCAGCACGTCCCAAGGTGGCAGACTATCCGTTTACCACTCTGGCGCCGTCACTGGGGGTAGTGGCCTACAAGAACTTCCGGTCGTTTGTGATGGCCGATATCCCCGGCATTATTGAGGGAGCCCATGCCGGAGCCGGTCTGGGACACCGTTTTCTCAAACATCTGGAGCGATCCGGCATGCTGGTGCATCTGGTTGATATCTCAGGTCTGCCGGAATCTGATCCGTTTGGCGCCTTTGAGGCGGTTAATCGTGAGTTGGCCCTCTTCAGTGAAGAGTTGGGAAGCAAGGCGCAGATTGTGGTGCTGACCAAGATGGATCTGCCGGAGGCACAGGAACAGTGCCAGCAGGCTGTGGCCTGGTTTGCAGAGCGCAAGATACCGGTTTTTCCAATCTCATCGGCAACCGGCCAAGGGATTGAGGCACTGCTGGATGCCATTGCAGAGCGGCTCTGGGCACCGCCACAGGAGGTTTGGTAATGCGCCGGGAGCTGCTGCAGCAGGTAAAACGGGTTGTGCTGAAGGTTGGGAGCCGGGTGCTGACGGTTGATGATGGTAGCCTGGATCTGGGGGTTATCGGCAGACTTTGCGATGAAATGGCCTTGTTGCGTCAGCAGGGACTGGAGGTAATTCTGGTGTCGTCAGGAGCCGTTGCAGCAGGACGGGTTGTGGTGCGTACGCATGAGCAAGCACCGCTCACCATTCCTCAGAAACAGGCTGCTGCTGCTATTGGTCAGCCGCTGCTGATGCAGGCATACCAGCAGGCCTGCATCAGGCATGGGTTGGTCACCGCTCAGATACTGCTGACTGCCGATGACCTGGCCAACCGCCGCCGATTCCTGAACGCCCGTACAACATTAGAGGCGCTGCTTGCTGCAGGTGCGCTGCCGGTCATCAATGAAAACGATTCAGTGGCAGTGGCAGAGATCAAGTTTGGTGATAACGACAACCTTTCTGCCCTGGTGACCAGTCTGGCGGAGGCAGATCTGTTGTTGATCCTGACCGATATTGATGGTCTGTATGATGCCAACCCCGGCACCAATCCGGATGCACGCCTGATCCCACTGGTACGGGGGGTGACCCGTGAGATAGAACGGATGGCAGGCGGCAGCGGCTCGCAGGTGGGGACCGGCGGAATGGCCACCAAGGTCAGTGCAGCCAAGAAGGCGGCTCGCTATGGTGTGCCGACCATCCTGGTACCGGGCAGACAGCAAGGGATTGTTGCCGCTGCTCTCGCGGGTGAACCGGTGGGTACTTTTTTTCTGCCTGCCAAAGATGGTCTTAACCGCCGAAAACACTGGATCGCCTATACCCTGCGTCCTACCGGTAAAGTGCTGGTGGATGCCGGTGCACAACGGGCACTGCTTGAAAAAGGGACCAGTCTGTTGCCCTCAGGGGTAACCGGTGTGGTGGGACGTTTTGAACGGGGCAGTTGTGTGCGGGTTTGCGGCCCTGACGGCACTGAGATTGCGCGAGGGTTAACGGATTATGCCAGTAGCGAGGTGCAACGGCTGGCAGGGCATAAGAGTACAGAGATAGAAGAACTTTTGGGATTCCGCTACGGGGATGAAGTAATTCACCGTGATAATCTGGTGCTGATCTAGCAGATGATAAAAACGCAGCCCCGCTACTCAAATCGGGGCTGCGCTGTCAGGGTTTCGCTGTTACCACTGCACCGGGAAAGCTCTCTTTTAGCTGTAGTACGGTCTGCACTACCTCAACTGAACCCTTTACCGGTTTACCAGCTGGTATCTTGTTTTCACTAACCATGACCTTGAGGGTACGCTCCTGCAATTGACCGTGGGGCAGGAGTGCTACCCGACACGCCACCAGCTGATCATTTTCAATCCAGCACCCGTTATCACCAGCATGCATCACACGCACCGACTCCGGGAGGCTGATCTTCAGGTCGATCTCACGGGCAGGCCGGGAACCGACGTTTAATACAGTAACGCGGTAATCATCCGGCAGGTCTGTCGGGTGTTTACTGGTTTGCAGTCTGCAGACCGCACGTAAAAGCGGTGCGGCTGCGATTGCCTGTAGTTCTAAGCTCTGGCTGATATCCGTAAATTTGGTGGATGTTGCGCGTGTGGTTACCATCAGACGAGACCCATCAACCCTATTTCCGGGCATGGTAAAGGCTACCTGCAGGTCAAGCTTCTGCTGGGGTTGCAACTGTACTTTCTGCAGAGGGCGTGACCGATCGCCGTCTTGGATGATAACCCCCTCAATTCCGGAAGGTAACACCGCTTCAAGCGAGAACTCTTCTGGTTGTTTACTTGCGTTAATAAGTCTGAAAGGCAGCAGGACCGGGATGCCGACTTCAAGCTCCGGTGGTTCCTTCAGCTGAGTGAGTTCAAATTTAACGGCTTCCCTGGCAGCCTTGAGCGCAGCCAGCCGTTCACGCTCCAACCGCTCTACCTCTGCCTTTTCGCGGGCCAGACGTTCTTGTTCGGCACGTTCTTTTGCCAAACGTTCCTGTTCGAGCTTTAGAGCTGCCGCCCGCTCCCTTGCCAGTTGCTCATTACGTACCTTGAGGGCAGCCGTGTGCAGCTGCTGGTTTTGAGCAGGTTTTTCTCCGGCACCGACACGCTTGCCCAGTGTAGCAAGCTCAGCTTCTACCGACGTAGCCAAGGGGCTGTTGCCAAACTCTTTGCCAAAGCGGTTGATAGTGGTGCCCGCAGCTTGGTTGTCTCCAGAACGTTGATGGGCCCGGGCCAGCATCAGCAATGACACATCACGGAGCGGTGAGTCGGGAAAGAGCTGTTCCAGTCGGTTGAGCTTTTCGATGCTCAATAAAAAATTCTTGCCCTGAAAGGCGTTGAACGCCTCCATAAACAGGTTTGAGTCATCGTAATCAGTAGCTGCTACATGTTGAGCGAGCAGCAGGCTGAATAGAAAGAAGACGGCGTACAGACGTAGTATGGAATGATGGAAGCGACTCATTCTACGAAACTCTTTAATTTTTTGCTCCGGCTGGGATGGCGCAGCTTGCGGAGTGCCTTGGCCTCGATCTGGCGGATCCGCTCGCGCGTCACTTCAAAATCCTGACCCACCTCTTCCAGCGTGTGGTCACTTTTTTCACCGATGCCGAAACGCATACGCAGAACCTTTTCTTCGCGTGGCGTCAGGGTTGCCAGCACCCGAGAAGTCTGTTCAGACAGATTGGCCTTGATGACCGCCTCCAGCGGATTGACCACCCCTTTGTCCTCAATGAAGTCTCCCAGATGCGAATCCTCTTCTTCACCGATGGGGGTCTCAAGCGAGATCGGCTCTTTCGCAATCTTGAGTACCTTGCGCACTTTGTCCAGCGGCAGCTGCATCCGCTCGGCAATCTCTTCAGGCGATGGTTCACGGCCATTTTCCTGTACCAGTTGACGACTGGTACGAATCAGCTTGTTGATGGTTTCGATCATATGGACCGGAATCCTGATCGTGCGGGCTTGATCGGCAATGGCCCGTGTGATGGCCTGCCTGATCCACCAGGTGGCATAGGTTGAAAATTTGTAACCGCGCTGGTATTCGAACTTGTCCACCGCCTTCATCAGGCCGATGTTGCCCTCCTGAATCAGGTCAAGAAACTGCAGGCCCCGATTGGTGTACTTCTTGGCAATGGATACCACCAGACGCAGGTTGGCCTCAATCAGCTCAGACTTGGCGATCCTGGCCTTATGTTCACCCTCGCGCATGGCACGGATCGCCTTGGAAAGTTCCGTGGCCTTGAATCCTGATTCATACTCAACCTTCAGTAGTTTACGTGCCCCATTTTTAAGGCGTTTTTCAACCTTTTGCAGATCCTCTTCGGCAAGCTTGAACGGCTTGAGCGCTGTCATCCCCTTCGCCTCGTCCACCTTGAACTTGTCGAGCAGTTCAGCCATCTTTTCAGCCGGAATCAGGTTGTGTACCTCAGCCAGTTCATTCTTGACACGGTTGACTTTGGATGACAGTTCCTTCAGACGATCTGCAACCCGGGTGATATGACGGTCCTTCAGCCGCAGGGAGCGCAGCTGCTCGGCCAGCTTTTCCTTTGCCTCCTTGATTTGCTTTTCGAGCTCTTTCTTTTTACCGGCGGCCTTGGTACTTTCCTGAGCGGTAAGCAGTTCCCCGATCAGCTGGTCAGAGGCGGCTATCTCGTCAATAGACTCCAGTAACCGCAGTTTCTGGGGATCTTCTTCCCCCTCCTCAAGGTCGACCTCGGCGTCTTCTTCGATATCTTTGCTGATCTCTGATGGACTGATCTGGAATCTACGGAGTTTTTCACCAAGATTCAGTACTTCCTTGACCGTAATAGGGGTGTTGAGGATGATGCCGGCCACTTCACGGTCACCATCTTCAATCCGCTTGGCAATCTCTACTTCACCTTCACGGGTTAGCAGGGATACGGAGCCCATCTCGCGCAGATACATCCGCACCGGATCACTGGTCCTGCCAATGGCACCCGGTTCAAATTCAATCTCTTCAGACTCGCCTTCGGCCTCTTCTTCACCCTCTTCAAGGTCGACCTTGACCTTGGGGATCTTTACCTTCTGAGCAGAATCAACAACTTCAATATCCATATCACCGAACAGGCCCATTACATCTTCCAGCTGTTCGGTTGCCACATCAGGCGGCAGGATGTCGTTGACTTCGTCAAAGGTCAGGAATCCTTTTTCCTTGCCGATATCTATCAGTTGTTTGACTTCATCCATATTCTTTTTAGCCATTTGATCAGGTACCTTTTGGATCCAACATTAGTATGATTACGTTATAGCGCTGATTTTCGATTACGCAAGAGATCGGCTGATTTTATCAGTTCTTGATATTCGTCACTGTCTTCCGGCAAGGTGGCCAAGCGTTGAGCAATCTGCCGCAGCTCCCGTGAACGTGCCTGTTCCTGACGTTTCAGGCAGTGGCGCAGGGCGGTGCGCCAATCGATGTCTGCCAAGTGCTGATCCTGCACCAGCAGTCGTGCCACCAGACTTTTTTGTTCTTCATACTCCAGGCGGGCAAGCAGCTCCGGCCAGGGGGGCATCTCAGGGGTCTGCTCGGCAACCTCCAACAACGCTTGGGCCAGCGGCAGGTACTGCTGGTCAAATAGCTGGGTAAGCGGGATGCCGACTATCTCACGGCGTGCATCAGGATACCCGGCCAGGAGCCCCAGAAGCGTTTCCTGGGTTGTGTCACGGGGTGCTTGTGCGCTTGCAGCCACCCCGGCTGTTGGCTGCTGCCGGTTTTGAACGCTGCCTGCCTGCTGACCAGACAGTCGTCTGCGGAATGCACTGAGATCAACCCCCAGCAGCCGACAGATCTCTTTCTGATACAAGTCCCGCTCAACCGGATCCTTGATCCGTTGGAAGCGGGGGACGATCTCGTCCATCAGCCTTACTTTGTGGTCCACGCTGTCGGCAGGTGTCTTGGCCAATAACCAGTGCAGAAACTGCTCAAAGGCCGGCTTTGCCAGCTCAAGCCGTTTCAGAAACTCATCGGCGCCGTGGTTGAGCAGGAAGGTGTCCGGGTCATCACCCTGGGGCAGACTGAGTACATAGACCGGTAATGATTGCTCAAGACAAAGTTCCATTGCCCTGACGGTTGCCTTGCGACCGGCGTTGTCACCATCAAACAGCAGACAGACCCGCTGGGCATGCTTCTTCAGCAGACCGATATGGCCTTCGGTTAGTGCAGTACCGCAGGTGGCCAGGGCGTTCCGAATACCGGCCTGATAGAGGGCCAGGTGGTCAAAATACCCCTCAACTATCAGGGCGGTTCCGTTCTGACGAATATCCCGCAGGGCCAGATCAATGCCGAACAAGACGCTGCTTTTATGATAGAGCGGCGACTCCGGCGAATTAATATACTTGGGCAGCCCTGCATCAAGTACTCTGCCCGCAAAGCCGATCGGCTGACCCTGTTGATCCCTGATCGGAAAGATCAGGCGATTATGCAGCAGGTCGTACCAGCCTCGTTCACCCTTGCGGATGATACCGAGTTGGGCTGCCAGCTCCAGCGATAGTCCCTTGCTCCTCAGCAGTTGTACTGTCGAATCTCGTGCGGCAGATGCGTAGCCGAGTCCGTAAGCAGCGGCAACTTCAGGGGTAACCTCCCGCTGCTGCAGATAGGCGCGTGCTGTCGCCCCCTCAGGATGTCGGGTCAGCAGTTCGCGGTAGCGGTTGGCCGTCAGCAGCATGATCTCTCTCTGCTGATCCCGTTCGGCCCTCTGCTTTTTCTCGGCATCAGAGAGCGGTCGTTCATCCAGGGTAACACCGGCCCGGGCAGCAAGTTTCCGCAATGCCTCAGGAAAACTGATCCCCTCAATCTTCATTACAAACGAGAAGATATCGCCACCGGCACCGCACCCAAAGCAGTGAAAAATCTCACGAGCCGGGTTGACGTTGAATGAGGGGGTCTTCTCTCCGTGGAATGGGCAGAGCCCCAGAAAGTTGGATCCGCTGCGCTTCAGCGCCACATACTCGCCGATTACATCCGCGATCGATAGCCGCTCGGCAACCTCTCTGACCGTGTCATTGCGACTCATGGCAGCTGCTTCAGGCTCTTGGCATGCTCAAGGGTCGTGCCGCCAAGTTGTGCCAGCTGAGTGGCAAGTGCATGTTGCCTGATAGATTCCTTGAACGGGAACGTAAGCGGCGCCGCCAGTAGTGCGTAGAATACCATCCCCAGTACCAGCGCTCCTTCAAGACCACCCAACAGTAGGCCGCCAATACGATTGACCCACCCCAGCAACGCAAGCGTAACCAGCTGGGTCAACAGGTTGCTCAGCAGATGAGCGATCAGGCCTACCAGGATCAGCAGGGTTACAAAGGCGATCATGCGTGCTGCTGTCGGCGGCACTAGTGTGTGCAACAGCAGCGCGGCCTGGTCATGGAACCTGAATGCCAGCCAACCGCCCAGTACCAGTGCGGTCAGGGCTGCGGCCTCCTTGATCAACCCTCGCAACAATCCCCTGAGGCCTCCTAGTGCCAGAATACTGAGAATGGCGATATCAAGCAGGCTCATGGTTTGGTCCATAGCGAAGAGACGGCAACGGGGCTTTCTTGCGAAAGCCCCGTCTGTACTGCATCCGGATCGTTAGGTGGGTTGCGGAGAAAGGATCCGGCTCGGTTAAGGCCGTTAGTCCATCATCTTACGTTGCTTTTTCAGCGCACGCTTGCGGGCTGCAATTGCCTTCTTCTTGCGCTTGATACTGGGCTTCTCGTAGTGCTCACGCTTACGGACCTCAGAGAGGATCCCGGCTTTTTCGCACTGTTTCTTGAATTTCTTCAGAGCGAGGTCAAATGGCTCATTTTCGCGAATTCGTACTCCTGGCATTCATAATCCCTCCCTCCATCGTCAGATACGTATATGAAAACAGCAACGCTGTTAACAATGCCAAGTGTATTTTTTTGTAAGTTTCATATACTAGCAACTAATCAGCTGATGTCAACTGAATAAACGCTGGTGAAGGTCATTCCTTACGGGATGCCTTTTCCGCGATGCCGGAGGTACCGAAGCGCCGGGCAAGCTCAGACCAGACCGCATCAGCGGGTACACCCCGCGCTGCCAGCAGTATCAACAGGTGATAGCAAAGGTCGGCTGATTCATAGATCAGTTCGTGCTCAGTTCCGCCCTTGCCGGCAATCACCACTTCGGTGGCCTCTTCACCGACCTTCTTGAGGATCTTGTCCAGGCCTTTGTGCAGCAGGGAGGCGGTGTAGGAACTGTCTGGCGAGGCCCCCTTGCGGGACAGGATCACCTGATACAACTCATCCAGAATATGCTGGTTACTGTTCATCTTAGACCATCCTGATCGGGACGCCGCGTCCCTGCAGATACTGTTTAGCTTCCTGCACGGTGTGCTGACGGAAGTGGAAGATCGAGGCAGCCAGACAGGCCGATGCCCCAGCAGAGGTGAAACCGTCATAGAGATGTTCCAGGTTGCCGACACCGCCTGAGGCGATCACCGGAATAGAAACAGCATCTACCACCGCCCGTGTCAGGGCCAGGTCATAGCCATCCTTGGTACCGTCCCGATCCATGCTGGTCAGCAGGATTTCACCGGCACCGTACGCTTCCATCCGGCCAGCCCACTCCACCACGTCAATACCGGTCGGCTTGCGGCCGCCGTGGGTGTACACCTCCCAACGCTGCTCCCCTGGCACCTGGCGGGCATCAATCGCCACCACCATACACTGGGAGCCGAACCGCTCAGCCGCCTCGTTCACAAACTCAGGTCGGCTGACTGCCGCCGTATTGATCGAGACCTTGTCGGCCCCGGCGTTCAACATACGGCGGATATCCTCCACTGCCCGTATGCCGCCACCAACGGTCAGCGGCATAAAGACCCGCTCGGCAGTGCGGCGTACCACATCCACCATGGTGTCCCGACCATCACTGGAGGCAGTGATATCCAGAAAAGTCAGCTCGTCTGCCCCCTGCTGGTCGTAGGATTCGGCAATCTCCACCGGATCACCGGCGTCGCGCAGCTCCAGAAACTGCACCCCCTTGACTACTCGGCCACCGGTCACATCAAGACAGGGGATGATACGTTTGGTCAGCATCAGATTTTGTTCCTTTTTAACTCAACGTCTGGGCAGAACACCGGCGGTTTTAGGTCGGTGCTTCTGTCTGGTTGGGAATTCACTTTTCAAGTTTCTTCAGTGCGTTTTGTGCAGAAGCTACTGAAAAACCAACTCCTCTGCCAGTGAGTTCAGCATAGGCGACAGCCTCAGAAGACGTACTGAGGATTAGAGGCAGTTGCTCTTCCTTTAACTCAATAGTCTTCATTGCCCAATTGACTAGAGCTTTTGGATACTGCTCGCCATATATCGCTTGTTCTGACAATACCGCTCGAGCAATTTTTTGAAGCTCTGCAAACGCTTTCAAACCATTATCTCGTTGGTTTTTCAATGAAACTGATGCAACGCGGTTCCAGTCAAAACATTGTGCGACCTCTGGAGGCTGAGTATTCATAACTTTTTTGTATCTGAAGTAATTGTTCAGTGCTACTGCTGAAGGTAAAAGTTCAAGAAAGTATTGGTCGTATATTGGTAAAAAATGCTTTGCAGCAGATATTGCAGCATTCGCTTCAAGCTGAGCAATACGTAACTCCTTCTCAGAATGATTTGAGCTTAAAACACTACAAAAAGCTAATATCACTAATACTCCTTGTGCGAAATGATGTATATGTAGCGCTTTAATTACCGATGGTTCTGAACGCTCAATCCTAAGATCCTTATAAAGTGAGGCTAAAAGTGCCGCAATTGCGCATATAAATATGATTATTGAAAGCATATTGCCTCCATCTCAACTAACTTAGGCTACTTGACCTTTTTGGGTGATGGAAGATCGAAACATACTATATCTGCCGTAGCAGTAAAAAGGAGCGCACCATTTGGATGGAATGCAGAGTTTAATACATAATGATCAGCGATAGCGTAATCGGATTTCTCCTTACAAGCATCAGCAGCAATTTTCGCGAATTCTTCCTTTGTCCTGCCTGCCTCATCATTGAATTCCAAATACAAGTGTCTATGCTGCCTGCTCGCAGTATTCGAGGCGATATGAACAGCGCTATGGTGTTTGACAATGGCAACCGGAAACAAATTCCTGAAACTGCCGTTAATAACACCCATATTTTCAAAAGCCAGAGATAAGGCCGGATCCACCAGAACAGCGCAAGCCATTAACAAACTGCCTCTTCCGCAGAATGTGTGACG
>DKFG01000173.1:0-659 GCA_002452325.1 Geobacter sp. UBA6802
TACCACGTACGTTGTCAGCCAGTTTGCGACCTTTCAGGATCTGGGCTGCGATCCGTAAATCTTCAAGACGACCGTTGGTGCATGAACCCAGGTAGATCTGATCAACCCTGTTGTCGGTGAACTCAGTAACTGCCTTGACCTGATCCGGCTTGAAATTGAAGGTGGCTACCGGGACCAGTTTTGTAGCATCGATCTCAATGACCTGCTCATAGATAGCGTCGTCATCTGAGCACCACTGTCGGTAATCGGCCAGAGCCGCCTCTTTGGTGGCAAAATCCCCCTGAATGAAGGGCCAGAGGTATTCCACCGTGGTCANNCCATGTTGCAAAGAGTCATGCGGGACTCCATCGTCATGCTATCAATGGTGGAACCACGAAATTCGAGAACCCGGTCGGTGGCTCCGTTGACGCCAATCATGCCGATCAAGGTCAGGACTACATCCTTGGCATAGACCCCTTTCGGCAGTACGCCATTGACGTTAACCCGAATGGTCTTAGGTTCACGGAAGGCACAGACACCTTTCAATATACCGACTTCCAGATCGGTGGTGCCAACCCCGGCGGCAAAGGCACCAAAAGCACCGTGCGTGCAGGTGTGGGAGTCCCCCATGATCACCGTGTTGCCAGGCCTGATAAAGCCTTTTTCGGGAAACAGGGCGT
>DKFG01000173.1:676-5213 GCA_002452325.1 Geobacter sp. UBA6802
CGCAGGATCTTGGCCTGGGTGGCGGTCTTTGAGTCTTTCGAGGGGGTGACGTGGTCGATGACGGCCTTGATTTTTGAGGCGTCAAAGACACGGTCCTTCCCGCGTACGATCAGGTCGTCAATAGCGATGGGGGTGGTGATCTCGTGGCAGAGTACCACATCCAGTTTCAGCACCTTAGTGCCGCTGAACGGCTCATCCACCAGATGAGTGGCGAAAATCTTTTCTGCGGTGGTCTTACCCATGTGTGTCGGTCCTTCCTTTCCGATGATTCAGGTCGGACAGATGTAGCAGAAAGCGGCTGCCAAGTCTACTGCTTTGGTGTGGTAACATGCTGTTTTCGTGCGAATAAACAGCATCAGTAGCTGTTGGCTGGCAATTTTATAGCTGCATGGTATAAAAGGAGTTCATTCTCAAGCAGTCAGGACAGGAGGAACAGTGCAGGAAGATCAGCTGCGTGAACTGTTGGGGCAGGTAGCCCGTGGGGAGCTTACTCCCCATCAGGGGGTAGAGCGATTACGTCATCTGCCGTTTGAAGATCTTGGATTCGCCCAGGTTGATCATCACCGTGGCCTGCGTAAAGGGCAACCGGAGGTAATCTTCGGACAGGGCAAGACGGTTGAGCAGATCAGGGGTATTGTAGAAAAAATGCACGAATATGGCAGTAATGTGCTGGTGACCCGGCTTGAGAACGATCGGGCGCAAATACTGCAATCCTATTTTCCTGCTGCGGTTTACCATGATGCTGCACGCTGTCTGACCCTTGAGAACATCCAGCCGCTGGAGCAGGGGCGTGGTACCATCCTGGTTGTAGCGGCAGGTACTTCAGATCTGCCGGTCGCCAGTGAGGCCCTGGTAACGGCCAGATTTCTTGGCAATCAGAGCGAGTTGCTCTGTGATGTAGGGGTGGCCGGCATCCATCGGCTGCTGTCACGGATTGAGCTGATCCGTTCGGCAACCGTACTTATTGTGGTGGCTGGTATGGAAGGGGCGTTGCCCTCGGTAGTGGGTGGGCTGGTGGACCGTCCGGTGATTGCGGTACCGACGTCAGTTGGTTACGGAGCTGCATTTGGCGGGATTGCGGCGTTGTTGGGGATGCTCAACGCCTGTGCCGGCGGGGTAACAGTGGTCAACATCGATAATGGCTTTGGCGCTGCCTGTGCTGCCAGCCTGATTAATCGGAGGCAGGATGCGTATTCTACACCTTGATGCACACGCCGGCATAAGCGGCGATATGACCGTGGCTACTCTGCTGGATCTGGGACTGCCGCTTGAGGTGTTGCAGCAGGAACTGGCCAAGCTGGGGCTGCCGGAGGGATCATACCGGCTGGAATCCCGGCAGGCTGAGCGGTACGGTATGACCGGTCGATCGTTTACTGTCCAGCTGCCGGATGCATCTGCCCATGAACAACATCACCAGCACCGTCACTACGCTGATATCCGCACGATGATTGCAGACAGTGCTCTTGGCAGGCGAGTCAAGGAGCTGGCGCAGTGGATTTTTCTGAAACTGGCCGAGGCTGAGGCAGTCGCCCATCGGGTTCCGGTTGGCGAGGTCTGTTTCCATGAGGTGGGGGCGGTAGACAGTATTGTTGATATTGTCGGTACTGCCATAGGGCTGGACTACCTGGAAGTGGCACAGGTCTATTGTTCGGCAGTACCGCTGGGTGGCGGTTTTGTGGAAACAGCCCACGGCAGGCTGCCGGTGCCGGCCCCGGCCACTGCGTTACTGATGAACGGCCTGCTGGTACACGGTGACTGCGGCAGCGGTGAGCGGGTAACCCCCACCGGTGCCGCCATTCTGGCAGCCCTGGCAGAGCCGGTGGCTGCCATGCCGGTTATGCAGGTACGAGCCATTGGTCATGGTGCAGGGAGTAAGGATTTTGCAGACTGCCCCAATATACTGCGTGGATTTCTGGGTGAAACCTTGGATCAGCCGGGAGATACGGTGCTGGAGCTGAGCTGCAACCTGGATGACGTGACCCCTGAGGTGATCGGCCATACGGTGCAGCGATTGTTGGCTGCCGGTGCCCTGGATGTCTGGACCAGCGCCATTCAGATGAAGAAACAGCGACCGGGCATATTGCTGGCATTTCTGTGCAATCCTCATCAGCAGTCAGAGCTGGCCAGGCTGGTAATGGCTGAAACCGGTACCCTGGGGCTGCGAGTGCAGCAACAGCGACGTTTGCAGCAGCAACGGCGGATCGAAGAGCGCCAGACCAGCTGGGGAATGGTGCGCTATAAACTGTCGGATTGTAATCTGAAGCCGGAATTTGATGACTGTTGCCGGATTGCAGCAGAGCAGGGGCTGCCGCTGAAAGAGGTGCAACAACAGCTGCTGGAGGAGTATGAGCATGATTGACCTGCAGGAAATCCATCTCCTTTTCTGCCGATACGGCCTGACCCTGGCCGTCGCTGAATCCTGTACGGCCGGATTGCTGGCGGGCCGTATTGCTGATCAGCCAGGCTGTTCAGGCTGGTTCAGAGGGGGGGTTGTAGCCTATCATAATGATGTAAAACAGCGGCTGTTACAGGTTCCCGGCGAACTGTTTGAGCAGCATGGTGCGGTAAGTGAACCGGTGGCCCGTGCCATGGCAGCCGGTGTCAGGGTGACCTGTCAAGCCGACCTGGGGCTGGCAATCACCGGCGTTGCAGGACCTGACGGCGGTACTGCAGACAAACCGGTGGGAACGGTCTATCTGGCACTTGCCGACTGTGACGGTAGTGAGGCGATCAGGTGCCGGTTTGATGGTGATCGGACTTCCGTTCGGCAACAGTCGGTTGAACAGGCGCTTTTGATGCTGAAAGTACGACTTATAGCGTCTGAAATGGCCTGATTTGTCCTTTATTTCACTTGCTGGCAGCTCTTTTTGTATGATAGGTTCACAACTCTTTACCAACAGCACCACAACCGCAAGGAGGTCATCCGTTGAGCGATAAAAATAAGGCCATTGAGTTGGCACTGTCCCAGATAGAGAAACAGTTTGGCAAAGGGGCAGTCATGCGCCTTGGTAACGATGAGGCGTTGCCCGGTGTGGAGGCGATTTCTACTGGCGCCATTTCTCTTGATTTGGCCTTGGGGGTGGGTGGGGTACCCCGTGGCCGGGTGATAGAGGTGTATGGTCCTGAATCTTCCGGCAAGACGACTCTGGCCCTCCATATTGTGGCCGAGGCCCAGAAGACCGGTGGGATTGCTGCCTTTGTTGATGCCGAACATGCCCTTGACATCACCTATGCCCGCAAACTGGGGGTAAAGACCGACGATCTGCTGGTATCGCAGCCGGATACCGGCGAGCAAGCGCTTGAAATAGCTGAAACCTTGGTGCGTAGTGGTGCGATAGACGTGTTGGTGGTGGACTCGGTGGCCGCATTAGTACCCAAGGCTGAAATTGAAGGAGAGATGGGCGATTCCCATATGGGGTTGCAGGCCCGCTTGATGTCCCAGGCGCTGCGCAAGTTGACCGGTATCATCTCCAAATCCAACTGCTGCGTGATCTTNNTGATGTTCGGCAACCCGGAAACCACTACTGGCGGTAATGCCCTCAAGTTTTACGCATCAGTCCGTCTGGATATCCGCAAGATTGCCACCCTCAAGCAAGGGGATCAGGTGATCGGCTCCCGCACCAAGGTCAAGGTGGTAAAAAACAAGGTGGCCCCTCCCTTTAAAGAGGCCGAATTTGACATTCTGTACGGTGAGGGGATTTCTCGCACCGGTGATGTACTGGATCTGGCGGTGGACAGAGGAATTGTCGACAAGAGTGGCGCTTGGTTCTCTTACAACAAGGAGCGGATTGGGCAGGGCAGGGAGAACTCCCGCCAGTTCCTGAAGGACAACCCGGCCATGTTGGCTGAGATTGAGGGTAAACTGCTGGAGTTAATAGCCGCGCCCCCCAAGACCGAAGGGAAGTAATCCTGTATTTTGGAGGTGTCCGGTGGATCTGAACGAAATTCTCACCATTGCAGTCAAGGCGCGTGGCTCTGATATTCATATCAAGACCGGGTTGCCACCGATTGTCAGGATTGACGGTAAACTCCATCCGATCCCTAATGCACAGCGATTGGCACCTGATGTGGTATCAAGCATCGCCAACTCGATGATGAGTGACCGGCAACGGCGGATCTTTGAGGAGAATTCCGAAGTTGACATGGCCTACGCGGTTCCGGGCCTGGGACGATTCCGTGTGGCCTGTTACCGGCAGCGGGGCACCATAGCCCTGGTGTTCCGGGCCATTGCCATGAAGATTCCGACACTGGAAGAGCTGAACTTGCCGCCGGTATTACAGAAGCTCTGTCTGGAAGAACGCGGACTGATCCTGGTGACCGGTACCACCGGTTCGGGTAAGTCCTCTACCCTGGCAGCCATGATCGATCATATCAATTACCAGCGGACCTGCAACATCATCACCATTGAAGATCCGGTCGAGTTTCTACACCGTGACAATAAATGCATCATCAGTCAAAGGGAGGTGGGGACCGATACTCCAACTTTCTCCAGTGCCCTCAAAGGCGCGTTGCGCCAGGACCCGGACGTGATCCTGGT